>MWCN01000042.1 GCA_002070045.1 Candidatus Cloacimonetes bacterium ADurb.Bin211
AGTTCAACTGGCAGAGCACCGGATTGTGGTTCCGGGCGTTGTGGGTTCGATCCCCATCACCCACCCCATTCTTTTTGTATGTCAACATCAGATAAATACTTCTTAGGAATAGATATTGGTGCATCCAGTGTCAAATATGGATGGGGTAATAGTAAAGTAGGTTTACAGTATTTTAATAAACAAGAACTCCACTTCAAAACCCTCCCATTTTTGAAAAATATTATCTCCGAAATCCTAAATATTGCTTCTGATAATCTTAGCTGGAATAATCTAAAAGCTATAGGTATAGGAACTCCTGGAACAATAGACCAGAATGTTCATCAAATAGTGGGAGTAAATCCTAATCTACCTTTTCTGGTAAATTTTGATATACGAAACCTGATTCCTGAAAGTATAAAGCTTCCTGTATACTGGGATAATGATGCAAACTTGATGTGTTTTGCAGAAGCCTGGCTCAGAGATTTTAAAAAAGATATTATTGGCATAACTATCGGAAGTGGTATTGGTTGTGGATTTGTTCAAAAAGATAGAATATTCCATGGTTCTCATGGTTATGCTATGGAATTGGGGCATATATGTATAATACCTGGAGGGGAATTATGTTCTTGTGGTAGAAAAGGTTGCGTTGAAGCATATTCTTCCGTGGACGGTCTTAAAAGAAGAATCAGTTCACTGGAAATACCTTTTTCCAAAACAGAATCTTCCTTAGAAATTAAAGATTTGCTCCATTTAGCGGCAATAGACCCTAAGGCTAATCACATTTTAGAGGAAGGATTATTTATTCTTGCACAGGGCATCGCCAATCTTTGTGTGCTGCTCGACCCGGAAATTATTGTCCTAGGAGGCGGTGCAATGGAAGGAAATCTGTATGATTGGGAAAAACTTCAGAAAAAAATTATAGATTTTATGCCGATGATTAATGCAAAACACACCAGAATTGAAAAAGCTTTAGCAGGAAATAGAGCAGGAGTTTTAGGAGCTATTATACTGGCAGAATCTGCTAATAAAGTTGTTTAGGAATAAAATATGCATATAATATATATAATAGGATTCAAGGAGAGTATAAAATGAAAAAGATATTATTAGTCATAGCAATGGGTCTTTTAATGCTGACTATGTTATCAGCAAAAGAGATGAATGCCTTAAATGAAATAGTGATTGATCCCAATCCGATGTATGATTATACAAATATAACGGTAAGTTTTAATTACCCGGTTGAGGTTCAAATAAGTATTGAAACTGAAAGTGGTAAAGTGATTAAAACTCTTTATAGTGGTATGATAAAAAATTATCTTCGTATTGGTTGGGATAGAATTGGAGATAATGGCACCTATACACCTTCTGGAGAGTATTATTTAATAGTTCGTTATAACCAGAGATTTACTTCTGTTAAGAGGACAATGATACTCAGGTAATTAAATAACAATAGAGTAAATTACCGGACTACGAAGTCTAAAGCGTAAGCTACAAATCTTTTTTGCAATTAAATTTGTTATTAACTATTATTGTAATTTTATTATTATCTGTAATCCAATAGGTTAGAGTAGTTATTCTCCCCTTAGCTAAGTTATTCCTTGACAGATTTTGAGAATTCTAATTTTATAGTATCAGTTTGGGAAATTGTTTTTTTATTTAAGAACAGATTCCCATTATGATATATAAATGATTCGTTATTCTTATATACATAGAAAGCGTAAAGTTATAATATTGGAATAGTATGAAGTTATTCACAAATGTCTCACTTCCGACATCCTCGGCTGCTTTTAAACGGGTTAATGTCCTGTTTAATGAAACTATAATCAAGATTTCCAGTGATGATATCCAATCAGATGAGTTATCAGAAGTAATAGATCTTAAGGGGAAAATTTTACTTCCTGGAGCTGTTGATGCACATAGCCATATTATAACTGAAAAAGACGCTGAAAAAAACCTTGCTCATATCACTAAATCTGCCTTATTGGGTGGATGGACAAGTTTTGCTGAACTGAGTTACTTTAATCCAAAACCAATTTTCCATTTAGAAGATATAAGATACTGGCAAGAGCTAATAGAAAGAAATTCCTTTCTGGATATGGCACTTTGGGGTAATGTTAATATTGCCTCCTATCCTTATCATGCAGAAGCAGCTCAACAATTATGGTCTCAGGGAATAGTGGGTCTGGCACTTTTATATCCTTCTCCTAATCAACACATTCCTACACTATCTTTTTCAGAAATAATGGACCTTTTCCTGGATATTTACGAATCTGACACCCTCTTTGCTTTTCAAGGTTATGATTTTGAAGAAGATCAAGAATTCTCCTTCCAATCCCAGGACAATGCTATAAAGAAACTTTTGCGACGCATTCAAGAAAATCCTATTCATATCCCTTATATATCCTATTTTCCTACTTTGGAATTTTTGAACGGCATATATAAACGCACAGATATCTCTTATGCCCTCAATATTGCAGATTTAATGAAGTTCTTCTCTGGAATAGATCTGGGTCAAGAGATTGAACTGGATGACCCGGAACATCAACTTTTTGACCTTTTACGCACTAATAAAATCTATATGCTTTCTAATAATGTAGAATCACTACCTGTTCCAGAACAGGTGAGCTTAGCTTTTAGAGGTACAACTGAAAAACTTTTACCCTATTCCTATCTCTGGACTCTCTCGGAACTATGGAAAAAGCGAAAGATTCCTCTGGCTACAGTTATCAAAATGACCAGTGAAAATTCTGCTAAAAGATTGGGACTTTATCCCACTAAAGGTTGCATTGCAGCTGGCTCAGATGCTGATTTTGTAATTTATAATCCGGAAAAAGAAACCCTGTTTAAGGCACCTGATGGCAGTATGCATAAACTGGAAGGAAGTATAGAAGAGGTATATCTTAGAGGAAATAGAGTGGTACAAAAAGGAAAAGTAGCACCTGCCAGCGGTTCTTTCCTCTTTCGTAAAAATTCTCCTAAAAGACGACATAATACCACTTCCTGGATTTAAAAATATATTAACTGGAGGATAAATGGAAAATCTGGATTACCTGAAAAGCGCGCTGGACAGTCATCCTGAGCTTCAATATGAAATTATTGAACAATACTGGACAACGGACTTCCTGCGCTTTTATCATAGCCAGACTAATTACAACATCAGCAAGGAAGTAACCTCGCTAGACGCAACTATCTATAAAGGCAAAAAATCATTCAGCTTTATGCTGGATAACGCTAATTCCCAAACTATTGACAATGCGGTGCAGGATGCTTTGTCAATAATAGATAAGTTGCCCGAAGACCCTTATTTTGTAGATCTGGAAAACGACAAAACACTTGCTAAACCAAGAGAAGTCAAAAACAATATTGAGGTTGTCCCTCTAAAACTGAAAACTGAAGTTTTAGCAAGAATTGCAACTGCCGTTGCTCCATACAATTTTGATATTTTTGGCTCCTTCGTCTGTAACTATCAAAAATACAGGCTCGTTAACAGCAATGGCTTAGATAAGATTAGTGTCAGTTCTCCTTACTATCTGGAAGTTAAAGCAGTGCATAACAAATCTCAGGTAACTGTTGTGGAAGCATTCGGAGGAGAAGATTTTCAATATTTCCAGGAAAGAAACTTCATAGAACAATTACTGCAAAAAATTGGCTTTTGTTCTCACGATATTGTGGATATTGAACCAGGAACTTATGATGTAATTTTAGCTCCGCGTTGTCTGGGTGAATTTGCTCAATATCTTGCCTATGGAATGAGTGCTCGCGCTTTAGACCAGCACACCAGCTTTTTTGAAGGAAAACTCAATCAAAAAGTATTTCCGGAATGGGTTAGCATCTGTGATGACCCTGAAGACCCGGATATGATACATAAAGATTATGGTTCTAATGGTCATATCTATCGTTATCTTTCTCTTATTGATCAGGGAATCTTTCGTAACTTTATGTGCGATAACTACTATTCCCATAAGACAGGACTTCCGAAAAACGGAAATACTGGATCTTGCTTAAAAATTGAAAAAGGCGATAAAACCTTGGATGAATTGATTGGTAGCATTAAATATGGTCTTTTTATATCCAGTCTTCACTATATGAACTTCATCAATCCAAAAGAAACCTCCATTACTGGTTTAACCCGGGACGGAACCTTTCTTATTGAAGACGGGAAAATCACCAAAGTAGTAAATAATCTTCGTTTCACTGAAAAAGTTGCTCGTATTTTTGATCACATTCAAGCCCTTGAAAATCGCAGTCATCCTGTTCCTTTCTCAGGAAACTATGCAATCTTTGATGTTGAAACCGTGAAATCTCCTCATGCTCTGGTTAAAGACTTCAATATTTCTTCATCCACTAAAACAATCTGAGGGAAATAAAATGGAACAAATAATAAAACAAACTATACAAAAATTATCGCTTCCCGAAATCACTTTTGCGGATGTGCGCATCACCCGCACTGATAACGAGTTTATTGCCTTTCAAAATGGTTATCTGCGTGCTTATGGCACTAATTTAGATTCTATCGCTCTCGGTATTAGAGTATTGATAAATGGTTGCTGGGGTTTTGCTGGAACCCGAGACTTAAGCAATAATTCTATAAATAAAGCTATCAATACTGCTATCTCCAATGCTCGGTATGGTAGTATTTTCCAAAAAAATAAAGTGGAATTTCCACCTCTTTCTCCTGTACAAGCTGAATATGAACATCATCCTGAACAGGATCCTTTTAAAATGGCAAAAGAAGAAAAGATAGACTATCTCCAGAGATTGGCAGAAGCTATCAAACCTCAGGGAAAGATTGTACATTCTGTAGTCTATGCTATGTTTATGCGTCAGGAAAAATATTACACTAATAGTGAAGGCACTTATTCTCATTCCACCTATTACAATACCCTTCCTATGATGGAGGTATTAGCTTCGGATGGAGCTCAAGTTCAATCCCGTACCTGGCCTGGACATATGGGTGCTGGAAGAGCTGGATTTGAACTGTTTCATAAACATAAATTTGAAGAAAACACTGAACGGATAATTAAAGAAGCCACTGACCTGCTATCTGCTCCTACTATTGAAGAAGATAAAGCAGACATTATCATCGGAAGTGGGCATCTTGCACTCCAATTACATGAATCCGTAGGACATGCTACCGAGGCAGATCGTATCTTTGGAATGGAGATATCCTATGCTGGAAAGACCTTCATTAAACCTGAAATGATCGGCACTTTCCCGTATGCTTCACCGGTAGTGAATATCTTTAGTGATAGTACAGATCCTCGTGGTATGGGCTATCATCCTGTTGATGATGAAGGCGTCCCTGGAAAGAAAGTAGACATCATTAAAAATGGAATTCTGGTTAATCAACAAACTTCCCGTCAGATAGCTCATCTACTTGGTCTGGAACCTTCTTCTAATATGAAAGCTTCTTACGGAGATGATTTCCCTCTGGTGCGTATGACAAATTTCTGTCTGGCTCCTGGAGAAGGCACTCTGGATCAACTAATAGCTGATACAGAACATGGTTATTTACTTGATTTCACTAAAACCTGGAGCATAGATGACAACCGTAATAACTTCCAGTTCACTACCGAAATCGGTTATCGTATTGAAAAGGGAAAGATTGTTGGTATTGTGAAAGAACCAACCTATTATGGTATTACCAAAGAATTCTGGAATTCCTGTGACCGGGTTTGCGGTCCCGAAGAATGGGATTATCAAAGTACCTTCAATTGTGGTAAAGGAGAACCAGGACAATCTATGCAATTATCGCATGGTGTTGCACCTGCCAGATTCAGAAATATTGATGTCCGTGTGAAAATTTAAGATGAGTTATATGTTTTCTCCTGTAACTTAACCTTCCTACAGAAAGAAACACTTCATAAAAAATTGGTGCGTCGTAAAGTTAATATTGCGACGCACCAATATATTTAGATTTCACATTAGAGAGGATTATTGCATTCTTTACAGTTTACAAAAATGTCCCGATTCTATTAGTTATTTACAATTTCTTCCACAGCCAGGATGGTATGCTTTCCCTAGTGGACATCTCTCAAAATTGGGAGGATATTTCCCTTCACGAGGACCTAATCCCAGACCATTCCCGGGAAATAGAGATTGCAATTTAGCTTTTTGCTCTGCAGTTAGCTCCTTCATAATCTGTTCCCTCAGTTCTATCCTATTATTAGCCCGACTGCGTTTTTTCTCATAAAGCTGGTTATTCAGAATTTTTGCTGCAGCATAATCTTCTCCCTTTATAGCTTTATGCAGATCAAGCTGAAGATTCCTTATTTCAGCATCAATAATATTCATTGCTTTTTTATGATTAAGTTGCAACTCATCCAGTTTCTTTTTTTGTGCTTCTGTTAAATTAAGCTCTTTTAATACATTCCTGAATCCAACTTGTTCTGAACGAGGATTTAATTCTAAAGTGGCATTCATTTGAGAAGTTTTGTTACTGTTAACTGTTGAGGGTGGCATAGTTTTAGCGGTATCTTTAGACCAGATTATGCCAATTAACATTAAAGCGATTAGTGTGATAATAAAGGTCTTTTTCATTTTGCTTTTCTCCTTTGATTAATTCTTTCTTCCTGATTGTCCAGTCTTGCCATTCTTGAGGAAAAATGTTCTTCTGCCTCTTGAGCAGTCATAGTTTTCCGCCATTCCAACATTTTATACCCCATAGCTCTTTCCATATTACTTTGCGCTTCAACTGATTTTTCAATTATGGCTTTAACTTTTACCTCATCTATCGGGTCCTTAGAAAGCTCTTCCATTAATTCTCTTTTAGTTTTAAAGAAGCTATCTCGCAAAGCTGCAATTTGAGGGTCAAATCTATCCGGAGGAACAAATTTTCCCATATTCTTAGGTGGAAGTCCATCCGGAGGTTTTTGATAATGATGTTCTATGTGATTGTGCCGAAATACATTCATAACTATAAAACCACCAATAATTCCGGCATTAAGAAAAAGCGATATAAGTAAAAGAATTGTCAAAGCCCGTTTACTCATTTATAATCCTCACTCGTTTGGTAAAATAAATCTTCCATCAAAGTGCTTTCCCCAAAGACTACCAGATTCAAACTATCGGTTTGCGATGCTTGATTGCTATAGATTACAGAAGCATTCTCGGGAAGAGGGTTAATTTTACTATAGGCAGTTTTCCCTAATGCCCAACCTCCCATCAAACTTAAAACTATCGCTACCAGAGCAGGAATGGTCTGCCATCTGACAATTAAACCGTTCAGCATTCTTTTCCTTTCATGCTTAACTGTTTCTTCCAGAATACGATTATGCAACCAGGAAGGAAATTCCCGAACGGGATAAGTGCATAATAATTGCTGTAGTTCCCTGGCTTCGGCTTCGTATTTACGGCATTGGGAACACTTTCTCAGATGCAGCTTCAGAGCTTTTCCTTTTTCTTCAGGAAGTTCATTATCAAGCTTTAACTCTATCAGATATTGCGCTTTACTGCATCTCACGGTTGCCTCTTTTCAAATTTCATTTTTATAATCTTTTTCATAAATTTATACCCTTCCTTCCTTTCTATCCTTCATTAAATTTTTCCGGAGTCGTTTCTTAGCTCTAACTAATAATGATTCTACGGCTTTTACACTTACACCCAATTTTTCCGCAATCTCTTTATAGCTAAGCTTATCAAAATATTGCAGTTGAATAACACTGGCTAATCGTGGTGGAAGCTCTTTTATCGCTGTATGAAGCAAAGAATAATCCTTATCATTGCCCTTAATGTTACGGTCTTGCATTTGTTCAAAAGATTTAGGTTCAAAATTCACATAACGATTCTTTTGTTTTAGATAGGTCATACTTTTGTTATGTGCAATACGATACAGATAGGAAAGAGCAGTGGATTCATCTATATTATCAATATGTTCGTAAAATGATAGAAAGACCATTTGCGCCACATCATTTGCATCGCTCTCATCACCTAAAAGGGAAAGCAAATAATTATATATCCTTTTCTCATTAGCTTTTAAGAATTCTGGAAACTGCTCTTTTTTCATTATACTACCTTATATTTTTTTAACAAAGAAGGGATTAAACTCTTCAAATTATCCTTTAGAACTGGTGTCAAGATATTTGACCTGCGACATCTTCTTTACAATTTTCTATCTCACTTATAGTTAAACTAGTTAGCTAAGATAATTGTTCTTTGTTGATAATTATATTCCATTCCAGTAGATTTATCTTTCGGTAATATTACTATCTTCCCCTTAATCAATATGTTATAATATTTATAAAGTAGTAAGATATCAATTGTGATTCTTGTCTCATACTTAGCAGTTTCTTAGTTAATGAGATAAGAGAGAGCCAAGAGAGAGCCAGGAGAGAAAAAGAAAAGTGCAATGTATTTTATATGCTAAAACTAAATTATATATATCAGCTCCTATGTTAATATATTTTTAGTAACATTATACTTTCCCAAATCACTATTATTATCAGGGAAAAACATATCTGGAAATTTTCCTCTTGGACAAAAGGATAATTCGGTTTACTATTTTGCTATAAGAGGAGGTTTTAAAATGAAAATATTAGTGCTTTTTTATTCCACATATGGTCATATCTATGAAATGGCAAAAGCAGAAGCAGAGGGAGCACAGAGTGTTCCTGGAATGGAAGTGATACTGAGAAGGGTGCCAGAAACTTTATCTTCTGAGATTTTAGAAAAGATGCATGCCAGGGAAGCTCAAAAGAAATTTGAACATATTCCAGTGGCACAAGTTCAGGATTTAGCTGAAGCTGATGCTATAATTTTTGGCACTCCTACTCGTTTTGGCAATATGGCAGCTCAGATGAAGAGTTTTCTTGACTCCACAGGGCAGCTCTGGGCTCATCATTCTTTAGTCGGTAAAGTTGGTGCTGTTTTTACCAGTTCCAATACTCAACATGGAGGTCAGGAATCAACTATCTTGAGCTTTTTGATAACTTTACTTCATCACGGAATGATTATCGCCGGTTTGCCCTATACCTTTGAAGGACAGACTACAATGGATGAAATCGCTGGTGGTTCTCCTTATGGAGCTTCTACAATAGCAGGTGGAGATGAACCTCGTATGCCTTCTCAAATAGAACTTGATGGAGCTCGTTATCAAGGAAGATATGTAGCAGAACTAACTGCTAAACTTAGAGGTTGATTGTTATTGACACAAATTGAGGCTCCTTATTAAATGTTATTATAATAAGGAGCTTTTTTATGCGTCAGTTCGTCTGTTTGATACTCTTTTTTCTTACCGTCAGTTTATTCTTTGCTGACACTATAGGTATTCTTTCTACTACAGAGATGGCACAATTGGTTGATATGCTTGATTCTGCAGGATTAACCTCTAATTCTTTAAAGTTTGAAAAGGACTGGGATTTAAGCACTAACTATAAGTTAAACTGGCAGTTGAATCAACTTCAGAATCCCTGGTTAGCTCTGGAAGATATACAACATATTAAAGAATTATGTGGTTCTTCAGAAAATGAAGAACTTGAACAATTGCTTCGTGAATTAGGAGGCATTGCTTTCAATCTCCATCCTTACCAATTTACTACGCTTTACTCTTCAGCTAAATTGGTTTATATGGCTCAACTTTCAAAAAAGGTGGAAAAACCAGAAGATATATTTAAATGGCTGGATGCACATTTACAAAATTTTAAAGAGGAATTTAATCAGGTTACTCGCGACATCAATGAAAACAGATTAAAAGAATTACAAAGTTTCTGGTTCAGTCAATTCATTGAAGCTGAAGATACTCTTGCTTATAAATCTTATTTTACCAATCAGAATCTTCCTGCATACGATAAATTGAACATTGATAAGCTGATAAAGGAATTCTACCTTTTTCATTTTGACTTGCTTTTACAATGTGGTATAAAATACCTCGCCCTATCCGATGCTCTGACAGAACATTGTAAGAGCTTGAAGTATAATAATAAAAGTCCCATTATTAAACGAACTGATTCTGGTTATATGATTATTGGAACTAAAGAAGATGATATTTATCTGGATAAAAAGCTTTCCCCTATCTGTTTTTTACTTGATCCCTCAGGCAATGACCGTTATGAAATTGAGCTTAAAACCAGCCTGGATAATCCCTTTTATATATTATTAGACCTTCAGGGTGATGACTTTTATAAGAACTCTGATATTGCTTCTATGTTTTGCAGTAAATATGGTTTTGGCTATTCACAGGATTTAAGTGGAGATGACATTTATCAGACGGGAGATTTTTCTTTTGCTTCCTTTATAGGGATTAATCTTCACCAGGATAAATCTGGAGATGATTTTTATCAAAGTGGCTTATTTTCTCAGGGAGCAGCAATGTTCGGAATAGCAGCAATTGTTGATTTTAACGGCAATGATAGCTATAAAGCCACCTGTATGGCACAGGGTTTTGGCAGCACTTATGGTACAGGTGCAATTCTGGATTTTGCTGGAGCAGATGTCTATTACCTTGGCGGTAAATATTTTCACGAACCTCTGATGCCTCTGGATTATTTGACTTTAGGACAGGGTATGGGTTTTGGTCTCCGTCCTGATATGGCAGGAGGTCTGGGTTTACTTTTTGATGATAAGGGCAATGATAAATACCTTGGTGGAGTTTATGCTCAAGGTTCAGGTTACTGGTATGCCACTGGACTATTGATTGATGAATCTGGAAATGATGTCTATAACACCGTCTACTATCCTCAAGGCTCTGGTATACATCTTGCTTGTGGTTTCTTACTTGATGAATCTGGTGATGATGCTTACTATAGCAGAAATGGACCTGGACAGGGTGCAGGTCACGATTGGTCTTTAGGTATCCTTGTGGATAGTTCTGGAAATGACGCTTATTCTATTCCTGGTGGAAATGGTCTCGGATTAACTAATTCTGTAGGAATCTTTATAGATAAATGTGGTGACGACCGCTATGAGCGTCAGTATCCACAAAATTATGGCTATGCCAATTACTCTCGTAGTACCGGTGGAATTGGTCTATTTCTGGATGCTGGTGGAAATGATTGCTATCCTGACACTCTTGAGTCTAATAATAGCCTATGGCATCGTGGAATCTATGGTATTGGTCAGGATATAGAATTAAATCTAACAACTAAAACGGAAATAGAAAAGCTTGCTGAAGAAGCACCCTTGCCCCAAGAAAAGGATAAAATAGAAGAAATCTTTGCTGCTGCTTCAGAATGGGAAGTTGGCTCTGCCGTAAAAAGAGTTCAAAAAGCTAGAGAATTCTTGGTTCAAAGAGCAGATGAAGCTATTCCTTATATTCTTTCTAAGAAAATTAATACTCAATCTTCGCTTGAATACCGTGCTCTGGAAACTCTGGCAGCTAAATCTCCAAAATTTATCCAGGAACTATATAAAGTGATAGATACAGAGGATAGTTTAGCCGCAAAAAACGCACTCTCCCTTATAGCTACAACGGGAGATACCCTGCTGGTAGATTATGTTCAGAGGCTTCTAAATCAGAAAAAATATGAGACCACTTGCATTGCCGTTCTAGGTGCTATAAATAGTGAAAAAAGTGTGAATCTGCTTAAAAACTATATTCATCATCCCAGTGAGAGATTTCGTTATCTTGCTGCAAAGTCATTAAAACAGATTAAACATCCATCTGCTCATAATGCCTTAATGCTAATGAAAGATGACACTTCATTCTTAGTTCAGACTTTGCTTCGTAATCTTCCTCCGGAAATAGATTGATGAGTAACGAACGGGAAGAATTCATTTATTTTTTACAGGAACTTAAACTTTCAGATATAGATACGATTATATCCAGATTTGAATTATATTATCAGTTACTAATTGAATATAATCAACATATCAATTTGTTTTCTCGTGCCACACCTGTTTCTAACCTGTGGACTCACCATTTTCTTGACAGTCTTCTTCCTCTAAAAGTTATTGATTTTTCAAATAAGAAATTAATGGATTTTGGATCGGGAGGTGGTTTACCCGGAATTCCAGTTAAACTGGCGATTCCTTCTTGCAAGATGGTGCTATTAGATTCTATTCATAAAAGAGCAAGAGCCACCAGTGAAATGATAATTAAGATGGAGTTATCTGATTGTGAATCCATATGTAGTCGTCTTGAAGATTATTATTCGGATGAAAAATTTGATTATATACTCTGCCGTGCCGTAAAAATGGAAAGACGCTATTATAGACATATGAAGAGATTGCTTAAACCAGAAGGATTGATGCTTCTATATAAGGCAAAAGATTATAATGATATAGCTGCTTTAAAACCGAGAGAACTAATAAGAGAAGATTTTTCTTACGGAAAACGTGTGATTTATGCTCTTAAACCATCTCAGTTCTGATAATAAAAACACAAATGTAATATACTATGGCTAAAATAATTACAATAGTTAATCAAAAGGGAGGAGTGGGCAAAACCACTACTGCCGTTAATCTTGCTGCTGGCTTAGCAGTACTGGAAAAAAATACCTTACTGGTGGATTTTGACCCACAGGGTAATGCCACCAGTGGAGTAGGTATAGATAAAGATAACCTTACTTTTCAAATCTATGATGCTTTAATTGGTAAAGTCCCCATCACTGAAACTGTTCTTCCTACGGAAACAGATAATCTCTGGTGTGTTCCTGGAAACATAGACCTCACAGGTGCAGAAATTGAACTGGTTCATGAATTTGCCAGGGAACAGAAATTACGCGAAGCTCTTCATCCAATTTTAGAAAAGTATGAATATATAATTATAGATTGTCCTCCTTCTCTTGGACTTTTAACCGTAAATGCTCTAACTGCGGCAACAGACCTCTTAGTTCCAATCCAGTGTGAATATTATGCTCTGGAAGGTGTGAGCCAATTACTTTCCACTATCCGTTTGATTCAGAAGAATATAAATCCCAGTGTCAATATTATCGGTGTTCTTTTAACTATGTTTGATAGAAGAGTGAATCTTTCATTACAGGTAGCAAAAGAAGTGCGACACTATTTTAAAGAGAAGGTTTTCCGCACTATTATTCCGCGTAACATCAAGCTAACAGAAGCACCCAGTTTTGGTAAACCTATATTTTTATACGATATCCGCTCTCCTGGAGCTATGAGTTACCTCAATCTTGCCACAGAAATTATTGAAAGGACACAGCAATGAAAGAACATCTTGGACGAGGTTTAAGTGCTTTAATTCCTGATAAAGAGGAAATAGATGATTTCAAAGCTCATTTGAGTACCTTACCTGTTGACCAAATAAAGAGCAATCCCTTGCAACCAAGATTAGTAATAGATGACGAAAGCATAGTAGAACTTGCTGAATCTATTAAAGCTAATGGAATTATCCAGCCGATAATTGTGAATAAAACTGCCAGGTCAGAATATGAACTCATAGCTGGAGAACGCAGATTACGGGCAGCAAAACTGGCAGGACTGGATTCTGTTCCAGTGGTAATTCGTAGTGTGGATAAAAAAGAGCAACTTCAACTTGCTATTGTAGAAAATATTCAGAGAAAAGATTTAGACCCTATAGAAGAAGCAAATGCCTATCAAACTCTGGTAGAGGATTTTTCTCTCACACATCAGGAAATAGCTCAAATGGTAGGAAAAGACCGTCCCACAATCTCTAATTGTATTAGACTGCTCAAACTACCCTTAGAAATACAGGCAATGGTTTCTGAAGGAAAACTAAGCTCCGGTCATGCTCGTGCCATTTTAAGTATTGAACCTGAATATCAAGTTTTATTTGCTCAGCATATAATTCAGTATCATTTAACCGTTCGTCAAGCAGAAGAAAAGGCTAAGACCTTTATCCAACAACTGGAAAAACCTAAACCTCAAGAAAATAATCCAGAGATATTGAAAACCCTGGAAAAAGATTTGCATAAGATTTTGGGTTTGAAGGTTAAAGTGAAAGAAAGAGGTGGAAAGGGAAAAATTACCCTTGAATATTCTTCACCAGAAGAACTTAGACATTTACAAGAACTATTAAACACTCTCAGGAGGGATTGATATGGACCGTATAATTGTTACAGGTGGAGCTGGTTTTATTGGTGCTAATTATATTCATCATCTTTTTGAGAACACTAATTTCAAGGGTTATGTGCTCAATATTGATAAACTTACCTATGCTGGTAATCTGGAAAGTTTAAAGGATATTCAGGATAAATATCCTTCTCGCTATTTCTTTGAAAAGGTTGATATCGCAGATGTAGATAAAATAGCTTCTATATTTGAACAATTTCAACCAGATACTATAGTTAATTTTGCTGCTGAATCTCATGTAGATAGGTCTATTGATAGTCCAATGGAATTTATAAATACTAATATTGTCGGAACCGCAGTGCTTTTAGAAAATGCTTTGCGTTACTGGCAAAAATTAGATAAAGAAACTCAGAAGAAATTCCGCTTCCATCACATTTCTACCGATGAGGTCTTTGGCTCTTTAGGAGAAGAAGGATTGTTCACAGAAAACACACCCTATGATCCTTCTTCACCATATTCAGCTTCTAAAGCAAGCTCCGACCACCTGGTTAGAGCCTGGCATAGAACTTATGGTCTTCCTGTTACCATTTCTAACTGTTCAAATAATTATGGACCTTATCAATTTCCAGAAAAACTCATTCCTTTGATGATACTCAATTGCCTTGAATATAAACCACTCCCTGTTTATGGACAAGGTTTAAATGTGCGTGATTGGCTTTATGTAAAAGACCATTGTGAGGCTATTAATTGTATTATTCAAAATGGTACGCCAGGCCAGACTTATAATATCGGAGGACATAATGAGATGAGGAATATAGATATAGTAAATCTCATCTGTGAGCTTCTGGATGAACTGCATCCTTCAACGAACTTGAAATCCTATAAAGAATTGATTACTTATGTAGCTGACCGTCCCGGTCACGATTTACGCTATGCCATAGATTCAACTAAGATTCAAAAAGAATTAGGCTGGACCCCTAAAGAAACCTTTAATACAGGAATTCGTAAAACTGTAATCTGGTATCTGGAAAATCAAGATTGGTGGAAAAACATCCAGAACAAGAAATATCAACAACAAAGATTAGGACTGGGAAGAAACTATAACTCCACTACCTGATTTCTCATTAAAGCTCTCTGGGTTCAGGTACTGCCTTATTTTGAATATCTTCTCTAACTTTTCCCCAGACCGTATCTTTTCCTGAGAAATAATCCTCAGGATTAATCTTAATCCAGACATCAGGATACAGACTGTCCGAAGGATCTCTTGTATAATCCGGACGCCGAAAATATTTATATGAAACACCACAAAGGATACCGGTATTGGGTAAAGCAAGGCTAAGAATATCCCCATAACAGGAAGGTTTACCACCTGTAGGTGTCCCATAAAGAGTAGCTAATCCATTATCTTGGCATATAGTGGCAAACATTACTGCAGAACTAAAAGTGCCATATCCGGTGAGAAGGATTATCCTTCCCTCAAAAAGAGGAGGCATAATAAGATTTTGCCCTAAAGTCCCTATTTGCTGATTAATATAACCTTCAGTTGTTATCCAGCGAATTCCTTCATCCACTTGTTTTATAACATAGGGCATAGTAAAGTCTTCAATCTCTCTATTTAAATCCTCTTCCAGCATCTTTTTAACTTCTTCTAATTCCTTATTATAATTCTTAAGCATCAATTCGCTGATACATACATCGCAAGTAAAAGTAGCTAAAGAATCCGGCAACTTACAAAAAGAAAGCAGGATATCACCCATTTTTGAATTGCCTCCAGAATTATTACGTAAGTCTATAACCAGGTTATTTATTTTAAGACTATCAATACAATTAAAAGATTGAATTAGAAAGGATTTCCAGTTATAAAATTCTTCCTCCGGATTATCGCTCGTGGTATCTCTAAATTTATTAAACTGAAGATAATAAATATCATCGGAAGGTAATGCTTTACCCCAATAAGGAACATTCTGATATTGAGTTATACCCTTAAAAGGAACATTAATATAATTGCACCTTTCAACCTCTTTGAGAATAAGTTCTTTTTTCTCTTCTCCCTTTTCTACTACCAAATGCAAAGCTTTATCTTCCGCAGCCAGGTCTAATAATTTCAGATTTGAAGAATAACGAAGAACATCACTTACAGTTTCCCGGAACCAATAGATATTTTCACCCTTACAGAGAGTCATCAAAATAGACATAAATTCATCAGCTTCTTTTCCATTTATGCTGACTATTTTACTTCCTACATATTCAGCAAATTCTTTACTAATGTAGCTAATATACCAGCCTTCCTCAAACCAGCATACGATGATAGGATAAAATAGCGTTTCCTCTTTATAATAAAAAGGTCCGGTATGACCATCACCTAAAAGATGAGAAAACTGCTTTAACTTAGCTAAAAAATGTAAAGTATCTGTTTCTGTGGCTAATTCTTTCAATATAAGATTTACCTGGTGATTAAATGCTGGTTCGGGTAAATTGGTATAGATATCAGGATGTGATTCTCGCAGGGTTTTTTGAAAATAATCAAAGTCCTCCTGAAAAATATTAAGGTCTGGCACATCAGCTACAACTTCAGTTATAGCATTAAGAAAACTGATAAAAAATAATCCTATCAGTAACAAACAACATAATTTTATATTCATATTATGGATTGGTCATTTAATAAATGTTATTTTAAAAGACAGATAATAAATACATTTAATCAGGGGTTACTTACCACATAGTTTGCAATGGCAATTTCGCTTGGATTCCAGTTTGGTTTAAAAGCACGAACTTTAAGAGTTACCTCTCCAGTTTGTGAAATAGTAAATTCCTCAGTATAAGGGATAGAATTCTGGGTAGGTTCTGTTCCATCAAGAGTGTAGTATATCTGTGCTTCATCAGTAGGACATATTATAGTTATAACTGTCTCTGTCGTGATATTCCCACCAATAGGAGAAATAATAGGAGTAGCAACAGTATTGTAATAGGATACAACATAGGTAGCACTGGTAATATTACTGGCGTCAAATCCCTCTTTATATGCTCTGGCTTTAACCGTTGCAGAATTAGCACCCTCAGGAAAGAAATCAGGAATAATTAGTGGACCAGTATATAAAAGGTCATTTTCCGTTGGATCCGAACCATTAACCGTATAATATATGGATGCTCCATATTCAGGACAGGTAATGTAGATAGCCTGACCAGCTAAATATGTGCCGCTCCCAGGATTGAATATGGGTGCGTCCAGTTTTATTAATTCAGTCGTTTTTTTAGAACACGAAAAGGAAA
The DNA here is from genome assembly GCA_002070045.1 of Candidatus Cloacimonetes bacterium ADurb.Bin211. Classification (GTDB taxonomy): domain Bacteria; phylum Cloacimonadota; class Cloacimonadia; order Cloacimonadales; family Cloacimonadaceae; genus Syntrophosphaera. The sequence continues at coordinate 17,170 of MWCN01000042.1, forward strand.
ATAACACCAGAACTAATATAAGAATAAAGCGATGATTCTTCATAATTCACCTCTTTCACTTTTTCATTTATCTCATAGTAACATTCTATTTTGTGCCATTCATAAAACAAGTTCCCTTTATATCTATTATTATCTTCCTGTCAATTTATTTTCTCAGGTTTTTCCCTCTCATAGAAAATTGTTTATTGACAGAGAAGATAAATTCATTTTGTATTCAAAACAGATATAATAGGTTTAGGTTAAATACAACCTCCCCTTTTCTAAAATGTTGATTCACTATATTCATTACATAAGGAATAATTATGGCAGTAACGGAATATGATGTGCGTTGCTATGAATATTTACTGGACTATTTAGAAGAAGATGACCCGGCTGATGAGCAGGAAATTATCTCCCGTTTAGCTATGGAAAAAGAATGGAATTCCATTCCTGATGAACTAAAAAAACGCATTCTTTCAGTTGATAAAGTTATTCTCTATAATTATGCTTCAAAATTTAATTATTCTCTATACAAACAATTTATCGCTGTTTTAAAAAAACACTTCTAAGAAATCCTTCTTAAAAAATAGATGCAAATAGCCAGACTAAATAAAAAATACAAATATCTTTAATTTAATGTGCTGGTTAATTTTATAATATTAAATAGTGAATTTAGAAAATTCATTCCATTGGTTTAATAAATTTATTCCCTTAAAGTTATAGAATATAGAACTAACTAATTATAAATAGTTAAATGATTTAGCTACTTGACAAAATGCTCCACTTCAAAAAAATCTATTTTGAAAAATTGGAAAAAGAAAGTTGAAATTGATGATTCTGCGATGATTAGAATAATACTGGATGTGGAAAAGTTGTGGATAACTTTATTTAAAGAAATCTGGAAATTGAATTTAAAATATGGTTATCTTATTGATTAAGAATAAATAATGAATCAGGATAAGGCTGAGGATAAACCTTTCCTGATTTTGTGGATAAATTAATTTTATAGCTTTAGGATGGTTAAAATGGATCAGGATATTTGGCAAAACATTTTAGATAAGTTAGAGGAGAATATCAATCCGCAGAGCTTTAGAACCTGGTTTTCTGAGACAAAGTTAGTAGATATTTCGGATAATGAACTTGTTGTGAAGGTTCCAACGCAGTTTGCAGCAAATTATTTAAATCAAAACTATACTGATACCTTAGGAGAGATAGCTTATGCCTTATATAAACAACATTATAAGGTAAAGTTTATTTCACCTCCTCATTATGTGAAAAACAATCATAATAGAGCCACTGATTATTCAGATAATCGTGTTATGGTTAATACCAAGCTCAATGAACGTTTTAGTTTTGAAGAATTTGTAGTGGGACGAAATAATAATTTTGCCTATTCAGCTGCTAAAGCAGTAGCAGAAGCACCTGGTTACACTTATAATCCTCTTTTTATTTATGGCGAAAGTGGAATGGGAAAAACCCATTTGATGCAAGCCGTGGGAAATTATGTGGTAAAAGAGGGACGTAATTGTTCTATATACTATACTACCAGCGAAGAATTTACCAATGAGATGATAGAATCCATTCGGGGAAACAAGATGCCAGAGTTTCGTTCCAAATACCGGAAGGTAGATTTACTACTGGTAGATGATGTGCATTTTCTTTCCAAAAAAGAAGGCACTCAAGAGGAATTTTTCCATACTTTTAATGCCCTTTTTGACAATCGTAAACAGATAGTCCTAACTTCAGACCGTCCTCCAAAAGATATTCCAGATTTAGAAAAAAGGCTGGTGACAAGATTTGAAAGTGGCCTTCTTTGCGACCTGAAAAATCCTGATTTTGAGACTCGGGTGGCTATCCTTCATAAAAAAGCAGAGCCCGAAAACATCGTTCTCAGCGATGAAGTATTCTCTTTTATTGCTGAATCTATTACTTCCAGTGTTCGTGCTCTGGAAGGCTCTCTCATCCGTATCTTAGCTTATGCTTCTTACAATAATCTTAATCCTGAAGACTTAGATGTGGGAACAGTTCGTTCTATTCTTAGCGATATGATTTCTGAACAACATAAAGAAATAACTCTGGATACAATCACCCAGGAAGTCTGTCTGGCTTATAATATTACTATGCCTCAGATTGTTGATAAAACCAGAAGACAGCAAATATCCTACCCGCGACAAATTGCTATGTATTTAGCCAACCTACTTATACCTCAACTTTCTTTAAAAGAGATAGCTGAATATTTTAAAAGAAAGGACCATACCACCGTTATTCATGCTAAAAGAATGATTGAAAACCGTTTTCGTGAAGATGTTAGCTTCCGTTCTCATATTGAACAACTAATTAAAAACATAAAATCTTGAAATTAAAAAAGTGAATAAGTGGATAATTTCGGTGGATAAGTGTGGATAAGTTAGCTTTTATATTTCTTTCTTTCTGCTTTTGTGGAAAACCCTGCACTTTATATGATCTTACCCACAACTTATCCCCAAAAAATCATTCAAGTTATCAGACATTATCTCAATATATTAAAAAAATACTTGACCCATTATCCACTTATTTACATTGCCTACTTAAGCTACTATATAAGAAAAACTATTTTTATAAATTAGGTAATATATGAAATCTATTCATCTTCAAAAAATGAGATTACTCATAATAGCAACCTTATTTTTAGCAATTATGCTTGGTGGTTGCATTAATGGTCATAATCCAACGGGAAATAATTGGTCTAATGTAAGACCTATATCTTTTACTACACCTATGGACATAGTTGCTGGTTACAGTTTTCCAGGTAGTGGTTCTTTAAAGGGAACAGAAACCAGTTTAGTATGTGGAAATTATAATGATTTAGAATCTGTTGCTTTTATGCGTTTTACAGGTCTACCTTCCGTAGGCACATTTCATATACCGGAAGCTTATCAAGATTCTACCTATCTTAATTTGGTCCTTACCAGAAAATTTTCAGAATCTCGTAATCCTGTTGAAATAATGATATATAAACTTAATCAAAGCTGGGCAGCAGATAGTACCAATCTTATCCTGGATTCCAATTTAACCTTAATTACTCCTCAATCATATACCATAATTGATTCTATTAGCTCATCTGGAACTCAGATTAAAATACCTATTCCTATTGAAGCTTTAGAACAGTGGACTTCTGATGCAGATACGCTGGGATTAACTTTAGCTATAAAAACAGGTGAAGATTCCTATATAGAAATTAAATCTCTGGAATCTGGTTCTGGACCAAAACTCCGATTTCTTTATAGAACCAATGAAGAAGAACAAACTGAAAAGAAATATGAACAATACTGTACCCAAGATAGTTATCGCATTGATGAAGCCACTGCTCCTATACTTACTAATCAATGGATATTAAGTAATATACCATCTTCCAGAATATTTTTATATTTCCCCCTGGACTATTCTTTATTTCAAGATACAGAGGGAAATCTACTCAATGAGATACAATTAAAACGTATGACTATTAATCATGCAGAACTTATCTTCTATGTTAAAGAAAATCCTTATTATGATACTTCCACTCAGTATAGTATAAGAGCAGATAGATTAAATGATTCTCTGGATATAAATACTGCTATAGCCATATCTGATGACCAGGTTGCATCTGGAATTACTACTCAATCTTATATCAGAGGAGATAGTTTAACAGTTAATATAACGCCATTAATTCAAGCTTACACTTCGGGAGATAAAGAAAATTATGGGATTGTTATTCGTTCTATGCAAGAATTAAAGAATTATGGAAAGATAGAATTATGGCACTTTAACGATAACAGCACACCACCAGAAAAACAACCTAAACTAAGAATTACTTACACACCTCCTTTTCTTTAAAATATGAAAAGATTTTTAATCGTAGCAATATTGATATTTACTCTGTGTGCAAGTTGTGAGCTAAAAAAAGATAAAGAAGAATATACTCCACTAGCAGAAGTTAATGGAGAAATTCTTACCTTAGAGGCATTTCGTTCTCTTTACACTGATGAACAATGGAATAAATTAAGTGAAGCTCAGAAAAGAAAAGAGATAGAAAACTGGGTTAATCTAACTATTCTGGCTCAAGAAGCAGATAATGAAAAAATTAGTGAAGAAAAAGCAACAAAACTGCGTATAGATTATGCCGTAAAGAAAGTTAAAGCTAATGCTTTACTTGCCCGAAGACTGGCTAATTTAACTATCAGTGAAGAGGAAATGTTTAATTATTATCGGCTTCATCAAGCAGAATTCAATAGAAAACTAATGGAATACAATATCCAGAGGATACTCTGTTCAGATGAAAATTCCGCTAAAAACCTGTTAAATAAAATTAAAAGCGGTGAATACGATTTTAATCTGGCAGTTTCAGATTACTCGTTAGAAGAATTAAAATATAGGCAAGGGAGAATGGGTTTTGTTTCTGCTAATAGTCCTGATTCACTGTTCTGGAAAGCAGCTCAAAAACTTAAAATTAACGAACCTGGCGTAGTTAATGTTAATGGGAAAACTTATATTATTCGCGTCACTGAACAAAGAGAAGGAACTCAAGAAGCGACTTTTGTTGATTATCGTAGTGAAATCTATGACCTTCTCCTAAAAGAAAAAAAACAGCAAGTCTATAATGATTTAGTGCGTGAACTCAAGATGAAAAATAACAATATCTACTACTATTACTAATCCTTAGAAAAATAAAGGAATATAATGAAAAAATTAATCCTTATACTATTAACCTCATTCCTCCTATTCTCAATTTCAGCTGAGCTGGTTGACCGTATCGTTGCAAAAGTAGGATCAGATATTATTCTATTAAGTGATGTTTATAAAATGATGTATCAAATGCAAGCAGCAGGAATACCAAAAGAACAGATTTCGGTGGATATGGCTTTACAAGAAATAATAGAACAAAAAGTTATTACGCAAAAAGCTAAAGAACTGAATATAAAAGTTGATGAAGATAAAATCAAAAGATACGCTCAAAACTATCTTCAGGAATTAAAATCCCAATATCCTTCTCCTCAAGATTTCCAGGCTGCCCTAGTGCAAGAAAATCTCACTGAAGCTGAATTATTAGAATATTTCATTGAAGAGATAAAAAACAATGCTATGACCCAGCAATTGATAGACTTATATGTGAGTTCACAGGTTTCTGTTACTGAAGAAGAGATGCAGGAATTCTATAATGCAACCAAGGACACAATGGCAGTGAAGCCTACAACCTGGGAAACGGGTATGATAAAGTATAAGATTGCTCCAAGTAAAGCCACGGAAGATTCTATTTATGTACAAATGCAGGAAATAAAAAAGAGAATTGATGCAGGAGTAGATTTTGCTACATTAGCTAGTGAGGTCAGTGATTGTCCCAGTAAGGTTAGAGGTGGAGATTTAGGCTATTTTAGCAGGGGTATGATGCTAAAACCTATTGAAGATACAGCCTTCTCTATGGATGTAGGCGAAATATCCGGCATTATCCGTAGTGAAAACGGTTATCATATTCTAAAACTTACTGATAAAAGAAGAGATGAGGTACGAGCCAGTCATATCCTGAAATTAGTTCAACCTACAAAATCAGATACCTTAACTGCTTATGCCATTATGGAAAGAGTTCGTGAACTTTATGAAAGTGGACAAAGTTCTTTCACTGAGCTTGCTTTACAGTATTCCACCGACCCTGATGTTACCAAAAATAATGGTATTATAGGAGAACTGGCAGAAAATGATTTTCCTGAATCTTTTAAAAACTACATACTGGCTACTCCCGTTGGAAAAATGACTCCTGTCTTAGAAAAAGATGGGACTCTATATCTTTTTGTTCGTCTGAAAGAAATTCCACCTCGCGTTTTCTCCTATGAGGAAGTAAAAGACAAACTTTATAGTTATCTCTACCAGCAAAAGTTACAATCTGCTTATAATAAATGGATAGATAAATTAATAAAAGAAACTTATGTTGAAATTATTGAAAAATGAAGTCTAAATCTTTATCTCCGGAAACCTTCCTGGCTTCAGTTTTTGGAGTAGGATTCATTCCTTATGCTCCTGGAACCTATGGCACTATTGTCGCAGCAGCTATCTATCTTTCACTGCCTAAAATGCTGTTTTCAGGTAAAGGTTGGCTCTGGTTTACTGGATTTTTAATCATCTTAATTGCCATAGCTGTATGGTTAAGCTCTAAAGCAGAAGAAAAGCTCGGCTATGATGCACCTCAAATAGTAATTGACGAGGTATGTGGTTTTTTTCTAAGTGTTTTCTTATTACCTAAGTCTTTTCTAATGGCGGTGTATGCTTTTGTTATTTTTCGGGCTCTGGATATTGCCAAGCCCTTTCCCATAAAAGCTTCACAAAAAATACCCAGGGGTTGGGGTATTGTTCTAGATGACCTCATTGCAGGAATCTATACAAATATCCTGATTCATTTAATAAAACATATAGCGCCAAAATTCTTTGGCTAAAAAGGAGAAAAAATGATTTATTATACTCTACTTCAAGCTGCTTCTAATAGCGCACAAGCAAAACAGAGTTCTGGAGCAAGCGGAATGAGCACTTTAATTATTCTTATTTTGCTATTTGTGGTTATGTATTTTTTGATGATTATGCCACAACAAAAAAAGCAAAAAGAATTGCAAAAGATGCTGGATAGCTTGAAAGAAAATGACAAAGTTGTTACTACTTCCGGAATTTATGGACGTATAGTCTCTATTAAACCAGATAAGAATACGGTTGTCCTGGAAATAGATGATAACAACCATATCAGAATTGAGATTCAAAAGGGAGCTATTGCCAGTATAATTAGCTCCAGTGAAAAGGCTAATGCATAACAAAAACTAATGTCTCGTAAACCTAAATTATTACCTATCCATATCTATGGTGATAAGGTCCTCAGAATTAAGTCCGAGGAAGTACAGGAATTTGATGAAAACTTATTTCAATTTGCTGAAGACCTTATCGCTACAATGTATCAATGGGATGGAGTGGGACTTGCTGCACCTCAAGTTGGGGTGAATAAAAGAATTATAGTTATTGATCCACAAAGAAGAGATGATCCTAAAAAACGCTCTCCTTTAGTTATGATTAATCCTGTAATTGAAGAAAGTAGCGGAGAAACTGAAACCGAAGAAGGCTGTATCAGCATTCCAGACATCTATGCTAAAGTGGTTAGACCTTCAAATATTACCGTCTCTTACACAGATTTAAAAAATGAAAGATATACAGTTAAACTTTCTGGTTATCCTGCAGTTATTGTTCAGCATGAATATGATCACCTGGAAGGAATTCTATTTGTAGACCATCTAAGTACTATTGCCAGGTTGAAAATAAGAAACAAATTGAAAGAATTGCAGAAAAACACTGTGGATGGGATTAATATCCGTTGTGAAGAATAGAAGAGACTAACCTCTAATGAAAATTATTTTTGCTGGTAGCTCCGAATTTGGCATTCCCACTCTAAAAAAACTTAAAGAAAAACATCAGTTACTACTGATTATCAGCCAACCAGATAGACCAGCAGGACGTAAACAAAAGGTTAAACCCTGTCCTATTGCGCGTTTTGCACGCGAACAAGGCTGGGAGCTTTATCAACCAGAAAATATTAATACTCCTGAAAGTGTGGAAAAGATTAGTGAGTTACATCCCGAACTTCTTGTCACTGCTTCCTATTCAGAGATAATTAAAAAAGAACTAAGACAGATTCCCTCTTTTGGAGCTATAAATCTTCATCCATCTTTACTTCCCAAATACCGTGGTCCTACACCTATTCAAACTGCTCTACTTAAAGGTGAACATAAAACAGGAACCACTATTTTCAGGCTAACTTCTCGTCTTGACGCAGGTCCTATCTTAGCCCAAAGAGAATTGGTTATCCAGCAAGAAGATAACTTTGGCTCTTTACAAGAAAAACTGGCTAATATATCTGCTGAGCTATTGATTGAAATACTTCCTGCTATCAAAGATAAAAGCCTCGTGGAAAGACCTCAAGACGAAAATTTGGCTTCTTACACACATAAATTTACTAAAAAAGATTTATGGATAAACTGGGATAATAAAGTTAAAAATATCCTTAATCAGATACGTGCCTTTGCACCTATTCCAGGTGCACGAACATCTATCCGCAATACCTACCTTAAAATACTTCAAGCTGAGATTTATAGCTCTTTAGATAATGATAAGCCCGGAACTATTTCAGGTTTTATCAAAAATAATGGTATATTAGTTAATTGCCAGGATGGACAAATATTAATCACCAAAGTCCAGGCTGAAGGGAAAAAAGTTATGTCTGCCTGGGCTTTTCAATTGGGAGCAAGACTTTCTGCGGGGGAAAGCTTTGTCCCATTTAATCAAATCTTTATGGAAAATTCTTTTAGGGAGGAATTATGAAAGACCAGGACCTTTACCTCTCAGTTATAAAGTTTCCCGCTTTTGTAAGCATCAGTCTATTAATTATTAGTGCTGTCTTTCTTATTATATTATTCAATGTGTTTGCTCAACCTTTACTGGCTAATTGGGTTAGAATTTTGTTTATTATACTATTAGCAATACTCATTTTCGTCGTGTTAGGCTGGATGATTACCCTTTTCTCTACTCATACCAGATTAAAACCACGATGGCTACAAAAGCTTAGTAAATGGATGCTTTTTAACATTTATTATCCCCTAGCTAAAGGGTTAGCCCATATCACTTTCTCATCTAAAAAGAATCTGATTGAATCGTTCTTATACTTCAATAATGAAATAGTTCTAACTGACCAAAAAGATATCCGAAACACAAATATTCTCGTTCTGCTACCTCATTGTCTTCAGAAAGAAGATTGCACTATTCGCATCACTAATGATATCATAAAATGTGAAGAATGCGGAGGCTGTGATATAGCTAAAATTAAGAAGCTTATAACAGAACATAATGTTGATGCAGCAGTGGCTACAGGAGGTTTTTTAGAACATAAAATGATAGAAGAAAAGAAACCTGAAGTTATTGTTGCCATTGCTACTGCTAAAGAACTGGTGAATAGCCTGAGAGACAACTGGAATTATCCCGTTTATGCAGTATTAAATGAACAATCTACGACTTCCAATGAAAAAAATCCGGTAAATATATCTTTCATTGCATTTGCCATTAAACAGTTTAAATAGGAAGACCTATGAAAACCTCTCGCATTATTATTATTGCTTTAGTGGTCCTTATTCTTAATGCTGGCATCACTTTAGTTCTCATAAATCAGAAAGAAGCTAAAACTCCTGCTACTACTACAACTATGGTAAACCCTTCACATAATCAACGCCATAATGAGATTACTTCTGCAGTTCAAGCAGTTGAACCTGCTGTTGTTAGCGTTAATGTGACAAAAACGCAGTTAGTGAGACCAGGTTTTGGGTTCAGCATCTTTGATTTCTTTGGAGATATTCCTATTCAGAGACAGGTGGTAAGTATCGGAAGTGGTGTTATCTATGATGCAAATGGATATATTATTACCAATGCTCATGTGATAGAAGGTGCAAGCGAAATAAAAGTGGTACTCCCGGATAAACGAGAATTTATCGCCAATGTAGTAGGTGTAGATAATTCCTTTGATATTGCTAAATTGAAAATAGAAGGCAATAATTTTCCTTATGCCAAACTCGGAACTGCTAAAGAATTGCTTATTGGTGAATGGGCTATTGCTCTCGGTAATCCCTATGGATTTATGATGAGTGACCCTAAACCATCCGTTTCAGTCGGAGTTATTTCCGCTCTTAATAGAAGTTTCCAGCCTCAAGATGGTCATAGATACATCAATATGATTCAGACCGATGCGGCAATCAATCCCGGTAATAGTGGGGGTCCACTGGTAAATGTTAAGGGTGAAGTTATTGGCATCAATACCTTCATCGTTTCTGGAACTGGAGATAATATCGGTATTGGCTTCGCTATACCCATAGATAGAGTTAAAGCTATAATCAAAATTTTATAACTGTATAGAGTCTATATAGCATTTACTTAAACTGGAATCAGCGACAATTCCGCTGAAAGAAGGTCTATTAGATTCTCTGCAGTGAGGGCTACATTTTTCTTGTCAGAATAATAATTTCATATATTATATCTATAAGCTCACGGGAAAATGAGATGTCCGCTGCTACTTAAAAGTAGGAGAGGAAAGTCCGGACACCATAGGGCAGGATACTTCCTAACAGGAAGCTGCAGTAATGCAGAGCGAGCTCCACAGAAATAAACCGCCTAAAGTAGCTTTTTAATTAATAGTTACTTCAGGTAAGGGTGAAATGGTGGTGTAAGAGACCACCGGGAATCCTGGTGACAGGATTTGCCAGGAATGCCTTATCTGGTGCAATGCCAAATAGGGAAGCCAAGAAGTGTTGCCCGCACGGTTATGGCTTCCGGGTAGGCAGCTAAAGTTCATTCGTGAGAATGGATGTAGAGGAATGGACATCAACCTCCTGAAATAAGGAGGTACAGAATCCGGCTTATTATTTTCCCGTGAGTTTTTATTGTTTTCAATAAATATCCTTTTCTAAACCATACTTCCATATTTAAAGCTAACTATTCCTTCATTATTATTGGCAATTTTTGAGATAAAAATACTCCTGATTATTTATTACTTCTTGATAAATTATTGATGTCCAGCTTATGTCCAGCTTATGTCCAGCTTATGTCCGATTTGGACATCAGCTTCACATCACAAATACATTAACAGCAGAAGAAAACAAGAAAAATAGACAATAATAGTTGAACATCTAAATAGGGGAGGGACAGCCCTGTCTCATAAAAACTGAAGTCTTTTTTAGTTCTATGACATAGAGATTCAAGATAAAGTTTATGAGATTAAGTATCGGCTATAGCGAAAATTGATAGATGAGAATATAAATTAATTAGATTTAGAAAAGTAAGCTTCAGAGAAGCTTCATAAATGAGAACATTTATAACTCCAGTATACGAAAGCTTTTGTAGATTTTGAAACGCAGAGGACCTCATTTTTCCAAAACTTAAAAGACAATGATATCTATTACTCAATATAGAATTTGATATTTTATTTATTATCTATCCCCAAAAACATAAATATAGATCATACAGTAGTAAGGATAACTAAAAATAAAGTTTTAAAATCAAAATCCCAATTTTTGTGCTAATTATTATTCAACCCGCTCTATAAGGGAGTTTTCTTAAATTATAAAATTTTAATCTATTGTAAGTTAGCTTTCTCATATCAAACGGAATTAATTAGGTTGAAGTATTTAGAGAAGAACAAGTATGGCTAAAAGAAGGTTAGAGAATAAAAAGTATTATTTTTGATGATGTTGTAGTAACCAACAGAAATAACTTGACAGATTACAATATATTTAGAAAAGAAGAATAGAATAAAAAAGAGGATAAAATGATGTGGATAGTTAAATTATTTCATTCTATCTGGCAGATGATACTGCTCTGGTCATTTATCTGTCGTTCCTATTTTATCCGTCTTTTTGCTAAAAATCCTATTAAACGCCGTTGGTTAGAGATTAAAAATACAACCAATGCTTCCCGGAAATTCCTTCGTGCTTTCCATATTAAACTGAAAGTCAAAAATCAAGAAGTACTGCAGAAAATGAAAGATAAGAACTATCTGCTAGTGGCTAATCATTCCTCACTTTTAGATATTTTTTTACTTGGTGCAGTAGACAATTATGTCTTCATTACATCTACTGAAATGAGTGACACTCCAATTATTGGTAAGATTATTCGTCTCGGCGGATGCCTTTATACAGATAGAAAAAATAAATTCAGTTTACCACAAGAAATCAAGCGCTTCACTGATATATTAGGAAAAGGTTTTAAAGTAGTTCTTTTCCCTGAAAAACCTGGTACTGATGGCACTAAAGTTAATGAATTCCGTCCCTCTCTATTTCAAACTGCTATAGATTCTGCTTCAAACGTTGTTCCTGTCTGTATTCGTTATTTAAAACTGGATGGGAAACCGATCAATAGTAAAAATCGTTTTGTTGTATTTTGGTCTAAAGGCGTCAATTATTTAAGATACTACTGGAATCTGTTGGCACATAAAATGGAAGTGGAAATCAATTTCTTAGAACCGATAGAATTTGACCCTAATCGCGATAGAACAGAACTCTGTCAATTGACCTATGAAAAAGTGAGTAATACCTTTGAAAGCTATAAAAATCTTGCTACAAGCTGATAATATCTGGAGTAACTATAAATGGAAAATAAAGATAAATTACATTTAGGTCCTATTAACTTTATCATCTTAGGTTTAGCTATCATACTGCTAATTATTGGTTACTTTATAATGGCAGGTAACGAAATCGTTATTTCTCCTATCATTTTAACTATTGCCTATGGCGTTCTAATTCCTCTGGGGCTTCTCTATAAGAGCAAACCTAAGGAATGAACCAACCTCTATTAACTGACGAAACTGCAGCCAAATTAAGAAGGTTTCAGCTACTTGCTAAAACTACCGTTGAAGGCTTTCTGGTTGGCTTACACAAATCTCCCTATCATGGATTTAGTGTAGAATTCTCAGATCATAGAGAATATAATATAGGCGATCCAATCAAAAATATTGACTGGAAAATAGTTGCTAAAACTGATCGTTACTATGTCAAACGATTCGAAGAAGAAACTAATCTCCGTTGTTATATCCTTTTAGACCATAGTCGCTCAATGTTCTATGGTTCAGGAGAAAACACCAAAATTGACTATGCTTGCCAACTTGCTGCCTCGCTTTCCTGGCTGATGATAGGTCAAAAAGATGCGGCAGGATTAGTTACTTTTAATGATGAAATCACCAATCTACTCCCTCCAAAAGCTTATAGAGGCTACCTTCCGCAAATTTTTAGAATACTGGCAGAATTAGAACCCAAAGATTCCACTCGTTTACTCCAGAATTTGCATAAAATCGCTGATACAATTCGTAAGAGAAGCTTAATAATTTTGATATCAGATCTTCTGGATGAACCTGATAACATAATGGATGGTCTGAAGCATTTTAAATCCCATCATCATGAAGTCCTGGTGTTCCATATCACTGATATACAGGAAGATAACTTTAAATTTCATGGTGAAACTGAATTTCTGGATAGCGAAACTCAAGAAAAAATAACCGTCAATCCCTGGCAAATAAGACCCGATTACTTACAGAACTACCAGGAACATATCCAGAAACTTAAAGCTGGCTGTCATCAATATCAGATAGAATATAACCCCGTTAGCACTGCAACTCCCATAGAAGATTTGCTTCTGAAATATCTTTTGATGCGAAGAAAAGGATAAATTGATGACTTACATCAGAACAATTTCAAAAAAAATGATATATGACGCTATAATAGATGCTATAGGACAGATTTATTGCCAATCTACTCCCGAAACTATAGCAATGATTAATAATGCTTTAACCATTGAAGAAGACGATGTAGCAAAAGATATGCTTAAAGCTATGCTATTAAATGAAGAACTGGCTGCCAAAGAAAAACTTCCTATCTGCCAAGATACAGGTATAGTAGTTGTTTTTGCCGATATCGGAACAGCAGTTAAAATAGAAAATGGATCTCTGTATTCTATTATATCTCAAGCAGTTACGGATGTATGGGAAAAATACTATCTGAGAGATTCCATCGCTTTGGAACCGATAAGATGTTTTTCTAGTAACCCCAGCAAAACAAAAGACACCCTGCAACCTGTCATCTTACATTTATCCGAAATCCCGGGAAATAAATTAGAACTTCATATATCCTTAAAAGGTGGGGGTGCTGAAAATTGTAGCACCCTAAAAATGTTTAATCCTACAGCAACGATAAACGAAATTGAAGATTTTATTGTAGATACAGTTGTCTCTTCTGGAGGGAAACCCTGTCCTCCTGTTTTCGTAGGTATTGGAATAGGAGGAGATTTTGAACAATGTGCTATACTGGCTAAAAGAGCTTTAATGGTTCCTATCTCTCCTTTCGAAAAGAAACCAGAATATAAAAAAATGGAAGAAAGACTATTAAATCAGATTAATCAAAAAGGGAAAGGAATACAGGGGTTTGGTGGTAAAACCACCGCGCTAAAGGTTAATATACTTTCCGAACCCTGCCATATTGCTTCCTTACCTGTAGCAATAAATATAGATTGTCATGCTCATCGTTGCATTTCTATAACTATATGAAAGCTAAAATTTAAGAGCAGCTAAATGCGAATTATAAATATAGAACTTCCTTTAAAATCAGAAGAAATCAAAATGTTTACCATTAGAGATAAGTTGCTTATATCTGGAGTGTTATATACAGCAAGAGATCAAGCTCATTTAAGATTAACTCAACTGATTAAAGAAGGAAAACCATTACCTTTTAATTTGGCGGATAGCGCACTTTTTTATTGTGGCCCTGCACCTACTCCACCAGGAAAAGTATGTGGTGCAATAGGTCCGACGACTTCAGCCCGAATGGATAAATATACTCCTTTACTTCTGGAAAATGGTTTAAAAGTAATGATAGGTAAAGGAGAAAGGTCAAGAGTAGTTACAGAAGCCATACATAAATACAATGCTCTCTATTTAATATGTGTAGGGGGTATATCTGCCTTATTAGTTCAATCAATTGTTTCATGTGAAACATTTTGCTGGAAAGAACTAGCCGCTGAAGCTATATATCGTATGGAAGTAAAGAACTTTCCCTGTTATGTAGCTACTATCTAATTAAATATTCATTTTCTTCCTTTTAGGTATAATTATGATTCGTTATGTACCACCCTTCATTCTTTCTCAATTTGAAAATAACAATTATCAAGGTGAAATGCAAGCTTTTGTCCTCCTCGGTGATATAATAGGTTTTACTACTATAAATGATGAACTGCAAAAAAAGGGAAAAGAAGGTGCAGAAGAAGTTAGCCATATTATTCGGTCCATCTTTACCGAACCGATAAATATAATAGAAAGATTCGGGGGTTTCATCTCTAATTTTGCGGGAGATGCATTTTATTCTATTTTTCCGAATAATTCTCCAGCTCAATTTTGTGCAGCTTTATATTATATCCAATCTTTTCTTAAAACCTACTATAAAAATCAATCGCATCCCAGCCAATATCCTTTTAAAATGAGAATAAGAATCGGTTATGGCAATGTTAAATGGAGAATATTTACTAACGAGATACAAAATGAGTATGTCTTTTTTGGTGATGCAATAGAAGAAGTACAACACATAAATAGAGGTCAAACGCTATGTAAATATTCATTTTCGGCGCTACAGAAACTTACCGCTTCTGGATATATGGACGATAAAGGAAAAATTAATCAAGATTTTAAACCAGAAAAGGTGAAAGAAAAGATAATAAGCTATCCCTACGGCAAAGAGACAGAATACAAATTTCTTAATCATCGCTTTCATAATATCCAGCCAGAAAATGAAATCAGAACCGTTATTTGTAATTACACGCGCATTCCGTTAACTTCTGATTTAGATTATCTAAATATAATAGCTAAGCTGGAAAACTTCTATCAGCATTCCGGTTTCTATGTAGATAAATTATCTGTCACAAAAGATTTTCTCTGTATTTTATCTTTCTATGGAATGCCCAGAAATGAGGGAAAAAGGCTTAGCCAGGTCTTCCAACAGATCCTTGAATGCGAATATAAATATCCATTTATAAGTCAGGGAATAGCAATGGGTTCTTGCTTTACTGGATTTATTGGAGGAGAACATATCCGAGAATACACTGCTTTAGGTCATTCAGTAAATTTAGCTGCCAGACTCTCAGGGAAAAGTATAAATGGAGAGATATTAACGGATTCTGCAATAAGAAAAGAATTAAAAATGAATTTTGATTTTGAATTTAGAGGTAATCTTACCTTAAAGGGATTGAAGAATAAAATTTCTACATATAAACTTAAAGAATTACAATCACCTAATAATCAATTTAAAAAGGTTTTTATTGGTCGTCAAAATCAATTAAAAAATATCCAGAATATCATAGTGCGGTCATTCAATGAACATCATAATTTCATTGTCTACATTGCAGGAGAAGCAGGGATTGGCAAGACAAGTTTAACTGCAGAAGTCTTGAATTCACTGCAAGGCAAAAAGATACGGGTATTTAATATTTTATGCAGCTTTGCTAATCCCAGACCTATGGACCCGTTAATACAAATATTCTCACAATTATTCCCTGTAAATTATAACAACCAGAAAACTATTTCCAGCTTTCATCAGAGCTGGATAAACTGGATTAAAAACGAAAAAGGATGGAAACAAGATGAGGATATTATAAGTGGTCTGCTAGGTTATGCTGATAAAGAATCCTTATTTTATAATCTACCTCCTGACCTCCGTTTCAATAAAATTTACCAATCAGCAGTGAAAGTTCTCCAGAAAGAAACAAAAAGGAATCCCATCATTATATATATTGACGACCTACATTGGATGGAAACTCAACCTCGCAATTTTTTCCAATGCCTTGGTAAATCAGAGATAAAAGACTTAGGAATCATAGCCACTACTCGCTATTTAGAAAATGATAAGATTCCTACTCTGGATATGGATAATTTTAGCTTTTATCGTTTAGATCTTGCTCCTTTAAGTAAAAACTATTCCTGGAAGCTTTATAAATCGTTGATGAATCTGGGAAATGTTTCAACAGATTTGAAACAGGAACTGCTTAAAAGAGATACAGGAAATCCTTTTATAATTGAACAGATGGCTTCCTACTTATTTGAAAGTGGAATATTACATAAGTATGATGACTTTAAAAATATATTTGAGAAGATTAATTCTTTTGATGTTAATGATATAATAGGTTTTAGGATTGACCGTCTTTCTGCTTCGGTTCGTGAATGCATATATAATGCCAGTGTTTTGGGTATGAAATTTAATCTGAAAGTGTTAAATCTAATGTTGGAAAGAGATATTCAACAAGACCTCTTAATAGGAACGCAAAATCGCATCTGGAAAAGCTTAGAGAAAGATTTTTATATTTTCACCCATATTCTTTTACAAGAAGCGGCTTATAACAGAATGCTTAGTGATAAGTTAAAATGCTTACATCTTAAAGCAGCACAGGCAATTGAAAAAGTCTATGAACAAAACATTAGACCCTATACTGAAGAAATTGCACATCATTATGAAAATGCTGGGGAAATCTTGAAAGCTTCTGATTTTTATGATGAAGCGGGAGATTATTATTGGGATAATAGCTATTTTGAAGTAGCTGAAAAATGCTTTCTAAAAGCAATTGATTTAGCAGAAAAATCAGTCGTTTCGGACAATATGGATTATGGTGAAAAGATATTTCATCTAGCACTTTTCTATCATTATATGCAAAGGATGGAGGAGGCAGAGAAGCTTTATAATACTGTAATGAATATAGCTTTATCCACCTATGGCAAAGATAGCATTGAAATTAGTCCTTATATCAATAATTTAGGAAGATATTATAAAGATGTTGGTCGCTATGAAGAAAGCGAAAAATTGCTTCTACAATCTTTAGAATTAGAAAAAAAATATAATGCTGATAGTTCTAATGTGGCAGATAGAATTAATAATCTGGGGCATTTATATTCACTTCAACATTTTAATGATAAAGCAAGAGAAATGTGCCAACAAGCTTATGACATTATGACCCGAAATTACGATCCATATCATTTCTTTACTGCGACTGTTTGTAATAATTTAGGAATGACCCTGGTAGAATCTGGAAAGATTGAAGAAGGAGAAGAACTTTTGCTTAAAGCAATTGAAATAGGCAAAAAGGTTTATGGTGAGAATCAGCCTCAAATAGTTATATACTTTAAAAATTTGGCTTCCATTTATATAGAGCAACAAAAATGGGATGAAGCCAAAGCTTTATTACAGAAGTGCTTACACATTAACCAAAAATATTTTGGGAAATATCATTCCTCCACTCTCTATGTTGTTAAAGCATTAGAAAGATTCTATGATAAAATAGGTAATAAACGGAAGGCAAATTATTATGCTAACTGGTTGCAAGAGAGTAAGAAAAATAAATTGTAACATTTTATTCTTTGACTCCAACTCTTGCACACTGATTATAGATAGGACATTGATGGCATTTGGGTTTTCTGGGTGTACAAAGATTTTGGCCAAAAGCCACTACATAAGAATTGAAAGTTAACCAGTATTTTTCCGGTAGGATTTTTCTTAATGCCATCTCTGTTTCATACGGTGTTCTCGTTTTAACATATCCCCAACGATTGCATATTCTATGCACATGAACATCTACACATATAGCAGGAAGTGAAAAGGCTATAGCTCTCACGAGATTAGCAGTCTTTCTTCCTACCCCCGGCAATTGTAGAAGTTCGTCTATTTCTGAAGGAATATTTCCTCCGAATTTTTCTTTCAGGACTGATGGTAACTGTTTCAAATACTTAGTTTTAGCATTATGGAATCCTACTGGATAAATGATGGAATCAAGCTCTTCAGCGCTAATCTTTTCCAGATCATCTATATTCCTAACTTTATCAAATAGCTTTCTTGCTGCTTGAGAAGTAGTCTCATCTTTAGTTCTTGCGCTTAATATGGTAGTTACCAACACCTTAAAAGGATCTTTAGTCTGAATCTGGATTTGATCTACTATGGGAGTCCTGACACTTTTGAAGTGCTTTTCCAGTTCACTCATTACGGTATCAATATCAAAATTGTTCATAAAATTAATCCGTTATAATAATCCTGAGAACAGAGATAAAAATATATTGCAGGATTTTGAAACTGATAGATATTGTCAATCAGAAGGAGATTATGATGTGTGGTAGATTTGCACAGGTATTAAAATATGACCAGTTACAAAAGTTGGAAAGAGAACTGAGATTAAACCGAGAGAGTGATCAGTTAATAATTAATTATAATGTAGCTCCAACTCAACCCGTAGTTGCAGCAGTAAGTCAGGATAGTGGTAGATACATTGGCACTTTTCGTTGGGGTTTAATACCTTCCTGGAGTCAAGAACTTCCTAAATTTGATTTGATAAATATCCGATCTGACTCTTTAGTTTCTAAGCCTTCATTCAGAAAGGGTTTACAATACCGCAGATGTCTGATTCCGGCAAATGGATTTTATGAGTGGCGTAAGTCAGATAAGCAACCATTTTTTGTTCATTCATCTCGGGATGACCTAATTTATATGGCAGGAATCTATGATGTATGGCAAAGTCCAGAGGGAAGTTATGTTCCATCTTTAGCGATAATAACCACTGATGCTAATAAGGCAATGCTTCCTATTCATCATAGAATGCCCATTTTGCTTTTTGAGGATGACCGTTTACTCTGGTTGGACCATACTATTAAAGACATCAATAGGCTTATTCCTTTTCTCCAAGCTCCACCGGATGATGCTATTTCTATGTATGCTGTGAGCAGATTTGTAAATAATCCTCAAAACAATTCTGAAGAGTGTATTCGTCCCATAAATATCTTATAGTAATCCAATGTAATATCAATCTTAGAAGTACCGCAGTAAAATATATGCAGAACAAACAATTAAAGATAGAATAGTATATACTACACTAACTTTTGTAAATTTCTTAAATGAAATATTAAGTCCGTTCTTTTTAGCAATTCCTACTGCTACAACATTAGAAGAAGCACCAATGAGGGTTCCATTTCCACCTAAACAAGTTCCCAGAGACATTGCCCACCAGATAGGGTCTATTAGATTAGGTTCTGTAATTACTGTGCCAATTTGTTTGATTAAAGGTATCATAGTAGCAACGAAAGGAACATTATCAATAAAAGCAGAAAGAACACCCGAAAGCCAGAGTATTGCCATAGAAGTTGGACGCGCTTGATTATGAGTTAAATCAAGAACTTTATGAGCTAATAAACTGATAAAGCCAGTTTGCACTAAACCTTCAACTATGATGAATAATCCAACAAAGAAGAAAAGTGTAACCCAATCAACTTCATGAACCATTATCTGCTCTATTTCTTTTCTTTCACCAATAAGTACCAAAAATAATCCAGTGGACATAGAAATAGTGGCAGTGCCTATTTTTAAGATACTTTCTAAGGCAAGAAGAACAAGCATAATCGCTAAGGCAATTAATGAAATTTTGAGCATTCTTTTATTTTTAATCAGACCTTCTTCTTTATAACTAAGCATCTTTGCTCTATTTTCTCTGCTCACTTTTAATTTATCATGATACATAAACCACATTAAAGCTAAGCAAGCAATAGAAGCAAAAATAATGGCGGGAGTTAAATTAAAGATAAAATCAAGGAAATCATAATCAGTGGCACTTCCAATAATAATATTAGGAGGATCACCAATCATTGTAGCGGCTCCACCCATATTGGAAGCAACTACCATCATTATTATATAAGGAACTGGAGTTATTTTTAATTCGTTACAAATTAATAATATTATCGGTATGAGAATCATTATAGTGGTAACACTTCCCAGAAAAGCAGAGGCAATAGCTGTTATGACAAACATTAACATCATAATTAATAAAGGATTTCCACGAGCAAGTTTAGCGGTCTTAATAGCAATATACATAAAAATTCCGGTTCTCCTTAATACCGCAATAACCAGCATCATACCAATCAAGAAGAAAATAACATTCCAGTCTATAGCTCTAAGAGCAATGTCCTGACTTAAGATTCCAGTTAGAATAAGTAAGAATGCACCTATTAATGAAGCAAGCATCTTATTTATTACTTCTGTAATAATTAAGATATAGGTTCCGATAAAGATGCCTACAGCTATTAACATACTGACTGTTGCACTCATGCTTTTATAACCTTCCTGAAAACATCCATAGCGGTAATAATACCAACTAGATATTCTTTATCAACCACACAAAAATACCTTTTGTTATCCTTAATCATATGATATACGGTTTCTACAATAGAAGCATCAGAAGAAAGCACCCGAGTATTTTTTTGCATTATCTCTTCTGCACAAACTAGTTCCTCTTTTTCAAATAAACTTTCCAGTGGCTCATAAGACCTCAAAAAAGCTACATCGTCTATCATCATTAGATAGTCTGGCATTCCAACTTTTAGAACATCCAGAATGCTAATCTCTCCTAAATACCTACCTTCATTATCTACAACAGGAATACAGGATATATTATGTTCATTCATAAGGCTATCTACTTTACTTAGAAGAGTATCGGGAGTGACACAGACAGGATTTTTTACCATTAAATCAGCCACAGAGAGTTCCTGTCCTACCTTTATCTTGCATTGGCGTAAATAGTTAATTACCTCAATACCATTATTAAAAGAGCGTAATTGAGTCATCATCTCTTCATCCTCGGATATTTTAAGTAAAGCAGATACAATATTTAAATATATTTTAGAAGAAGTCTTATCCGTAAAAATCATTACAATCCAGTCAGCTTTAATGCCATCGTAATTCAGAGGATTCTGCAAAAAGGTCATTCCGATTAGCGTATCTGCTAATCCCTCAAGACGAATATGAGGTATAGCAATACCCGAAGGATAAACCATAGGAGCTTCTTTCTCTCTTTCCAGTATTGATTCAAGAAGAGTTTCACCACATTTAGGTTCAATATCAGGTCTTAACTGATAGATACGATTTATAATATCTTTATAAACCTGTTCCCGAGTTAGAATTCTTTGCTCATAAACTATGGTACTGGGTTCCAGAAAATCTGCTAATAACATAAATTAGCCTCATACGGTTAAAATTTTTTCCATAATAATGTAATATATTTTATAGTCAATATCTTTTGTTTTAACCTCCCTTCATAGATAAGTTTAATAACTAATATTGTCTTTGATTTTAGATATTTGAATCAAGGAAGCAAGATGAGCTATATTTTTCTTGCTAAAAAGGATATTCTCATAAAAAAGAGCAAGCAGCGAGGAATAAATGTCCAGAATTCAAATTAATAAGAAAATTTGTTTGATTGCTCTTAATAGTGCTTGGTATCAAAGCAATCCCGCTTTGTATTATCTTCGTAATGCCTTAGCAGGTCTTCCTTTTAATTGTGAAATCCAGGAATTTATAGTTTCTGAACCACTTTTTGATGTTCTGAACAGCATATTTCATTCAGAACCCGATATCTTATGTTTTTCGGCTTATATCTGGAATCAAATGTATCTTAAGCTACTTATCCCTGAGATTAAGAAACTTCTTCCAGAAGCTAAAATTGTCATCGGAGGTCCTTCAGCTCTTTGTGAAAATTATAAATTGAATAATTCAGATTTTATTGTTAAAGACGCAGGAGAAGGAACATTTCGTTATTTAGCTGAGAACAATTTTTCTCTTCCCGGTGGAATATATAAGATATCAACACCATCCTTAGAGACATTACCTTTTCTTTATAAAGAAGAAGATATAGCAGCACTTAAAGGCAAATTGATTTATTATGAATGTTCCCGGGGTTGTCCCTTCCATTGTATTTACTGTCTTTCTGCAAGGGACAATAGAAATGAACTACGTTTTAACTCTGAAAGTGCAGAAGATAGAATAAGATTATATAAAGAATTAGAACAGCTTCTTACTTTAAAGCCAAGAACCGTGAAATTTGTAGACCGTTGCTTTAATGCAAATCCCGATTTAGCTCATCTTATCTGGAATATTATTATTCAGATGGAAGCAGATTGTGAATTTCATTTTGAAATCTTTCCGGAGCTTTTAGAAGTAGATGATCTCAAACTTTTAGCTAAAGCTCCTCCACATAGAATTCGTTTGGAAGCTGGAATTCAGACGGTTAATCCTGAAATAGCAAAAGAATGTGGAAGGATATCGGATTGGGAGAAAGCCAAAAATTCCTTAGCATTTTTATCCCAGAAAACTCAGGTTCAACTGCATACTGACCTTTTAGCTTGTTTACCTGGAGAGTCAATGGAATCAGTGTTGCATTCCTTAGATGAATTAGCTTCTATCTTTCCAGATGAAATACAGTTAGGTAGCTTAAAAGTATTGCCCGATACTCCAATGTATGATCTGGCAAAGAGAAGAAATTACCTCTGGCTGGACTCACCTTTATGGCAAGTATTGAAAACGGATGTCCTTTCCTTTGAACAGCTTTCTACTTTAAATGACCTCGGGAAAATATTGAATCTTTACTGGAACAAAGGGGAGTTTAATTCTGAGTGGCAAACTATGCTTAATTCAGGAAAGAAAGCTTCAGAACTTGTGCTCTCTCTTCTTAATTATCACAAAGAAAATCATATACCTTTGCATAGCATTTCCCGTCAGGAACGTTATAATATCTTTTCTATCCTTCTAAATTACTGAGTGTTAGGTTCAAATTGAGAGTTTTTTTTCTGCACTCGTGATCAATCAACGATATGGCTTGACAGTTAGATATCAATATGTTATAAGACAAATATAAGAAATAAGGAGACATAAAAATGAAAAAATGTCTGTTTTTACTTTTCTTGTTACCAGTAATGATCCTGGCTCAACCCTGGCAACAGGATAACGAAATTTTTAATCCCAGTGGTATTCCCAGTTTATCCTTTTCTCAACCTCGTTTTGTTGACCTTGATACTGACGGAGATATGGATTTCTTTCTGGGAAATACAAATAGTGCACCATTATTTATCTGTAATACTGGTACACCAAGTTTGCCTCATTTTGTCATTGGCGATAACCTGTTAGCCAATATTTCATTTATTGATGCGGAGTTAGCTGTTTGCGCAGATATGAATGCAGATGGGAAGTTAGATTTAATTACCGGTGGTTATACGGGATTGCATCTATTTCTCAATACGGGAACGGTTCAATCACCTGTCTATACTGAGCAATTGGGTTATTTTACAGCTCTGGAGGTTGGAAACAGTCCTGTGCCTGATATTGCCGATGTAGATTACGATGGAGATATGGATTTAGTCCTTGGTCTCAGTGAAGATGGAGCCGTGCGAGTCTATCTTAATACAGGTACCTCTTATGATGGTATTTTTGTAGAAGAATCAATGCAATTAATCGGGGATGTTGGTCTTTATGCTTATCCTATCTTTTGTGATATGGATAATGATGGCGATCAGGATATTCTTTGTGGTAGGGATGAACACGGTTTTGTCTACTATCAAAATAATGGAACTACATCTTCTCCAGTATGGGAGAACAACTCTTCCCTTTTTAGCGGCTTAGGAAATACTACTTATTGGAATTCTCCTGACCTGGTAGATTTGGATAACGATACAGATTATGACCTGATATTTGGTACTGCAGATGGACCTTTACAGTATTATGTAAATACTGGAACTCTTTCCTCTCCACAATGGCAGGAAAATACCAATCTTTTTGGTGGAATTATAGATGCTGGAGGAGCGAGTTCTCCTATTCTCTTTGATTTTGATGGTGATGTAGATTTAGACCTGATATGTGGGACCCAGCTCGGTGATATTAAGTATTATAAAAATATTGGAACTGTTTATGCACCAGCGTGGCAGGAAGAAAGTTCCTATTTTTCCAGCATAGACCATTCAATCTATTCTGCTATTACTCTTGGAGATGTGGATGCTGATGGGCTTACTGATGCCATTGTGGGTGATTTGAGTGGGAACCTATATTTCCATAAAAATACAGGAACGGGATTTATTCAACAAAATGATATTCTTCCTCCTATTTCTGTTGGAGGATGGAGTGTGCCGCGCTTAATTGATATGGAGTTAGATGGAGATCTTGATCTGGCAGTTGGAAATGAAGCTGGGAATATCTATTTCTATCAAAATAATGGTACAGTAGAAATTCCTCAATGGACTGTAGTCAGCGGATATTTTGGTAATATAGATGTAGGTTCAAACTGCTCTCCCACATTTGGTGACCTGGATGAAAACGGAAGATGGGATTTATTGGCTGGAGATTTATTCGGCTCTTTACATTGTTATTTGTATCAAAATCACAACTGGGTTCCCAATACTGAATTGTTTTCAGGCATAGAAACAGATCAAAATGCGGCTCCTGCTCTAGCTGATCTTGACCATGATGGAGACCTTGATCTCGTAATCGGTGATTATGATGGGACTTTCAAATTTTATCGTAATCAAAAATATTCTGGTGCTGTATTGAATCCTCCCCTTAATTTATTAGCCAATACGGATGAACCTGTCACTATAAGCTGGGAAGAGCCACAGGGAAGTACTTCTCCTCTGGAACATTATAACATCTACCTGGATGATGAGTTTGTGGATTCAACTACCTATACCTTCTATACTTTTTTGAATTGGAATTTTGAAGTGGCTCATATTGTGAAGGTTACCGCTCAATATGTGGCAGGAGAGTCACTGCCTGCTATGATAGAAATTCCTCCTACTCCTATTAATGATGAATGCCAATCCATCAGTATTATAAACATTTATCCAAACCCATTTACTAATATAACAAATATCAATTTTACCCTGAAAACTGAAGGTAATGCCAGTGTGGCTATCTACAACCTCAAAGGTCAACAAATCAAAAGCTGGGATACATTGCCAAGGGGAAATCATAACCTCATCTGGGATGGAAAAGATATGCAGGGTAGATCAGTCGCAAATGGAATCTTTTTATTGCAGATAAAAACTCCTCAAGGCATTACTATCCGTAAGATATCAATAATAAAATAGGAATTAAAAGAAGTTACTTTTATTGGAAAGATAACTCCTTAATAAAAAAGGAAAAAACCGTGAAGATCACCGGGCGGTGTCTTCACGGTATCGGAGGGCATTCTATGTAGGGTATTACTATAATAATATCATTATTTATTTGTCAAGTTTATTTTTTCTTTTCTTCCTCCATTTTCCATATCTATTCTCTCATTCTTTTTTCTATTTATCTTATTTATGAATCAATTACGCCAATAATTTTATTTGAGATAAAATTTATTTTATCCCTAAATAACACTATCTATAAATAAGGTCTTAAAGATTATTAACTTAGCGAAAGATTTCTAATTCATTCTGTTATTATCCTTGCTTGCTTTTGGGATCAAGGGTTAACCATTTATTGATAATAGTCTTTATAAAGAATTGAAGTTTAAAAACAAGGAATAAGAATGAGGCAGGGTTATCCTGCCTCTATAATTGATTAATATATTGGTGTTCAATGAATTAAGATATTTGTTTTATCACTGACTTTCCTGGATAAATGGCTGCTTTGCCCAATTCTTCTTCAATACGTAAGAGCTGGTTATATTTTTCTATACGTTCACTGCGGGAAATAGAACCTGTTTTAATCATTCCGGTATTCATAGCAACAGCGAGGTCAGCAATAAAAGTATCGCAAGTCTCACCGCTACGATGACTTACTACACAGGTCCAGCCAGCTTTATGAGCAGTTTGAATTGCCTCTAGGGTCTCACTAACTGTTCCTATCTGATTAAGTTTGATAAGGACACTATTAGCGGCTTTTTCGGCTATTCCACGCTTAATTATAGTGGGATTTGTGACAAAAAGGTCATCTCCAACGAGTTGAATTTTATTGCCAAGTTGTTGTGTAAGAATAATCCAACTCTTCCAATCGTTTTCTGCTAAACCATCTTCTAAACTAATGATAGGATATTTTTGGACAAGATTGGTGTAGTACTCAATCATATCTAAAGAGGAGAGAGTTTTTCCTTCAAATAGATATATCCCATCATTCCAGAAGCTAGAGGCTGCGACATCAAGAGCAATAAAGACATCCTGTCCGGGTTTATAGCCAGCTGCAACTATTGCTTCCATAATAACTTTTAGAGCTTCTTCATTATCTTTAAGATTAGGAGCAAAACCTCCTTCGTCACCTACACCGGTAAATAGATTCTGTTTTTTGAGGATATCTTTCAATGAATGGAAGATTTCTGCATTCATCTGTAAAGCTTGCTGGAAGGAATTAGCTCCTAAAGGGACTATCATAAATTCCTGGATATCAATATTGTTATCCGCATGAACTCCGCCATTCAGGATATTACTCATCGGGACAGGTAGAGTTATTGCGCTCACTCCGCCTAAATATCTGTAGAGTGGAAGGTCTAATTCTATGGCACTTGCCCTGGCAACTGCCATAGAAACTGCCAGGATAGCGTTTGCTCCAAGTTTACTTTTATTTGGAGTTCCATCCAGATTCAGCATTACTTCGTCAATTTCTTCCTGATGAGTGGATTCCATATTAAGCAGAGCCGGAGCTATAATAGAGTTGATATTATCCACGGCTTTTAAGACACCTTTACCCGCATAACGATTTTTATCGCCATCCCGCAATTCTATGGCTTCTCTTTCTCCAGTAGAAGCACCGCTGGGAACAGCAGCTCGTGAAAAAACACCACTGTCCAACATAATATCTGCTTCCACGGTTGGATTGCCTCTGGAATCCAGTATTTCTCTTCCTTTAATGTAGATGATTTCAGACACTTCTATCTCCTTTATATTTTATTTATGAAAAAGGTCTCCCATTGTTTTAAGTGAACCGAGTAAAGCTGAAGCTTCATAAGGAATAACCACAGTTTTATCTCCCTGTTTAACGATTTCCTGGAAAGCATTGATATACTTTAGAGCAATAAGATATTGTGCCGGGTCTGTACCCGTATTTTTCACTGCTTCCGCAATCAATCCTATGGACTTACTTTCGGCATCAGCTACCAACAGTTTTGCTTGTGCTTCTCCATCTGCCCGGGCAATTTTGGCAAGTTTCTCTCCTTCAGCCACTCGCACTTGATATTCTCTTTCACCATCAGCTTGGAGAATCTTGGCTCTCTTATCTCTTTCAGCTCTCATTTCTTTTTCCATAGCAGTACGAATTTCTTCTGGAGGTAGAATCTCTTGCAGCTCTACTCTATTAACTTTTACTCCCCATTTATCGGTTGCTTCATCCAGAATATCACGCAATTTAGCATTTATTATATCTCTTGATGTGAGAGTGTAATCCAGAGTTAGTTCACCTATGATATTACGCAATGAGGTTTGAGTTAGCTTTTCTATCGCCTCTGGTAAATTACTGATTTCGTAAACCGCTTTATAAGGGTCGGTTACCTGAAAATAAAGCAAAGCATTAATATTAATAGAAACATTGTCTTTGGTAATAACATTTTGGCGAGGAAAATCATATACCGTCTCTCTGAGATCAATCCTATTCTCTAATCTTTGGGTGACTACCATATTACCCCGATAATCCTCCCGAGTAAATCTCCAGTGGATAGGACGAATCTTATCAATTATAGGGACAATAATATGAATACCTGAACCTAATGTCCGATAATATTTACCTAATCTTTCAACAATAACTACTTCCGCTTGTCGCACCACTATTATACCCTTAGAAATAAGAACTATAATAAAGATTGCAACCAGGATACCTATTAAAGTTCCAGCCATTATTTTCTCCTTTATAATAAAGTATTAATGAAATACATTAATATAATAATCAGTATTTTGACAAGAAGAAACCCTTTTTTCTCTGATAGAAAGATATCATTTCCGGTTAGACACAGTATTATTTAAATATATCAGAAATACTCGTGATTACAATAATCAGAATAAAAATAACTTATTGTCTGGCAATAAAATCCTTTGTTTAAAGAGGTTATATTTATAATAAATATAAATAACTTATAGGTCTAATCAAGAAGTTTTAGATTGACAGAAAGGAGTATTTTGAATTATTGATAACGATTCTCATTATATTATAGGAGATGATAAAATGCAAGACTTTGAAATCGTCTTTAACCAATATCTGGAAAAACGCGGACTTAAATTAACGAAAGCACGAAGATATGTCCTGGAGACTGTTTTTGAATTACATGAACACTTCAGTGCCCAGGATTTATATGAAAAGATTAAAAGTAAGATTTCCGGCATTTCTTTAGCAACCGTATATCGTACTCTACCTCTTTTAGTTGAAGCAGGACTGGTTCAGTATAGTATACGAAAAGAAGGGAAAGAAAGCTATGAGCATATATTTGGCCATCCTAAGCATATTCACTGGCTATGCCATAAATGTGGCACTTTGATAGAGACAGATCTTAAGGAAATTTATCCTATCATAATGAGATATGCGAAAGAATTAGAATTTGAACCAGATGATATCTCCTTGAATATAAGGGGTTTATGCTGGAAGTGCAAGTTAGATGATAAGGAGAATCATTTGCATGAGAAATAGGCCCATTATCGCTCTCGCAGGAAATCCCAATGTAGGGAAAACCTGTCTCTTCAATAAATTAACAGGAACTCATCAAGCAATTGGAAACTGGCCTGGGGTAACAGTTGAACTAAAGCATGGTATTTTCTCTTATGATTCCAAAGAATATGAAATAGTTGACCTTCCTGGTCTTTACTCTTTATCTGATGATAGTCCTGATGCTATTATAGCGCGAAATTTTATACTAAAAGAAAAACCGGACTTAATTATAAATATCGTAGATGCCTCCAATTTAGAAAGGAATCTGTATTTAACTGTCCAGCTAATGGAAATGGGCGAACCTTTATTAATTTGTTTATCAATGATAGATATAGCTGAACAAAATGGAATTTTTATTGATTATGATCATCTCAGCCACCATTTAGGTATTGAAGTAATACCGATGATTTTAAACAAGCATATAGATTTAGAGCTGTTGATAAGCAAAATTGAAAAATATTTAATTTCACCTCCCATTTATTCGGTTATTGACTATGATGAGGTAGTAGAAAAGCATCTGGATAATATCATAAAAATTATTCAAGCTACAGAGATAAGTTCAATTATAGATAACTCTTTAAATAATAAAAAATTAGAAGAACCGCAGGCTACCTATAATAGATTGGTCAAGACCAGATGGGTAGCCTTAAAATTGATAGAGGGAGATCCTGAATTTACTAATCTTTTATCACCCGAAACTAAAGCTGTAGTAGATAAAGAAATTAATGCTATCATTAAGCATCGTGGTCAAAAAGCTATGGCAGTAATAGCAGATGATAGATATGCTTACATTCGGGGTTTAGTGAAAGATACTGTAAAGCGTAAGAATAAACGCAGATTAACATTTTCGGACCGGGTGGATAAATTTGTTCTCAATCAGGTTATTGGTTTACCGATATTTTTTGTGGTAATGTATTTTGTGTTTTTAATTACGGTCAAAGTGAGTCAACCTTTTATAAATATTATAGAAGTTAGCCTTAGCTGGCTGTTTGTGGAACAATTAGGTAATTTATTGACCAGTTTATCAACCCCATACTGGCTAAATTATTTTCTCAGTGGAATAATAGGCAATGGGATAGTGACTATTGGTAGTTTCATTCCACTAATATTCTTTATCTATGTATGTTTATCCATACTAGAAGATTCTGGTTATATGGCACGTGCAGCTTTTATAGCAGATAAATTTATGCGTTTTATAGGGCTTCCAGGTAAAGCTTTTATCCCACTATTACTGGGATTTGGTTGCACAGTTCCTGCAATAATGGCAACGAGGACATTAGAAAATCCAAGAGATAGAGTTTTTGCTTCTTTATTAACTCCATTTGCTTCCTGTGGCGCTAAATTACCTGTGTATACTTTTCTCGCGATGCTGTTTTTTCCCCAGA
This sequence comes from Candidatus Cloacimonetes bacterium ADurb.Bin211, assembly GCA_002070045.1. Taxonomy (GTDB): domain Bacteria; phylum Cloacimonadota; class Cloacimonadia; order Cloacimonadales; family Cloacimonadaceae; genus Syntrophosphaera. The sequence goes on from MWCN01000042.1 coordinate 47,543, forward strand.
AAGCAAATGTAGTAATATTTAGTCTCTATCTTTTTGGCATTGTGATGGCAGTAGTGACTGGATTAATTTTAAAAAAAACAATATTTCTTTCTGAACCAGGTGATTTTGTTATGGAGTTGCCCTCCTATCATATTCCTACCCTGAATGGAATTTTGATGCATACCTGGCATCGTTTAAAGAGTTTTCTCTTGCGAGCAGGAAAATACATTCTATTAGTAATTATAATTATTAATGTGTTACAAAGCATACCGATAAATTCTGCTGTAAAGGGCGAGAAAACAACTATTCTAGAAGTTTGCGGAAAAACCATCACTCCAGTATTCAAGCCAATGGGCATAAATGAAAATAATTGGCCTGCTTCTGTAGCTTTGATTAGTGGACTTTTTGCCAAAGAAGCAATTGTAGGTAGCTTACAGGGACTTTATCAAGGTCCTGAGATGAATATGGGAAGAAATCAGTTTCCGGATAATATGAAAATAGCCTTCGGTAATACGGCTGCTATTTTAGCATATCTGGTGTTTATTTTATTGTATTCTCCCTGTGTTGCTTCTTTAACTATGTTTTATAAAGAATATGGCTTTAAATGGATGCTCTTTGAATTTTTCTATCTGAATTTATTAGCCTGGATGGTAGCTGTTTTTATTTATCAGATTTTAAATTTCAGTAAGATATCTCTAATCTGGATAATGATTATTGTTACAGTATTTTTCTTTATCTATATAAATTTAAAAAGAATTGGGGAAAAGAATGCAATTCCGTCATCGCATAGGAAGATTTTGGAATAAAAAGTATAGATTTCATAATAGGCATAGACATCCTATAAATAAGGGTGAAAACATAATTCTGAATCAATTACCAGAAGGTGAAAGTGCAATCATAGTAAATAATCAGAATCTTAAAACAATTGAGCGTGGACTTTATCCTGGAGCCCAGATTTTTATGCTAAGAAATAGACACTATGAACCCAATCTGGTTATTGCAGTAGGAGATGCACGTTATGTATTGGATAGAAGAATTTCTAAGCAAATAACGGTTATTATCCCATAAAGAGAAAGATTTATAGCCAACGAATAAAAAAAGATAGATTGTTTATCATTGATTTATCATATAATTTATAAAGGTCTTTTATATGATGGATATGATTGTTATTTTTTTTGGAAATTAGACAATATCCGCGAAAGCTATGAAAATAGCTAACCTCTTGAAAACCTTATCCATCATTTTTAAATGTTCAGATACAATACTAAAATATACTTTTCTCATTGGTCCACTCTTTAAGTAAAATATGAAATTGCTAATGAAATGGTATAATAGAAGTTTAAAAGCAAGAATCTGGAGATTGCACTTGACAAATAACAGATAACTGGACAATTAAATCATAATTTTATAAAATTTAAATTGAGATAAAAGAATTTAAATGAAATGCTTGTTTATATATTCATAAGTTACGAGCTTATAATGATTTTACTGTATCAGATATCAGAAAAAGAAGATTCTCTTTCCATACTTTTAAGGGAATTGCAATAGTAATCTCTGATTTGTAATGCACATAAGTTTCAAAGGATATCAATCGTTTTAAATATAAAAAATAAATAAGGAGCAAAAAAAAATGCAAGTTACCAGATTGGAACAGATTCTGGACCTCATCAAGCCACTACCACGTAAGAGATTAGTAGCTGCCTGGGGAGTTGATCCACACACTATTTGCGCTGTCTATCAAGCTATATCAATGGATTTGATAGAGGGCATACTAGTAGGTGATAAAAAACAGATATATCAAGTCTGTGAGAATGAACAAATAGATCCTTCCCGTTTTAAGATTGTTCATTCAGATACAGACACAGAAGCTGCAGCAAAAGCAGTGGATATGATTAATGCTGGAGAAGGTGATTTTTTGATGAAAGGCTTGCTCAGCACGGATCGTTATATGAAGGCTATCCTTCACAAAGAGAAAGGGTTAATGGATAAAGGTGCCATCCTTTCTCATGTAACCGTAGCTGAAATTCCTACTTATCCCAAGCTCTTAATCTTTGGAGATGTTGCTATAATTCCATTACCTGATCTCAATCAAAAGATTGCTATTACTAATTATCTAATCAAAGTAGCTCATTATCTGGGTATTGAGAATCCCAAAGTTGGCATCCAGGCAGCTTCTGAACAAGTTTTACCTAAAATTCCTTCCTGTGCAGAAGGTGCTATGATTGCCAAGATGGCACAAAGAGGACAGATTAAGGGTGCCATAGTGGAAGGACCCTTAGGATTGGATTTAATTGTGGATAAAGAAAGTGCTCAAATTAAAAAGGTTCAAAGTGAAGTCTGTGGTGATGCAGATTGCATTCTATTTCCTAATATAGAAGCAGGAAACACTTTTTATAAATCTGTGGTTAAATTGATGAAAGGTGAACTTTGTGCAATAGTTATGGGAGCAAGGGTTCCCTGTGTACTAACCTCTCGTGGTGACAGTGAAATGTCCAAGCTTTACTCTATTGCTTTGGCATCCCTTTTATCAGGAGAAAAGCAGTGAAAGACCCCATCCGTTCTCTGGAAGAGTTAGCCAATTATGTGCGCTCCACAGGAAAACGCACCCGAATTGCAGTTGCTCGAGCAGAAGACCCAAATACTATAGCCTCTATTGGGAAAGCAGTAAAGGAAGGATTTGTAGAGGGTATATTAATTGGTTCTGAACCCAAAATAGAAGAAGTCTGTAAAGCTGAGCAAATAGACCCTGTAATCTTTCGCATAATTGACATCAGAGATGAAGCAGAAGCAGTATCTGAATCAGTAAGGATGGTTCGTAACGATGAAGCTGATGTTTTAATGAAAGGTTTAGTAGGCACGGATAAATTTCTTAGAGCAGTTTTGGATAAAGAAAAGGGTTTATTACCTGAAAAATCTATAATGAGTTATGTTTGTGCTTTGCAATTACCTGGCTATCATAAACTTCTCTTTATAAGTGATACAGCCGTATTACCTTATCCCGATATTAATCAAAAGATAGCAATGATAAATTATAGTGTGAAAATGGCACAGCGCTTTGGGATAGAAAAACCAAAGGTTGCATTGATATCAGCTACAGAAAAGGTTTCAGATAATATTCCACATACTCTTGAATATGCAGAACTAAGTAAAATGGCAGAACGAGGTCAGATAAAAAATTGTATTATTGATGGACCGCTGGATATCTTTCTTGCCTGTGACCCTCAAGCAAGTGTTATTAAAGGGGTTTCTTCTCCTATTGCGGGAGATGCTGATGTGTTAATCTTTCCCAGTCTGGAAAGTGCCAATAGTTTTTATAAAGGTTTGATGTTGTTTGCTGAAGGAGAACTGGCAGGTTTGATTCAAGGCACTATAAAGCCGGTAATTGTAATGAGTAGAAGCGAAAGCGTTACTTCTAAATATTATTGTATAGCACTATCATGTTTAATGGGAGGTGAAAGATGATTATCGCTATAGCTAGTGATCATGCCGGATTTGAACTTAAGGGAGCAATTAAAAGTCATTTTCCCGAGCACGAGTTTCAGGATTATGGTACCTATTCTGTAGATGCAATGGATTATCCCGATACAGCAGTTCTTGCAGCTAGAGCAGTAGCAGAAGGCAAAGCAGAAAGAGGGATATTAATCTGTGGAACAGGAATAGGAATGAGCATAGTTGCCAATAAGATTAAAGGAATCCGCGCTGCTGTATGTATGAATGCTGATCTAGCAAGGCTTTCCAGAATGCATAATGATGCTAATATCCTCTGTTTAGCTGGAAGATTTATAGCTGTACATTATGCTCTGGTAATAGTAAATACCTGGTTAACCACTTCATTTGAGGGTGGTAGGCACCAGATTAGAGTAGATAAAATTAAAGAAATAGAAGGAGAAAAGCTGTGAAACATATCCAAGAGCAGGACCCAGAACTTTATGCTGCAATGGCAGGAGAATTAAATCGGCAGAGAGAAAATCTGGAACTAATAGCCTCAGAGAATTTTACTTCTATGGCAGTTCTGGAAGCACAGGGTAGTGTGCTAACTAATAAATATGCTGAGGGTTATCCTTATCGCTGGAGCAAAAAGACTGGGAAAATCAATTATAACCTTTATGGTCGTTATTATGGAGGTTGTGAATATATTGATGAAGTAGAAAGATTGGCTATAGAAAGAGCTAAACAACTTTTTGGGGCAGAGCATGCTAATGTCCAACCACATAGTGGCTCTCAAGCAAATATGGCAGCTTATTTTACGCTGGTAAAACCAGGTGATACGGTGATGGCACTGGAATTATCTCATGGCGGTCATCTTACTCATGGTCATCCTCTATCCTTCAGTGGTCAATTTTATAATATTGTCCCATATCAGGTTAGCAGAGAGACGGAAGAACTTGATTATGATGAGTTAGCCCGTCTAGCGGAAGAACATAAGCCACAGATGATTCTTGCTGGAGCTTCTGCTTATCCCCGGAAAATGGATTTTGCAAAGTTTCGGGAAATTGCCGATTTAGTTGGTGCTAAGCTTATGGTAGATATGGCTCATATTGCTGGTTTAGTAGCTTCTGGATTGCATATGAATCCGGTGCCTTATGCCGATGTAGTAACATCAACCACTCATAAGACATTAAGAGGACCCAGAGCAGGACTTATTCTCTGTAAAGAAGAGTTTGCCAAAGAGATTGATGCGAAAGTATTTCCTGGAATTCAAGGTGGACCTCTGATGCATGTTATTGCCGGCAAAGCAGCTGCTCTTTATGAAGCCTTACAGCCGGGATTCAAAGTTTATCAACAGCATATAATTGATAATGCTCAAGCTCTGGCTACGGCTTTGATTGCTAATGGTTTTAGATTGGTTTCAGGTGGTACGGATACTCATCTAATGTTAATTAATCTTGGTACAGAAGAAGAAGGTGGACCCAGTGGTAAAAAAATGGAAGAAGCTCTGGATAAAGCAGGAATTACGGCAAATAAAAATACTGTTCCTTTTGAGACTCGCAGTCCCTTTGTTGCCAGTGGAATAAGATTAGGAACACCGGCTGTAACCACTCGTGGAATGGGAATAGAAGAAATGAAAGAGATAGCCGATTTTATTAATAGAGTGAGAAATCATATTGAAGATGAAGAGTACCTGATAAATATGAAATCAGAAGTACGAGCCCTAACAGCAAGATTTCCTCTTTATTCTGAACTTTAATTATACCAATAAAAATTAACCGCCTTCAGATATTACCAGTGGTTTTTACTGAAGGCGGTTTTTCTATGCTAAACAAGGAGAGGATAGGCTACTTTATATCTCATTTTAACATCAACATTTTATGGGTCTTACTATAATCCCCAGCTTGCATACGGTAGAAATATATACCACTGGCAAGTTGACGATGATTATTATCCAGACCGTCGAAGTCAATTGTATAGTTTCCAGCTGTCTTAACCTCATTCACTAAAGTGCGTACCAGCTGACCTTTAATATTAAATATTTCAATGCGTACAGCTGCTGTCTCCTTGATACTGTAACTAATAGTAGTTGAAGGGTTAAAAGGATTAGGGAAATTACTTTTTAGTTCAGTTACAACAGGCAGAATGGGATCATCATTAGAAACGACATTTCCTTTTCCATTCAGCTGAACAACTAATACTGGATTAACCGGGTCATCAGTCTCAATTTGCATAGTAGAATGATAGGTTAGGGTATCTACAGGCGCAAAAGTTACATTAAAGCCCAGATAGGATTGAGCAGGAACTATAATATTAATGGCAAATCCAGGATTTCCATTTCCCTGGTATACGGCAAAAGGTGGGTCTACCTGAACGGTGCCGATTAACACTGCATCTCCGTTATTAGTTACAGTAAATGTTTGTTGAGAAATTTCACCCAGGGGAACCACCCCAAAATCTACTACCATAGTATCAATACTAATAACAGGTGTTCCGATAACTGTTCCACTGGATGGGAATATAATATCATCAATCCAGGCACAATCGCTACCAGCAGAAATTCCGCCATCTTTTGAATAGGACCAGGTGAAAGTATTCTGTCCTGCCGGAACATCAAAAAAGACCTGACTCCAATTATCTGAAGTGCCTGACCACTGGCTGCGAACTACACCATTAACGGCGAAACGAAGATAATCATAATTCAATTCACAGGAAACCTTTTTCCAGAAACTAATTGTGCCGTCAACCGGGCAATTTATGCTAACACTCAATAATGTAGTTTGATTATGATTTATAGTAGCAGATTTAGCAGAATGAGAGTTATTATAACTGGTGTTATCAATTGTCCAGTTTCCACCAGAGAATTGCCAGTTAAAGCCAGTGAAATTGGTTTCAAAGTTCTCTACTAATAAACCTACGGTTATAGGATAATTCTGAACTGAACTGTAATCTCCAGCAAAGAGCATTGCTGTTAACATTAAGTTTGATCCTTGAGTGACCTGAGAACTCAAAGTTAGATAGTATGTGATTTGACATTGTTCTCCAACTGCTAAACTGGTAAAGGAATCATCCATAGGTTCAATTACATTCATTCCTCCCACAATTGCCAGAGCTGTAGTAATATCATTAGCTTGAGAATGTCCAGTATTGGTCACGGGAAGGCATATAGTAACGCTTTCACCAGGGTCTAAAACGCTATTATTATTACCAAGATAATCCTGAATGATTAATCCTTCCCAGGTAAATACTGGAGCATTAAGAACCAGATTACGGTCATATTCATAATTCTCATCAGCACAGGAAGCGATAATATGGATAGAAGCAGTATGCTGATCAGGAACATTACTTGCTACTTGTATGGTTAATCCATTGACTGTTCCGCCTATGCTATTAGCTGCAATATCAGGTATATTTTCTGTTCCATTAACAATAGTTAAATAAGGGTCTTCAGTTTGAATGGATACGGTAGGGTTCATAGCGATGTCATTTCCAACATTATTCAAAGTCAGATTTAAAGTTATTAATTCTCCATACTCTGGAATATTATTGTTATTATCTGACACAGACATTTCTGCTACTACTAGGTAAGGACCACTTGCAGGTAGCACTTGTATCGTATCCAGATAGGTAACTTTATTGAAAGCAGTGATAGTTAAAGTCAAGTCCATAGGTTCCAGCGGAGGATTTTCCAGCGTTAAATTAATATCTCCATTAGTATCAGCAATGCCTGTAGCATAGATGGTTTCAGAACCATAAAGAGTTACTTTAGCACCAGGGATAGTATTAATCGGAAGAGTATTCATACCGATAAAAAGGATAGGAGTATAAGTGGCAGTTATAGGTTGAGGGTCCTTAGAACGAACCATAAGAGAGCAATCACCAAAAATATTCCAGGTTAAAAACATACTTATTCCGTCCTGACCATAGACTTCTATCATTTTTGATGAGCCGTTATAGAAAAGACCTCCTAACGTATGTTTCTGTTCAGCCACTAAAAGGTCTACGGTTTCATCCTGAGCTCTCATAGGAGGATTCCAGCTTTGATTTATGGAACTTCCATAAAAACCGATAGCTCCTGCGGGAGCATTAGTTGTTTCGTTAACAGAACGTAACCAGGCTTCAGCAAAACAGGTCATACTGACAAAGTTACCATTAACACAAGCAACGCTTTGGATAAAGGGAAGCATATAATCATTAGTGAGTGCATTAACATTGGTGTTACTGAAACCAGTAGTAACCCAATAAGTATCAGCTCCATGTCCAGTATAATTGATAAAACCTCTTCCCTGATTCAAGTTGGTACTTACCTGCGCCGCAGTAGCTCCCATTGATTCGTAGATTTGATCCACACTTAAATAACCATAATTAAGCAGGTCAGTTCGGATATTTTCTTGATGTTGCTGGTCACTTTCTCCCATATCGCCTTGTGAACCACCTCCTTGGTTGGAAGCAATGCACATTGCTCTCTGGACCCATTGACTTCCTGTCTGGACATCTCTTTCATAGTGAACCGAACGAGTTATTTGAGTTTCCATTTCTGCAACGGATTGGGCAGAAAATCTACCAATATAAATATCGGGATAACTGTCAGATCCGGCAAGAAGCGAATAAGAGGGATCCGAGCCACCACCACCAGAGGTAAGAGTGGGAACTTGAGGAGCATCACCAAAAATCTGAACAAACATTAAACCATCATTCAAATTATACTGATTTTGGATGTAAGTCTTAATTTGAGTAGCTGTAGGACCAGCAACAGAAACATCTACTACATCCACTCTATAACCATTCTGCCGTTTCCAATCAACCCAGGGTTGTATTACATTATCAAACATTGAGTTCTTAATTGCCAGGATTCTACCCTGTTCAGCAAGTGAGGGGTATTTAGCTTCATTGAAGTTCAGGAACATATTTTCATAGATGGGTGCAAACTCTTCGGCATAGGATGTTTTAGCTACAGGTAAGGAGTTAGTTAGATCTGTGCCGTTAACATCAAGAGCCACCGTAATTTTAGTATAAATGCGTAAAGTTTGAGTGGCAGGATAATATGCGAATGGCTGGAAGCGAACCGTTATACCTCTATAATCACGGAGAATAAAGGGTTCTGTTAGATAGGAAAGTTCTTTAGGCCAGAAATCATTTCCAGAATAGAAGTCGGCAAATGAATAAGGAACAGTTTCTGGATCAATATCACGGGTAAGATTGCCTTTGGAAGGAGCAACAGGTAAAGTCATTTCCACATATTCAGTATCAAGAATAGAAAGTTCCATATTTGCAGTGTTTGGTATGATAACACTTCTGGCTATGATAGGGAGTTGTGGATATCCAGTCTGTAAGGTGACTCCTTCCTTTTTGAGGCTTAGCAAATTCCAGGTATTGCCATTGATATTAACTGGTTCAGAGGTAAAATGACCTAAAGTTAATTGCATTACTATATGTTCAGGTCCGCTTTGTAATAATTGGACATTGTTATTATAATTTCCTGCGGTGATTTCTATGGCGTTCAAAGAAAAAGCCAGTAGAAAAAGCAGGATAGTGATTAGTATACCTTGTTTCATTATAAACTCCATTGCGTTTTAAGAATTAAAAATCTACAGAAAATTAAAAATTATAAGAGAGACCATCTATAGATGATCTCTCTTTTTTCAATTTATTTCATTAACATCATTTTCTTAGTATTAGTGTAACCTTTGGCTTCCATTCTATATAGATAAATTCCACTGCCAACATTTCTACCCTGATTATCTTTCCCATTCCAGACAATTTGATGTTTTCCAGAAGGAAGTTCCGTATCTATCAGTTGTTTAACCAACTGTCCTTTTAAGTTATAGATATTAATGCGAACTTTGCCTGATTCTTTCAGGGAGAAATTAATAGTAGTTTCTGGATTGAAGGGGTTAGGATAATTTCCTTCCAGTGTTGTCACCACAGGAACTATTGCAGGATCACTATTTGGGACCGTTGTTATATGAATAGGTATGGTTATTGATGGATTATTAATATCATTGGAGGTAATAATCATCTCTAAATCAAGTTCAACTTCTGTTTCGGGTGCAGTGTAAGTCAAAGTATAGATTCTTGCCTCACCCACAGGGATGCTATAATTATAATTATTTTCCAGCGGCAATCCATTGTATAAAAGTCCCATTTCGGAGGGATAAGTGATGGTTCCAGTGAGCTCTACCGTGCCAACATTGTTGATAACAAGATCTGCTGAAACTTGGTCGTTAGGACTAAGTTCTAAGAAGTTAAACTCTGTTTGAGGCACATAAATTATAGCAATCTCACCACTGGCAGCAATAGGGAAGATAACATCATCAATCCAGGCGCAATCATTACCCGAAGCTTGAGAGCTATCTTTAGTATAGGTCCATTTAAAGGTGTGGGGACCTGCAGTTATGGGATAGGAGAATTGTGCCCATGATTGATTTCCACTCCAGGAAGCCATTTCAATGCCATCAATGCTGAAACGTAAGAAGTCATAATTTAGCTCAGAAGAGACCTTGCGCCAGAACTTAATATTACCGTCAACACTAACATTTAAGGTAATAGATAGTTCTGTACTGCCATTATTTCCTATCGTTCCAGATTTTGCCATATAATTGCCAGAATGAGCATTGGATGGGTCATTAACCACTGTCCAGGGGATATTACTGTTATTGATCCAGGGATAGCTACTGAAATCTCCAGATTCAAAGCCATCTCCATAAACTCCAATAGGCAAAAGAATGCAATGGTTAATGTTTATCTGTCCTGCAGAAATGGAAAGGCTTATAGGTACAATAATTCCATTTGGAATAGTCGGATCCAGTGTAATAGTGAAACTAATAGGAATATTTACTCCAGCAGCCATCGTTGGCAAAACAAAATAATCAGTACTGAGGGTAACAAAAGGATTATTTGCCAGGATAATCAGGGTTCCACTATCTGTATTCATATGTCCAATATTGGTTATAGTTATTCCTATAGAGATATTTTCACCGGGTTCAAAGAAGTTATCACCATCAGGGTCAAAGAGAATAGGGTCACCAAATTGTAGTTTAGGTGCATTCACGATGATACTACGAGAAGTAGTCCAGGTATTAGTACCATCAGAAACAATGATATCAAAGGGAACGGATAATTGATCCGGAATATAAACACTAATCAGCACACTAAATAAACCTTCCAGAGAGATGGTTTGATCTGGAAGAATATCAGGAAGAGTCTCTGTTCCATTTAAGATAGTTATATAAGGGCAAGTGGTAGAAAGAGTAGCAGTAAGATTAGCAGCAGTTTGCACCCCAACATTATGGAAATTTAGATTCATACTGATAGTTTCACCAGCTTCTGCTACAGCATTAGCATTGGGGTCGTTTACCGTAATCTGACTAACTGTTACATAAGGTCCAACATTGGGAATAACCTGAATATTGGCAATCATAGGTCGGCGTAAGGAACGAGTTAACACTAACTGAGCAGTGCCAGGTTCGGTAAAAGGCGTGAAATTAAGAGTTAGATTCCCAGATGCATCGGTTAAACCAACTCCATGTAATTCATTATTCATTGATATTGCCACATAAGAGTATGGATCAGCAGTAATATCTAAAGAACTAAGTCCTAAAAATAAAGTGGCTGGTGGAACATAGCTGTTTTGAGCAGGAATTCCGAGATAAGGGATCAAACTCGGATCACCCATATTGGAATATATTTCCCAGTAATAATTAATTCTGGGGCTATTAGATTGAACTACTGCCATATTTCCCATAAAAATTATAGCGCCAATACTATTGCCCCAATCTTCAAAGGGTTCATTGTGGTCATGGAACATTGCATCATAAGCACCGGTGTGGCCAGGTACAAATGGTGAACCTGTTCCTACTATTGGTGGTTTATAACCAACTCCCCAATAGTAATCTTCATCCCAGTAAGTACTATTAGTTCCCCCTATGTAGGAAACAGCACCTTTATTTTCTGCTCTTAACCAGGCTTCTCCAAAACAGACACTGGTATCAAAAGCATTGGTGAGACAGCAATTTCCAACTACTACGGGATATTCATTTACATTCTGGAGACTGTTTATATTAGCTATGGTGAAAGAAGGACTATACCAGGAAGTTTCGCTTCCGTGCGCAGTATAATTAGCATAACCAACCCCATTTGATATATCATTAATTATGGAAGAAGACGCGCTTTGTGATGCTGGATAAAGATAGGTGTGAGAGGTAATACCGTGGGCAGTATTAAAATAGTTATTTACTCCATAATTAATCTGACCATTAGCATGTGTAGGTGACCAGTTGGAATCAACACCAGCTATCATTACTACTTCGCCCAAATAGGCATCACTGGGCATAGTATACATTTCATACATTAAGGTTTTATTGACTTGATTCGTTACTTCAGCTTCAGTTGTGGCAGAGAAACGTCCAAAATACATCTCTGGCATAAAATCTGTGCCCTGTAACCGTACATAGGTTAAATCAGTAATATGTCCACTAGGACTGGCAGAAGCAGGATTGGCAGGAACTTGTGCTACATCTCCAACAATCAATAAATAGGACGGAGCAGGATTTTCAGTAGTAGCAGAATTCCAGATGTTCTGGATATAGGTCTTAATGGAAGAAGTAGTGGTTCCTGTTTCTGTAGTTGTGGCAAGAATTACATTATACCCTTCCTGAGTTTTCCAATTTATAAAGGGTTGGAGAGCATTCACAAAATTTGGTGGAGTAATAATTAAATAACTCATAGGATAACGATTCAGACTTGCCCGATTAGAATCAGGATTCATCAGGATATTTTGTAGCATAGGATCAAAAGCTGGAGAATAAGTCTTGGCTCTTAATTCATTGGTTGAAACTAGGTCTGGATGAAGAAATTGGACATTAACTTCTGCACTATAAATTACTTCCATTGAACCTGTTCCTGGATTATAACGAATGGGAGTAAAATCCAGAGCATAAAGATGGTAGCCTCGCATATAACCAAGATCAGTAACCTGAATAGAGGGAAATTCTGTCCAGTTTTGACTTTGATAAAATTCCTGGTTAACAATGAAAGGAACAGTTGCCGGGTCTACACTTTTAGATACAGGTTCCTGTCTTGGAATTATGGGATTATTTATTCCTTCAGCTTTCAGGTCTATATTCTTATATAATACTGAATTGATACTTGCCTGAACTTCAGATCCTTCAGGAACACTAAAAATCTGTCGCAAAAGAGGTAGCTTAGGAAGTCCTATGGCATTAGTGGCAGCATAATCAGCTACCCATAAGTCAGTAAAAATTCCTTCTGGAGTCTGTATTTCCTGAAAATCAAGCTTTTCAATACGGTAGCTAACACTCAAACCATAATCATTACTATTTGTTACCACCGTAGCGGTGGGAGTGTTGCTTAGCTTAATGGAACCTTGAGTGGCAAAAACAAATGTCACCAAACTCAAGATTAGGATAATTAATAAATGCTTTTTCATTCTATCTCCTTAATTTATTACTATTTTTATTATATATCTACTAAGTTAGTTAATTTAATATGCAAATTAAATTCCTAAAATAGAAGAAAATTAGTTTCAAAACAATACTCCTAAAATAAAATAGAAATTATGTCAATTGATTTATTTGCTTTTTTTCTCCTAACTAAATTTTGAGATTTAAGCCCAGATAAAGTCTAAGTATAATTCTCATTCCTTACGCAATTCTTATTTATAACTTTATATGTTTCTTTGTGTTACTATATCTTGAACATATTTGGAAATTACCTTTCATCTAAAATAAAGAGTTATTTTTAATAACCATCAAAAAGCCTTAACTTTCTTTCTCTTAACTCCTTCTTAACAAAATTGGCAAGGAAGAGCCAAGAGAGAGCCAAGAGAGAAATGATAACTTAATATAAATTAGTAAGATAATGAAATTAGTACTGATCGGTATTTATTTGAAGTAAATAAGCATTATTTTGGTATTGACATAATAGGGCAATCAGTTTTTAAAGAAACAATGAAAAGATTTATGTATCTATACTAACTTTGAAGCAGTTAGGAGATATATGATAGGGACTTGAAAAATGTTAGAAAAAATACTCCGTAAAATGTTTGGTGATAAAAACACCCGTGATTTAAATAAATATATTCCACAAGTTCAGCTCATAAACCAGATTTATGAAGGTTTAGCGCAGTATGATGATGACCAGTTGCGAGAAAGAGTAGCAGAAATAAAACAGGAAATAGCAGAAAAGTTAAGTGATTTGAGAAACAAAGTAGATGAACTGGAAACTCGTTTTCGTGAAGAAGAAGATGAAGCAGAGCGTAATCGGATAGATATTCAGATAGATGAAACCAAAAAAGCGCTAAAGACACTCACCAAATCTACCTTAGATGATTATTTACCAGAGGTTTATGCAATTGTTAAAGATACCTGTCGTAGACTGGTGGGGAAAACTTTTATGGTGCGAGGTCATGAAACAATTTGGGATATGGTTCCTTTTGATGTGCAATTGATAGGAGCAATGGTTTTGCATGATGGCAAGATAGCTGAAATGGCAACGGGAGAAGGTAAAACCTTAGTGGCTACTATGCCTCTATTTCTTAATGCCTTAGTGGGAAGAGGTGCTCATTTAGTTACCGTCAATGATTATCTTGCTGCTCGTGATGCTGAATGGATGTCCCCCATATTTAATTTTCATAATCTAACGGTTGGATGCATTACAACTGATATGGATTTTGAATCCCGAAGAAAGGCTTACCGAAGTGATGTTACCTATGGAATGAACAGTGAATTTGGTTTTGACTATCTTCGTGATAATATGGCAGTTACACCCGAGCAATTAGTTCAACGAGATTTTTATTATGCCATTGTAGATGAAGTAGATAGTATTCTTATTGATGAGGCAAGAACGCCCTTGATAATCAGTGGACCTATTGCTCAGGATAAAAATTTCTACAATGAACTTCGCCCGCAAATAAATCAATTAGTTCAGGCACAAAATGCCCTGGTCCAGAAAGTTTTATCGGAAATCAGAGAAGATCTTAGAGAGGATAATCCAAATTCTGATATAGATAGATTGGGAAGAAATCTGTTGTTAGTTCAAAGAGCTGCACCAAGAAATAAAGCTTTTACCAAGATGATGCAGGAGCCAAAACTAAAAAAGCTGGTTAATGATGTAGAAGGTATTTACTTGCGTGACAAAAAGATGCCAGAACTGGATGATAATCTATACTATGTGGTAGATGAACATCAGAACACGGTAGACCTCTGTGAAAAGGGCAGAGATTTCCTATCTAAACACGACAAAAATCTGTTTGTGGTGGAAAGCCTGGATGAGATTTTAAATAGCATTGATGAAGATGAGTCTTTAACTGAGGAAGAAAAAATAAGGAAAAAGGCTCGGGAAACCAACCGTTTTATGGATAAAAGTGAGAAACTCCACAATATCAATCAACTCTTAAAAGCTTACACTCTTTTTGAAAAGGATGTGGAATATGTGGTGGTAGACAATCGAGTGGTCATTGTAGATGAATTTACAGGTAGATTAATGCCAGGCAGAAGGTATTCTGATGGGCTACATCAAGCTCTGGAAGCAAAAGAAAATGTAGAAATAGAAGCAGGCACTCAGACTTTTGCCACGATAACTTTGCAGAATTACTTTAGAAAATATGAAAGATTAGCTGGTATGACTGGAACTGCAGCAACAGAAGAAGCTGAATTTGTGGAGATTTATAATCTTCCGGTAATAACTATACCAACCAATGTACCGGTTACCCGAATTGACCATGAAGATGTAATCTATATGACCAAGAATGAGAAATATCAGGCTTTGATTGATGAAGTTATTTACTGGCATAATCTGAATAAGCCTGTCTTAGTAGGAACAGTAAGTGTGGAAGTTTCCGAGACTATCAGTCGGATGCTAAAACGTCGTAACATTCCTCACAATGTTTTGAACGCTCGTCAACATCAAAGAGAAGCTGAGATTATAGCTTTAGCGGGACAACCTGGCTCCGTCACTATCGCTACAAATATGGCTGGTCGTGGGACGGATATAAAACTTGGACCGGGTGTTGTGACTAAAAGCATAGAAGAATATAGGGGTATAGACCCTTCTATAACGCCTGAATATCCTTATGGTCTGCCTTTAGATGGACTTCATGTGATAGGTAGTGAAAGACATGAGAGTAGAAGAATAGACCGTCAATTACGTGGAAGAGCAGGACGTCAAGGTGACCCTGGTAGTTCAAGATTCTATTTATCTCTGGAAGATGACTTACTTCGTCTTTTTGGTTCTGAAAGAATTGCACCTATGATGACTCGTATGGGAATGAAACCTGGTGATGCCATCAGACACCCCTGGATGACAAAAACGGTGGAAAGAGCTCAAAAGAGAGTGGAAGAAAATAACTTTGAAATTCGCCGTAATCTCTTAAAATATGATGAAGTGATGAATCAACAAAGAGAGGTTATTTATTCCTATCGTAGAAGTGTTCTGAAAGGATATTCACTAAAGCGTGAAGTTCAAGAGATGATAGAAGAAACCATAGACAGGATTATATCCGAAAATATTCTCTTAGATAGTGCGCCAGAAGAATGGAATCTGGCAAGACTAACTCAATGGTTCAAATCTGCCTTGAATGTAGCCATAGAACCGGAAGACCTGGAATCGGACCATCTAAGTGAACCTCTTTTAAGGAATACTTTGAAAGAGCTGATTATGCAAGCCTATGAAAAGAAGGAAGAAATGGTGGGTTCTGAATCAATGCGAGAAATTGAACGCCGCTGTCTCCTGGAAGTCGTGGATGAAGAATGGCGAGATCATTTGCATGAAATGGACCTCCTCAAAGAAGGTGTCTATCTTAGAGCTTATGCAGAGAAAGACCCGCTGATAGAATATAAGAGGGAAAGCTTTGAACTTTTTCAAAATCTTATCTCTCGTATTCAAGAAAATGTAACCAAAAAAGTGTTTACCACCTATATCCTGACTCAGGAACAAGTTCAGAATATGTTGAAAGACTCCAAATTGCAACATGAAAATGTTAGTGCATTCCTGAAATCTCAGGAATTAAGGCCTACTCAACAA
This sequence comes from Candidatus Cloacimonetes bacterium ADurb.Bin211, assembly GCA_002070045.1. Classification (GTDB taxonomy): domain Bacteria; phylum Cloacimonadota; class Cloacimonadia; order Cloacimonadales; family Cloacimonadaceae; genus Syntrophosphaera. Next base: position 63,992 of record MWCN01000042.1, read on the forward strand.
AATATGAGTGCAGCTCCTAATTTCTCTGAGCCAGATGCAGGAGCAGTAAAACAAAAACCTATTCGGGTAGCTCAACATATTGGAAGAAACGATCCCTGTCCCTGTGGGAGCGGCAAAAAATATAAGAAATGCTGTGGACGTTTTGAAAACGATGTATAAATAAAAAAGTAGAAAAAGGAAGCTAATGCCTAAAAATCTAATCATTGTAGAATCCCCTGCTAAGGCTAACACTATTTCTAAATTCCTAGAACATAAATATGATGTAAAAGCTTCAATGGGTCATATAAGAGATTTACCAGAAAATGAACTGGGAGTTGATATAAACCATAACTTTCGTCCGGTTTATAGGGTAGATAAGAAAAAAAGTAAAGTTATTAATGAACTAAAAGAAGCGGCTAAAGGTGCTGAGACGGTATATTTAGCCAGTGACCATGATAGGGAAGGTGAAGCTATAGCCTGGCATTTAACCAAAGTTCTGGAGAAAGAATTGAGCGGTAAAGAAGTTTATCGTATTGTATTCAATGAAATTACTTCCAGAGCCATTCAAGAAGCTATCAAAAATCCTAGTTCCATTGATATGGCAAAAGTGGATGCACAACAGGCAAGAAGAGTTCTTGATCGTATTGTAGGATATACTGTTTCACCTTTATTATGGAAGGTTATTGCTAAGAAATTAAGTGCGGGAAGAGTGCAAAGTGTGGCATTAAGATTAATCTGTGAAAGAGAAGAAGAAATCCAGAACTTTGTACCTAAGGAATACTGGAAGTTAGAAGCAAAATTTCATAGGGATAATCTCTCCCCCTTTAAGGCAGCTCTAGAAAAATGGGAGAATAAAAAAATAGAGATCCCGGATGAGACTACGGCACAAAAATTAATTGATGAAATAGATTCTTCTCCTGCTGTTATTTCAGATTTAAAGAGAAGCACTCATAAACTGGAACCTCTACCTCCTTTTATAACCAGTACACTTCAACAGGAAGCATCCAAGATTTTGGGTTTTTCTTCGGATAAGACAATGAAAATAGCTCAAGAATTGTATGAGGGTGTTGACCTTAAAGGAGAAAGAACAGGTCTTATCACTTATATGCGTACGGATAGTTTGCGCATTGCTGATGAGGCAATAGAAAATTGTAGAAAATTGATAAAAGAGCGATTTGGTAAAGACCTTATCAATCCTGGAACCCGAGTCTATAAAAATAAATCTACGGCTCAAGACGCTCATGAAGCAATTAGACCCACAAATACTTTTTATACTCCAGAAAGTATAGCAGAAAATCTCAGCCGAGACCAGTTAAAACTTTATACTCTAATCTGGCAGAGATTTGTAGCAACTCAGATGAAACCTGCTAAATTGCTACGAACAAAGGTTGATGTCACTGTTGGAAAAGCAATATTTAGTGCTAATGGAAATGTGATTGAAGAAGAGGCATTTTTAAAAGTTTATCCCTATATGAAGATAATATCTGGCGAAACCATAGATTCTGCTTATGAGAAAGGAGACAACCTTGAATACGATAAGATAGAATCTTCCCAGCATTTTACCACTCCACCTCCAAGATATACAGAGGCTTCGTTAATTAAAGAACTTGAAGCAAAAGGCATTGGAAGACCTTCCACTTATGCTACTATTATCAGTACTATCCGAAAAAGAAGATATGTGGGAATGGAAAAGAAGAACTTTTTCCCAACTAAATTAGGTTTGGATGTGAATCGTTTTCTGGTCTCCAATTTTGATGATATCTTCAATGTAAGTTTCACTGCCAATATGGAAACCAAACTGGATGAAGTGGAAGAAAAAAATATAGTCTGGTATGATCTGGTAAAGAACTACTATGAAGAACTGATGAATCTATTAAGTAAGGTAGATGTGAAAAAATCAAAACAGGAATTCATTGAAGAAACAGATATTGTATGTGATGTATGTAAAGAAGGAAAGATGGTAATTAGACATTCTACTAATGGTGAATTTCTATCCTGCAGTCGGTTCCCTGCCTGTAAAAATACCAAAAGATTCATTCGCGATAATAAAGGAAATATTGTAATTGTAAAACCAGAAACCCTGGAAGAGAAATGTCCTCAATGTGGAAGTCCTTTGATAGAACGTAAGGGAAAATATGGTGAATTCATTGCTTGCAGCAACTATCCTAAATGTAAGTATTCACGGAATAAGACAACTGGAGTTACCTGTCCTGAATGTGGTAAAGGTGAACTAATTCAGAGACGCAATAAAAAAGGCAGTATTTTCTATTCCTGTAATCGTTATCCCGAATGTAAATTTATTAGTTCTTATAAACCCATTCCTGTTTCCTGTCCGGAATGTGGAAATCCTTATGTGGTGGAAAAAAAGACCAGCGATGGTGATAGTTATAAAGAATGCCCTAAATGCAAAAGCAGGATGAAATAACAAGATTAAAAGATAGATAATTTAAGCTGAATATTTATTCCGTATTTTTTTGGAGAAAGGATAGATTTCTCTACATATAGAGATAGAGTTGAGGTTCTAAGTTTTAGACCTACAGTTAATGATAGAGCTGTTTCTTCAGAGCTGCAAATACTGTAATATTCAGGACTAAATTCATCTACACTATAAAATTTATATGGACTTTGCCAGCTGACATAGCCTAATTTCAATTCCCAGATTGATTTTTGATATCCCAAAAAATATTGAAAATGATAGGTATTCCTGGAGTAATCTTCTTTATCCTGCAGGGTATAGGAAAATTCATATTGCTGAAATAAATTTGTAGTGATTGGTAAATTGCCAGCTGTCTGGATTCTATAATGTTCAGGCATAGTAGCAAAATAGGTAGAATCAATCCAGGTGATTAACTCTCTATCATACTTATAAAAGTTAAGTTTCCAGTGGGTACCTCTTTTATGATAAGCAAGGGAACAAATGAATCTGGAAAATGGTTCTCCTGAAAAAGCAGGACCCATATTAATACCGTAATGTATCTTTAAATCAGTAGTTGTGAGAATATTCCACTTCAAGTCACAGTTTATTTCTTTACGGTCTGTGTTAGGATTTAAAATAGAAGCAGAAAGAGCATAAGGAAATTGGTGATAGATAGTGTTTTGCGCAAAAGATAGGGTTTGGCTGAAAGATTTCAAATGATAATTCCAGGACAGGATAGTGCTAACTTGATGATTAGCATATGATAATTCAGAAGATAAGCGATTATTAGATATTTTAAAATCTGCATAAAGACTATAGGCGATGAGATTGGACACTAAAATAGAATCGTAAAAGGCTCTATCATATTGCTGTTTATAAAGTAATCCAGCAATCTGGAAATGGTTTTTTACCCAGGCTATAGAAGTGCCATAAATATTTTCCTGGCTATGGGATAGATAATCAGAATGAGTGGCAGGCAAACTTGTTATTCTTTCTTCTTTTATCTTAGCTACTCTATTCTGGACCGAAGCAAAAGCCAGAGCTTGTAGAAACTTTCCTTGATATATAAAAGCTGTTCCTGACGGAGAGTAAGTAGAAGGCGAGGTTGGCTTATATAGCTTAAAAGGAGAATCAGGTAAACTGCGAGATCCTGTTCCGATAACTAAACCTCTTCCAAAACGAATTCTATAGGAACCCAAAACTAAATTTACTTTATCCGTTTTAAGATTAAGATGAATTCCCCAATCGCTATTTCCGGTATCTATATTATACCGATTGTTTAATAGCAATGTTCCCTGCTGAATTTCATATTCTAAACTGTTCAGAGTGTAATTAATCGTATCTCTAAGATATACACGAGTGCTAAAATGGAGTGGCTTTTCAAGCTCTGAAAGTTCCTGATAAAAATTGTTCCAGGCAGAATCTATTAAAGCAGGGGTATCCAGTTCAATTAGTTCATCGTAGTATTGGGCAGAAAGAAAAAAGGTTAATGATAACAGAAAAACAATAACAGCAAAGCTTTTCACCAGTTAAAACCAAGATCAAGGCTATGAGAAAGATTTAATTCAGGATGGGTTCTGATAGCATAGGTTAGCTCACCTCTTTTGATCTTTAGTTTAATCCCCAGACCGAATTGTGAAGGTCTATTTTGCCAGGACATCAGTAAAGAAAGAGGTTCGTTCAATTGAATAGAAGTAGCAATCCTATAGTTATCATCATTTTCAGGCACATAAACATAGCTACCAGCACCATAGACTTCATCTATAATTTTAACCATAGCTGAGAGATGCCACTCTTCATCCGATGAAGTCAAATGTAAGGATTTTATTTCAGCACCATATTCGGGGCAGGAATAAGTTATAGCGGCATTGCATAACCAGGTATGATAACTATTACCGGTACTAATTTTTTCGTACTGAAGATGTTCTGCATAACCAAGTGTTAGATTCTGGTAGTGAAAAGCCAGACCCAAAAAGTAATCCTGATTACGATAATCACTCTGATCTAGATGAGCAATGCCTGTACTTAAAATAAAGTGGTTAAACTGAGTGGAAGTATTTAAGGAATATACTGCACAATCTGTCATACCAAAAGGAATGTGGGCAGAAAAAGCTATGCCAGTGGTCGAAATATTGGGAGAAAGAGCAAAATCGGAAACAGAATTTGAGATTATGGTTATGCCAGATAGTGCATTAATGGAAGCTGTATCCATAGTTATAATAGCGTTTAAAGGAGAAAATAAAAAAAGAATGACGAGAATGCTTCCCACCTTACCTTGCATAAAAAAACCTCTTATAGCTAAGAATCAGAACATCTTCAAACCAGACATTTTTCCGTTTCAGGATCAAAGTAATGGGCTTTAAACATATTTAAACTAATAGTTAGCTTATCATTCATTTTAGGAAGTTCTTTAGGTTCCAGGCGAGCGACAAAATTGTTATGTGGAGTAGCCAGAACAACATGATATTCACTTCCCAGAGGTTCTACTAAGTCACATATAGTTTCAATTTGCTGGGGAAATTCTGCCATTGAATTATATCGTGCATCATATATATCTTCTGGTCTAATTCCCATTATAATAGGCTTATTAACATAGGAAGTAAGAATTTTTTGATGTTCAGGATAGATTTTTATTTTGAAATCTTCACAACTGAAGTAGATATCAGTACCATCACTTTCCACTTTACCTTTCACCATATTAATGGCAGGAGAACCGATAAATCCAGCAACAAAGACATTAGCTGGATGATTGTAAATATTGAGAGGTGTATCTATCTGGTGAATGAGTCCATCTTTCATAACTGCTATACGATTAGCCATAGTCATTGCTTCAACCTGGTCATGGGTTACATAAATCATAGTATTAGCAAGCTGTTTATGGAGTTTAACGATTTCGGAACGCATTGCCACTCTAAGCTTTGCATCCAGGTTAGAAAGTGGTTCGTCAAAAAGGAATACTTTGGGATTACGAACAATAGCACGTCCTAAAGCCACACGCTGACGCTGTCCCCCAGAAAGTTGTGCTGGTTTGCGTTTCAGCAAATCTTGAATGCCTAATAGCTCTGCAGCGTGTTGAACCTTCTTTTTGATAGTTTGTTTATCTTCTCCTCTAAGCTTTAAGGCAAAAGCCATATTATCAAATACGGTCATATGAGGATAAAGAGCATAATTTTGAAAAACCATAGCGATATCTCTGTCTTTAGGAGGCACATCGTTGACCAGCTTATCTCCTATCCAGATATTGCCACTGGTGATTTCTTCTAAACCAGCAATCATCCTCAAGATAGTGCTTTTTCCGCAACCGGAAGGTCCTACTAATACTAAAAACTCCTTGTCTTCCGCTTCAAAATTTACATCTTTAACTGCGTGAACATTATTATCATATATCTTATTAAGATTTTGTACCAGTACTCTTGCCATTGATACTCCTTCAATATATCAATATTTAATATAAGTTAAGCTGTCAAGCAGGAAGTTTATTCAGTGAAACAAACTATGGTGTTTCGTCCTGCTTCTTTTGCAGCATAAAGTGCCTTATCCGTTTTTTCTATATAAGAATTTAAGACAATGTCATTTAAACAAGAAAGACAATTGCAAAGGCACCCTATACTAATGGTGATATGAAAATTATTATCTTGATAGATAAATTCATAATTCTCTATTTTAGCACGAAATCCCTCCATCAGTTCTAACATATTCTCCTTCTTTATATCAAATAGAACTAAGAGAAATTCCTCACCTCCATAACGAATAATTACATCGCTCTTTCGGAAATAACTTAACAACAACTCAGCAAGTGTTTGCAGTACATAATCTCCAGCTAGATGTCCGTAAAGATCATTTATCTGTTTAAAATGGTCAATATCAAGTATGGCAAAACTTATAGGTACTTTATGACGGGCAGCTAATTGAAAAGTGTGATAAAGATTATTATGCAGATAGTGCCTATTTTTCAAACCGGTGAGATGATCCGTAATAGAAAGAGCTTCCACCTGATGGTATAGTTCATTTATCAAAAGGTAATTCTTATGCAAAGTATCTACATAGGTGCTGTTTTGCAAATTAATTTGATTAGCCAGAGAGATAACCTTTTTTTCCAGATATGGCATAATTTGCACTATCTGCTCAGAAGAAAGATGTTCCCTTAAAAACTGAGATAGATTTTGCAGAGCCAGCCAGCTCTTCTGTAGATAGTAAGTAGAATGATGATAAGCTCTGATAGATTTAGGAAAGTTTTGTTCCACTCCGGAATAATAATTCCCGGCGAAAAAATATAGGTATTGCAATTGTTCAAAAGACAAAAAAGCAGAAGGTAAAGATAACAAAATATGAATATATCTTATTTTTTCTTCTGGTTTTAGCAAATGGTTCTCCAGAGTGACCAGCTCATTCAAAATAAAAGCAGAAAGAAGACTTTTATTATATTTCCAATCATTTGAATAGGCTTGCAACACTTTTTTCTTTAAAGATGCATTCCTACCCCAGTTAATCATTCTTAGCCATTGAATGATTAAGTATAGAGCAGTTTCGCTTCCATCTTCTTTATAGTATTCAATAATGAGCTTAAGCCACAGTTTAGTAAAATCCAGCCTTTTGCCTTTCAGAATGAGTATTCTGGTAAGAGCGAGATGATAAATTAAATGAACGAAAGGTGAAGTGAAAGAAATTCTGTCTGCCAGAGGTTTTAAAAGTGAGTAAGCAATAGCACTATCTTCCAATTGAGCAAGAAGATAGGAGAGCTGCAATGGGATAAAGATATCCGATTGATAAGCAGAATATTCACTTGCTGAACAGTATATTTTGTCCTTGAGATTAAGGGGCATAAAATTCTTTGAAGTAAAAGGAAAATAGTTTAATACTTCAAAAAAAACCGTCCATCTGGAAAGCTTAAAATCTTGTTGTTCTTGAAGTAATATGATTAACTGTTCCATAAGAACTGCAGAAAGATACCGAAATCTGGTTAATGAAGGTTCTTTTTTAGATTTATCTGGAGTATAATTTTGAAGTAGTTTATTAATTAAATCCTGAGTTTGATTGGATGCCGAACTATGAAGTAAGAGAGAAAGTTGCTTTCTTAATTCTCTTTCATCCTGCGCTGAAAATAGTGGAACTTTATGGTTAGCCATAACCCTATTTTTCTATAATAGATTTAATAACTGGTAATTTAGATGATTTTTTACCAGATTTTTGCTCCTGCTTGAGACTGTCATTACTGGCTTCTTTGAAGATAAAAACTGTTTCATCAGATTTTATTAAGCCGTGCTCTTCCCTTGCTACTTCTTCTGCCGTTTCGGGATCAGTCTTTAGGCGATAGTTATAATCGGCAAGGCTATCATTTTGTGCTTTTAGGGTATTATACTGTTGTTCCATACGGTCTATTTTTCGTTTAAGTTTCCATTTTTTATAAAAACTATTGTTTCCCCAGAAAAAGATCCAGCTAAGCAATAATAAAATAAACAGAACATAAATGAAATTCAGGAACTTTCTATTTTTGTTACTTTGTTTTTTCATTATCCCAGCATCTTTGCTAATAAGGTCTTATGAATATCTACAGCTTCGTAGGGGCACATCTCGTGGCAGCACAGGCATTTGATGCATTTCTTCCTATCTATAACGGGTAAATTTATTTTATCTGGAGGAGAAATAGCTTTGGCAGGACAACTTTTTACGCAAATGCCACATTTTTGGCAACGGGAAGTAATTACTGGACGACGGTCATATAAGCGTTGAAAAGGATAACGAACTATTCTCGGGACATAACGCAAAAACTTATTGCTCATCTTAACTGTTCGGATATCTACATCTGGTAGTTTATAATCCTGGAAGCTCGTAGGAATATGGATATCCGAGATTAATTGTCCATCTTTATGTAAGGCATCCCAGAGATAAGGCACATCCTTCAATTTGAAACCCATCAACTTTGAAGCTATATAATCCAGAGCTGGTATGTTATGTGAACCCAGAAGTAAGCCGTATTTACGAACTCTTCCAGCTGAAGGTCCAGGTCCATCCATTCCTAAAATACCATCTATAAAACTATAGGATATGTGTTCTTTGGTTAATTGATAGATTGCTACTAACAATCTACAAAAATCATTGGTGTTAGGATATAACCTGTGATAATCACTTTTAGCCAGACCGGGTACTAATCCAAAAAGGTTTTTAAGAGCTCCAGTAAAGCCAACTAGTCCGTGAGTCTTGAGTTTGCCAATGTTTATAATAATTCCATAATCCCAGAGGACTTCAGAGATTTTAACCGATATATCGTCATAGACTAATTCTCTATAACCAGCAGTAGAAAGATTGAGTAATTTTACAGGATAGCGTTCCGCTAAATCTTTTAGCCCACAAGTTTGCCACACTTTTTCTACATTAACTGTACCTCCAGGACTATCACCAATCCAGACCTCTTTTCCTAGGTCCAGAAAATAGAGGATGAGGGCTTCTAGCAAAGATGGATGGGTAGTCACAGCTCTTTCTGGTGGAAAAGCGCCCAAAAGATTCGGTTTTAATAAAACTTTTTTGCTATGTTTCCACTGAGAATTTAATTCCGGATTAAGAAATTCACCCACTGCTTCTTGCAGAGGAGGCAAAACATAATCATCTAAACGGCGAATTTGGACCTTAGTCATTTACCAAAATAAAGGAAATCCTTCCTGTGAAAAGCGCTAAAATACAAATCAACTGAAAGACTTATCTGACTTACCGGGGCAGTGTTTGCAACATTCACTAATCCAGAAAGGTTGACATTAGCATCTTTATGATGCCAACTAAATCCTCCAGTTAAAATATGCTGAGTATTCTTTTTTACCGTTCCACCAGAAAGAATCTTATCCCACCAGATAGAAACCGTATCAGCTGCAGCATCAGGAAGTAAATAATCTCCATGCCAGACTTCTGGATGATAGATATAACCCAAACGATAAGTAAATTTTTCAATGGTTTTTTCTGCTCCTAAGTGAAGAGTATACCGATCCTTAAATTCATCACATATAGCACTGCATTGCTCATATTCCAGCTCTGCTGCGAGTTGAGTTCCATTATGCTTATAGGCTATTCCTCCGGAAATATTTAAAGGAAGTTTTGTGTCATAAACCACATATTTAAGGTCCCACTTAGCCTTTTGAGGAGGAACTAAGGTTAGTCCCGCATTAACATTATCTCCCGTATAAAGGAATCCAAACTGAGGTCTAAGAAAGTACTGGGTGTTCCTAACTCTATCAAAAGTGCGAAGAAAGGTAACATCTCCAAGATAGTAAAATTGATTATGTAGATTCACTCCAAAGTGAAACTGATTATGATGATAGGCAGCATTGGCAGTGAACTGATGCAAATTAAAAGTAGGATATCGCAAAATCAAGCTCATTCCCATATTCGTTGCTACGCTAAAATCATCCATTCTAACGGTTTTAGGCATTGAATATAGAAATCCATAACTGAAATGGTCCTTGATAGAACTTCCTACAGCAAAAATACCAAAAGGAACAGGTGAAGTTAATCTATCATTAGCAGTCATATTATAGCCAGTGCTGGTATCCTGAGCTGCATAAAAATCTACTCTAATAGAGGGTTTGGATAAAAGTTCCAGATGAATTGCAGCTCTATCAGGAAGATAAGCAGCCGGATTTAAAAGTGCATTATCCACTCCTCCAGGGATAGTTATTCCAGTATAGCCACGACCCATAGCGCTGGTAGAAACATAGTTTCGGGTGAAACTATCAAAGATAGGAGTTATAAACTGGGGTTGCGGAAACTCTAATGGTTGAGCAAAGAGAAATCCTATTCCCAGTAATAAAAGGAATAAGTAAATTTTCTTCATTTTATACCTTCTCTTTAATAACTATAGTTTGATGACGATCCTGTCCTACTGAGACAATTTTTACGGGTAATTTAAGCAGGTCTTGAATTGCCTCAAGATATTGTTTTGTTTCTTTCGGTAATGCTTTCCAGGTCTGTATATTACTGATATCTATATCCCATCCTGGAAGGGTAAGATATTCTGGCTGAACCTCATTTAATTCTATAGGATGAGAAACAAAACCAGGTAGCACTTGATTATGTTTAATATAGGAATGGCATATCTTTAATTCGGGAAGACCAGTTAATACATCCAATAAAGTTATAGCTAAACTATCTAACCCATTTAAAGCAGCACTATATTGAGCTGCTACAGCATCAAACCAACCAATACGACGGGGACGTCCAGTAGTTGAACCATATTCATTTCCTTTATGGCGAATCTGATCTGCCAGAGGTCCTTCTATTTCAGTTGGGAAAGGTCCAGCTCCAACTCTGGTAGTATAAGCCTTAAAGACGCCTAAAATCCTGTCCAACCAGCGCGGAGGAAAACCTGTTCCCACACATACACCTCCTGAAACAGTATGAGAAGAGGTGACAAAAGGATAAGTGCCATAGATTAAATCCAGAAGAGTGCCCTGAGCTCCTTCAAATAGAATTTTTTTCCCTTCCTTATACCAATCTCTTAACATTTGGTCAGTTTGAGCCATAAATGGTCCCAAAAACTTCCCCACTTCCAGAAGAGATTCTAACTCTTCTTTATAGTCGGAAGCAGAAAGATTTATCTGGTGGTATTTATAAAAATTATTAAGCCTCTGTTCTAACCATTCTGGATAGCGTAGATCTCCCATTCTTAAAGCACATCTTGCAGCCTGGTCAGAATAAGCAGGTCCAATTCCTTTTCCAGTTGTTCCTATTTTTCCCGTTCCCAAATTTTCTTCAGATTTATGGTCTAATTGTTTGTGTAAAGCTAAAACTAATCCCGCTCGTTCATCAATAAATAATCTATCAGTAAAATCTATGCCCTGCAACATAAGTGACTGCATTTCTTCTCTTAAACCTAAAGGATCAATTACAGTTCCAGCACCTATTACACATTGTGTTTCAGGATAAAGAATCCCGGAAGGTACTGTATGAAATACATATTTTTTCCCTTCAAGCACGATAGTATGACCAGCATTAGCTCCTCCTTGAAAACGAGTAACTACATCAACTTCTGCACCAATAAAATCTACTATCTTTGCCTTTCCTTCATCACCCCACATACATCCCAGCACGATTATAGAACTCATAAATTGCTCCTTTATCAATACTTCTCTTTTTTTCTTTAATTCTATTCTGTCAAACTATTTCTTGCTCATACTGTTATTAAATGAGGGTTAAAATAGTATGCATAGGTTCTCCCTTACATAAATCGGGATAAACTTTTAACTATGTCTCGATTAATTTTGATAGCTAAAGATTTTACCTGGTACCAAAAGGTACCCATTGCATAAAGCAGTACAAGTTTTATCTATCCATTATATCTAAGCAGGGCTGTAATTCTTAAAGACATTTTTTATAACGGCAGTTATATTATAATTAATTTCATTTTTAGTACGATAAATTATGTCCTTAAAGTTAGCTTTTAAATAGCTTTGTTTCAGGATGCAAATAGGGACATTGATATACTAGCTCAAGCCAGTAAGTATTTTAAAAGTATCAAATATATTATTTACTTTTTTGGGAAAGGATACAAAAATAACAAAACTTATAATCCCAACCGATGCAAATACTTACAACTGGTAAAGAATTTTCTTTTGATTTATTAAAGAGAGCCTTAATTAGTATCCTGAAAACTCTAAATTTAGAAGATAGTGAAAATGATTTTTCAAGTTCTGATTAACAGTCAGGATTTAATAAATAGTGCCAAATAATCCATTGTTCAGGTGAGTAATAAAAAATACTACAATTCAGTCAACATTATTTGTTATATTTATACTGTAAGGGTTATTGTTTAGTTACCATCCTTCATCCAGAGGTATATTTAATTCTTCCGTACCAGGGAGGACAAATCTACCATTTCGGATAATGTCAGTATGAGTTCCATCATAACCAATAGCTGTGATAGAATCCAGCATTTCATAGGGTAGGGTGATATCTATATGTTTATTAGTATAAGCATTGATAGGGTCCTCTTTTCGGGTAATTGTTTTTTCATTTTCAACGGCAATCATATTTTTACCATTGAGGAAATTGATATGAGGAGCATCTTCTTCGTGGCTGAAGCAGGTATCACCAATGGCAAAATGAGGTCCCATTTTTTCTATGATAAGGATAGGAAGTCTGGGAAGGATATCATATTTTCTGGCCATTTGATAAGCGGTGGTATTAGTTCCTATGGCAAATTCTCCCAGAGGTAAGGTGTGATGTGGGAGCAGTAGATTTTGGTAGATATATTTTTTACCTTCTTCAGGATCAGGAAAGTTTGTACAGGAATAATCTTTAACCCAGCCATCTTCAAACTGGATTTTCAGGTTGAAATAACGAAGGTTCTGCAGGTAAATATCTTCTACAAAGAGAGTACCATTTGTACCTTTAAGTAGAGGAGAAGTGAAGACTTCACCCACAGGAATATTAACATCTGCTACACAATTATCAAACTTAGTTTGATGTATCGGGTCAATTAGAGGATGCAATTTGACAACAATATCGGTCTCATTTCCTGGTTTACCTTTTACATAGACAGAATCAGCGGTGTCAAGAACATCAATAATTTTTTGTTGGATGAACGCATATTTTTGGCTGTCCAGAGTATTAATTTTTACCGTATCAGCAAAGATTTGCGGGAACTGAGGTCCTATTTCGGGAGAAGGGAAAGCGATAATAGTAAAACTGGTTTCATCAGGATGATAATACTTTAAATACAGATAAGTGTTTTTGCTGCTTAGTTCACGGTAAAGTTGTTCCTGTTCTGGAGTAAATTGAATAGTAGAGGATTTTGCTTCAGGTGTGAAAGGTGTATCCCCAAAAAGTTCAACATAGACAGGTCCTGCCTGGTCAATAATGAAGTCCTTTAGTTCTTCCAGAATATCTTCTGCAATTTTCAAGCTTTCATCCACATAGGAACGATCAAGTAAGAGAGCAATATCAAAACGATGATCATAGTTATATTGGCGATTAGCGCCTTTAGTGTAGGGTTGAGCTACTAAAGGAATTAAATTGAGCTCCCTTAATTCTTTTATCAAAAGTTTTCCCAGGTGTTCCATACCGCAAGGAATATTCAGATTTACATATTTCTTATTAGAATAGTCTTTCTGGTTACGGATAAAACCATCAATCCAGCATTGAATTATATATTTTGCCAGGTGTTCCAGTTCCTTTGAAGGATATTTGGCTATAAAATCTGCTAAAGCAAACTCATTTTCACTTATATAATTTCCGTAATGGAAAAGGTAACGAAGGTCATTTAAGTCTGAGTCTTCTATAATATTGCGAAAGAAATCGGCTTCGGGACTAAGTCGCAAAAGATTTTGAAAGATGGACTTCAATCGCATTTCAGATAAGCGAGCAGAACGATATTCCCTTTTCCAGTCACTAAAGTTATCATTATTAGAAGATGCTAAATCATAAAGAGTGAAAAATAAGCGTAAATCTTCATCCAGCTGGAGATAGTTACCAAAAAGAAGATAGGAACGAACATTTCGGTATTGAGTGTACATAGCAGAAAGTAGCTGTCCCATATCTTTACCATATAAATTTACAGTGTAATCTGGATTAGCCAAGCTTCTCTGATAACCTTCAGGTTTGATTGGGGCAAAATAATCAGCATTGAGTTTTTGGAGCTGTTCTAAAGAGGTTAATTTCAAGTCTGGGTCATCTGAAATTATTTTCCCAAACTCATATCCTTTAAGTAGGATGTCGCGAGCAGCGTTAAAAAATTCCTTAAAGAAAAGGTCTTCAGGTATTGTCAAAGCTTCCAGTTGAGTTTTATTCATTTCCCAGTTAGGTTTAAAGCTTTGCAATTGGGATTTAATTTGTTCATAATTTAGGCTCATAATTCATCCTTTAAATTTGTAAGAGATAATTAATTTAGAAGAACTTTAGCAGTGATAGTCTCTCCACCGCTTTTAATATTTATCAAATAAATTCCTGGGGGTACCTTTGTTCCGGAAGTGTTTGTAGCATTCCAGACTAGTTCTGTAGAACCAGAAAGAAGAGTTTGATTCCAGGTGCGGATTTTTTGACCTTTGAGATTATAGATGGAGATTTCTGCCTTACGGACTTCTTGACTCTTGATATTTATAACTGTAAGTGTATGAAAGGGATTGGGAGTGATGGAGCTAAGGGAGAGACAAGAAGGGGGTGAAGTTATTGCATCATCAGAAATAGGCGTTGTCCAGATACGGTTAACAAATTCCGGATGGTCAACATAGGGATTACGATTGTTTTGAAATTCATAGATGGCGTTATTACGCGCTATTTCTATAGCATCTGGAGGATCCTGTTCATTCCAAATAACTAAATCCGGAATCATATTAACATTTTGCTGAGTGAGAGTGTCATAGTAGCGAGTATTGAAATATAAAAGAGCTCGTGCTATATTTCCCTTTGATTCATCAGCAGGTTCAAAAACGGTATAACCATTGGCACTTAGACCACGATAGCTTTGCCACGGTGTGTAAGAATAATATACACTGGCAGAATTGTGATTAGCAACAGTAAAAAGAGGATAATTGCTACGAGCGCTATTGACATTGGAATCAGTGGGGAAAAGGTGATGAAGGTCGGAACGGCGGACTGGATCATCTTCAACAGCAAACCAGCTCTGGGCATAAGTATGTTCGGTATTTGGATTGGTTGAACCAGTATAATTATATCCTACATAAAAGGATTGTCCGGTATAGATACAGGTTACATAGCCATCAACATTATCCAATTGCTGAAAAAGGAAAGCTTTAGAACCATTATAACTATTATTAGTATTGGTAGAAATAAGAGAATGTAAAGCTGTATAAAGACTTTGTCCGGTAAGATTAATTACTGAATCGTAGTAATTTCCTTGAGCGAAACAGAAGATAGTCAGAGAAAGCAATATAAGAGTAAAAATTATTTTTTGCATTATATACCTTTAATTAACGGCTGGCAAAAAGCCGATATTCTATGTTTTCTATTAAGATATGGATAATCATAGTATGAATCTCTTGCACCCGGTCAGTAGCAAAAGAGGGGACAATAAGTTCAAAATCGCAGGTTCCGGCAATTTTTCCACCGTTGCCTCCTAATAAAGCAACGGTAAAGCAATCCAGGTTACGAGCTTTTTGTAAGCCATTGATGACATTGAGAGAATTACCACTGGTGGAAATTCCTACCACAATATCTCCAGCTTGAGCAAAAGCTTCCACTCCGCGAGCAAAGATTTCTTCAAAACCGAAGTCATTAGCTACACAGGTGATAAAAGAAGGATCAGATAAAGCAATGGCAGGAAGAGCTTTACGGTTTTGGCGGAAATGTCCGGTCAGTTCTTCAGCAAAATGCATTGCATCACACATAGAACCGCCATTTCCAAAGATAATCACCTTATTATCTCTTTCAAATGTTTCAGATATCAGGTCGGCAATTTTATCAATAGATTCTAAGTTATTGTGATTGTTTAAAAAAGCTTGCAAAGTCTTTTCTGCTTCGGTTAAAGATTTCTGGATAAGGTCAAACATAATTACAGATTTTCCTTCATTTTAATAGTAGTTTTCAGTTCGCTTTTTTCCAGTTCTTCCAGTTCACGGAGAGTCTCATTTATCAATCTTACTCTTTCTTTATAAGGTAAGAATGCACTTTTGAAACCATTTAGAATGACATTTTTGATAGTGGGATAATCCAGGTGAAGTTCATTGATAGCAAGCATATATTCATTGGTGACAGTAGTATCACTGATGGTACGATTGTCCGTATTGATGGTCACCCTTAAGCCATAATCAATATAGAAATCTATGGGATGACTTTGAATATTGGGAACTGCTTTAGTGTGGAAATTGCTTTTAATGCAGATTTCTAAGGGGATTCTATGGTCATTAACATAGTTCAGTAAATCACCATCTTCCACCAAACGAGTGCCGTGACCGATGCGATGTGCTCCACAATAGTGGACAGCTTGATGGATACTATCCGGGCCATAAGCTTCACCTGCGTGAATAGTTATATTGAGATTGTTTTTTAGAGAGAGATCAAAGGCTTCTTTGTGTTCCTTAGCAGGATAATTAAATTCACTTCCGGCTAAATCAAAACCTACTACTCCTTTATTTTTGAAAGCGACAGCAAGCTCCGCCAATTTAACAGAAGTAGTGGGATCCATATTTCTAAGTCCGCATATGATAACACCAGTTTCTATAGGAAAATCTCGTTCAGCCTGTCTTAAGCCATCAATAACAGATTGGGTAATTTGAGTTAGTTTTAATCCCTTTTTGGTATGTAAAATAGGAGAAAAACGTACTTCCATATAACGAACATTTTCTTTAGCTGCATCTTCTGCCAGTTCGTAAGCAGCACGATATAGACCCTCTTTGTTTTGTAAAACAAGATTAACTATATCAAAGCCATGCAGATATTCTTCCAGACTTTTGGTATTTTCATCACAAACAATAAGATTTCTAAGTACAGCTGGGTCCATAGTAGGTAGCTGAATATTGAATTTTTTAGCTAAATCTATAATAGTATCTATGCGTACACTTCCATCCAGATGGACATGGAGGTCTGTTTTAGGGAGCTTATGCACAAATTCACGAGTTAATTTTATAGCCATTTTTTACCTCATTTAATTTATCTTCTATTTCATAGATAGGTTTGGGTTTGTCAAATAAAAAAAATTAGTGATAAGTAATGCTGTTTTTTCAGTTTATGTTTTATGATAATAAGTGACAATTTTATTCAGTGGTAAGCGATTTTTACTATGCGGGAAAACGCTTAAAGCCTGAGTGTAAAGAGTTTTCTTTTCTGCAGGATAGCCTAAGGGAAGTAAAGCTACAATTCTCCAGGTAGGAGGTAATTGAAGATATTTTTTCAGAGTTTTTTCATTGAAAGCAGCAATCCAGCAACTCCCAATACCATAACTCCAGGCAGTTAACACCATCTGCTGAACTGAGATAGCAGTATCCACCAGATAGTAATCTTGATGATTTATCCGAACATTGTAATTGGTATCAGCACAGGCAACAATAAGACAGGGTGCTTTACGAATAAAGATATTAGATAAGCCAATCAAACCACAACGCAAGGACAGCTCTTTGATATCATTATTAGAAGTAAAAACAATAAAACGCCAGGGTTGACGATTCCGTGCAGATGGTGCTAATCTTCCTGCTTCCAGAATCTGGTTAAGAATTTCTTCAGGAATGGGATCAGGAAGATAATCCCGTACGCTATGACGAGTTTCAATCAATTCCATTAAGTCCATATTAAGTCCCCGGGACGGTTGATATTGAGCAGAATGCTCTTATCTTCAACGGGTAGGTCAAAAATACCTTTTGCCTGAGTGCGAATAATATAAGCAAGACCTTGTTCATAATCGTCTTTAAATAGGTCTAAAGTTGAGGGAATAATTACGGGATGTCCGGATTGTCCATTATAGCAAGGACGGATCACAATTTCTGGAATTTGATTAAAGGCGGAGCATAAAGAATTTATAGTAGAACATTGCACTAGAGGATGGTCAACCGGGAAAATGAGAAATCCTGCAAAGATATCTGTATTTAATTGTTTTAATGCATAACGAAGGGTAGATAACATATCCTTTGTTTTGAAATCTTTTGCTATGTAGATATTATTAATACCTGCCTCTTTCAGAGTATCTAAGATACAAGTAATAAAAGATTTACCCTTTATGATAGCTTGATGTTTTGGTTGACCAAATCTGTTACCTTTGCCGGATGCAGGGATAAGAGCGAGAATATTAGAGAAGGGCATCAAATTCCTCTATGGCAGTATCCAGTTCATCCAGATTATCTTCAAAGGTTTCTTTCCAGTAATCGGGTTCCCATTGATGCTGAATTTCTTGACAAGTTTTTCCCTGTTGTTCTACCCAGGTGTAGTATTTAAGGTTATGGATACGTTTTTTCTCGAGATAACGCAATTCTAAAAAGTAATCTATTTTTTGGGCTTTGAGGGGTCCTTCCCAATCCAGTGCTGCTTGTTTTTCGGTATAGTTTCCTTTTAGCACTCTTTGTTCCTGCAATCTTGTCTGGTATAATTCGGCGGAATCGGTAAAAATAGTAAAAATAATGTCATTTTTACCAAGTTCAAAATATTTAGAGAATTTTATAGAAGCTAAGAGATTAGCAATAGAAGAAATCCCGAGAAGAGGAAGTTTTTGCACTACATCTTCAACT
>MWCN01000043.1 GCA_002070045.1 Candidatus Cloacimonetes bacterium ADurb.Bin211
ATCATTATCTCAAAGCAGGATTAATTTCAAAATTGCTATTGACCAAACAAAGAGGAATCTAATTTTATATAAGGTCTTAACTCGGATATAGTTAAGGTCTTTATAGCTGTAAACTCTTTGCTAAAGTATAGATATAGTCTAATAGTTTAAAAACAAAGATTTGGATAGTTTTTTATAAGCTTAAGAGATATTGACCTTTTTCACCCTATCCGGGAAATTTCTGATTCTTTTTAAGGGATAGATAACATCATTACCTGTCTGTTTCCTTGCTCTCACTTATCTCAAAAGATAAGAAAGAGTCAAGGGAGAGTCAAGATAGAACTGGTAAGAAGCTAAAAAATAAGAATTAAGAAAACTGAAAGGATTTGACATAAAGTAAGAGCTCAAAATATAGTATATAAAAATTAGCAGTTTAATGATATAAAAAAGTAAGACCCCAAAGAAAGAAATAAATAATAACAAAATATAAATAAATAGGAGAAAAAATGAAAAAGCAGCTGATTGTTCTGACGGTAATTATAGCGATATTATTGCCGGGCTTAACTGCCTGTAAAAAGAAGGCTAAAACAGAGGATAATCTACAAAAAGTGCGGGTAGTTCTGGATTGGACGCCCAATACCAATCATACTGGGATCTATGTTGCACAGAATCTTGGCTATTATAAAGACAAAGGTCTGGAAGTAGAGATATTACAACCGGGTGAAAATACAGTGGAAAAAATCATTGCTTCCGATCAGGCTGAATTTGGAGTAAGCTATCAAGAAAGCGTCACCATTGCTCGTTCGGAGAATATTCCAGTTAAATCTATAGCAGCGATTATCCAGCATAATACTTCTGGTTTTGCTTCTTTAAAGAGTGCCAATATCGCCAGTCCTAAAGATTTTGAAGGAAAGAGATATGGCTGTTCGGGTTGGCCTTCAGAACTGGAAATTTTAAAACAGGTGATGGAATCCAGGGGAGCAGATTTTAAAAAGGTACAAATAGTTTACGGTATAACCGATTTCTTTTCTACTATAGGTAAGGATGTTGATTTTGCATGGATATATTATGGCTGGGATGGTGTTCAGGCAAAGCTTAGAGGAATAGAATTGAATTATATACCTATTCGGGATTTAGATCCAGTTTTTGATTATTATACACCAGTCTTAATTGCTAATGACCAATTGCTTAATTCAGAACCAGAACTGGTGAAAGCTTTTCTTGAAGCGACTGGTAGGGGATATGCATACTGTGTGCAAAATCCTGAATCAGCAGCGGAAATTTTATGGAAAGCGGTTCCTGAACTGGATAAGAATCAGGTGAAAGCCAGTTTGGAATATTTGAAAGCTGAATTTATTTCTGATGCACCGCAATGGGGAATACAGGATATCTCTGTCTGGCAAAATTTTGCTGATTGGATGTACAAAAAGCATATCATTCAAAGAAATCTAAAAGCACAGGAACTTTTCACCAACGAATTTTTACCCAATGCAACCCATACTAAGAGCTGAACATCTCTATAAATCGTTCTTACTATCAGGAAAACCGCAACTCATCCTGGAAGATGTAAACTTTACGATGGAAGAAGAGGATTTTGTTAGCGTTGTAGGAAGTAGTGGTTGCGGGAAAACTACTTTTCTGGAACTTTTAGCAGGCATCACTAAACCCGATAGAGGCGAGATTTATTATCAAGGTGAACGGATTACAGGAAAGACCGGTCTCTTAGGGTATATGCCTCAGGATGACCTGCTTTTTCCCTGGTTGAATGTTCTGGAAAATGTTCTTATTCCAGTTAGAGTGCGGAATGGCGATATTAAAGCTGCTAAAGTTAGAGTTCAACAGCTATTACCGGTCTTTGGATTGGAAGGGCATATCAAGCATATGCCTTATCAGTTATCAGGGGGATTGCGTCAGAGAGCTGCATTTCTACGAACCTGTATGATGGAGGCAAAACTTCTTTTGCTGGATGAACCCTTTGCCAGTCTGGATGCTATAACACGTATCCAGTTGCAGAAATGGCTGGGATATATAGCAAGAGAATTGAAATTAAGCATAATCCTGGTTACACATGATATTGAAGAAGCGATTAATCTATCGGATACAATTATGGTTATGCGAAAGCCACCCGGGAATTTTGTATGTTCTTTTAAGCTAGACCGTTCCACTAAAATGAATGAAATGGAAGTGCTTCAATTAAAGAAAGATATTCTGGAACTGGTAGCAAACGGAGTGTAAAACTTAGAGATAATTTTTATCCAGGATTTCAATCTGGTCTTTATAGATATTGCGAAGTTTTTGAATATGATTGAGTAGCACGAATTCCTTTTTAAATTCATTGAGAGAGGTTTGCAGGCTTTCCCGGATATCTTCAAAGGGAATAGGATGAGGTTCACGGTGGTCTGTAACCATCAAAATGTGATAACCATATTTAGTAGGGAAGACATCACTGATTTCTCCGGGTTGTAAAGAAAAAGCCACATCTTCTATTTCTTTTATCATCTTTCCACGAGGAAACCAGCCTAAATCTCCACAATGAACACCTGATGGGCATTGTGAATACTGGGCACAGATATTTTCAAAGTCTGCGGGAGAATGGATTTTCTCGCGTAATTTCTTGGCTTTCTCTTCTGCATTTTCTTCATCTTTGCGAATAAGGATATGAGAAGCTCGCACCATTTCCTGAGATGAAAAGTTTTCCTGTTGTTCCTCATAAAAATTCTGAAGTTGACTTTCTGGGATATTTCCTTCGGAGGTATAAAGCCCCTGAATATACTTACGAATCAGTATACACTGCTTAATCTGTTCTTCAATTTCGGAAGGTGTGTGTTCATTATTAGCCACAGAATCATCAAAGTCCAGTGCTTCTAAGAGGGCATTGTCAAATTCTTCCTCCGATATCTTAAAACCATTTAACAGGGCTTGATGATAAAGCAGGTGACGATTGATGAGTAAGTCTAACGCTTTTTTTAATCCATTTAAGGAATCCTGCCCATAAATAGTAACACTTTCCTGGAGAAGTTCTTCTTCCGTAATCTCCACATCAAACACTCTGGCTATCAGATGCATTTTATCCTCATTTTTTATACTCAAATTTAATATTTATTTTATTCATTATCTCTGATATAATATAATCATTTGAGGTAGATGTCAAATCAAACTTGTACTTACGATACCAGGTATATTGTCTTTTGGCATAATTACGAGTATGCTGTGCAGCCAGAGCAATACATTGTTCCAGAGGTGCACTTTCCAGAAAATAGGGTAGAAATTCTTTATAACCTAAAGTGTTCAAGCCAGGCGAAAATGGAGTATATCCGAGCTCAAAGAGATGCTCTATTTCTTGCAACAGGCCTTTATCCAGCATTTGTTGAATCCGATTATTGATTCTGGAGTAAAGGATTTCACGAGGAGGTTGTAGCAGGATACGAAAAGTATGATAGCGATTATGGCTGCCCTGATGTTTCCAATGTTCGGTGATAGGAATACCGGTGGCATAATAAACTTCTAAACCACGGAGGATGCGTTGTTTATCTTTGGCACTAACTCTAAAGGCAAAATCAGGGTCTATTATTTTAAGCTCTTCATAAAGTGTGGATAAACCTTCTTTATTCATCCGCTGCATCAAAGTAGTTCGGATATCTTTATTCATCTTTATTTCAGGGAATAATCCTTTTAAAAGAGAAGAAACATACAGACCCGTTCCACCACAAACAATGGGTATGACACCACGAGAATACAGTTCTTCAATAATGGTTTCAGCATCAGCACAGAATCTACCTGCATTATAGCTTTCCGAGGGATCAATTATATTGATGATATGATGTTTGACCTGTTGTAATTGTTGTAGTGTAGGTTTGGCGGTTCCGATATCTAAATAGCGATAGACCTGACGCGAATCAGCGGAGATAATTTCAGAGCCGAGTTCTTTAGCTAAAAGGATAGCGAGTTCTGTCTTGCCAGAAGCAGTGGGTCCCTCCAGAGTAATAAGGGGAATCATAACTGGCGTTTAAATTTTTTTTCTAAATCGTTGAGAGTAACCTTCAAGATTAAGGGTCTTCCATGAGGACAGAAATAGGGCATATTACAGGCAAAAAGTTGATTAATAAGATTCAGCATTTCTTTACGAGTAAGTTTTTTCCCTGCTTTTATGGCTGCCTTGCAGGCAATAGATTTAGCCAGAGAATCACGAAAATCAGAGTTAGTTTCCAGTTCATCCTGTAGCTGTTTCAGGATTTCAATGAATACTTTTCCCCCTTGCCAATCATCCAGTTCTGCGGGGATTTCTTCTATTACCAGCGAATCTCCACTGAATTTCTTGAGGATAAAGCCAGTTTTTTCCAGTAATTCCAGATTTTGTTCTATCAATTCACGAATTTCTGTAGCAATAATGGGAGGTATATCTATAACCAGAGGAATAAGGAGTTTTTGACGAACTGCTGGGGCTCCCTGAGTCCTTTGTAATAGCTTTTCATAGATAATTCTCTCATTAGC
Source organism: Candidatus Cloacimonetes bacterium ADurb.Bin211 (assembly GCA_002070045.1). Lineage (GTDB taxonomy): Bacteria > Cloacimonadota > Cloacimonadia > Cloacimonadales > Cloacimonadaceae > Syntrophosphaera. Next base: position 4,471 of record MWCN01000043.1, read on the forward strand.
TGCATGCTGGTCTATGATTACAAATCCATCTTCCACCTGAATAAATATGTAAGTATTATGTAATTGCCAGGGATTGATATAATCTTCTTCATTACTTAATAGCAAACGATAGTGAAAAGAATCATTAGGCAAATCAGGCAAGATTTCCAGCTGTTCTTCTTCCTGTTTTTTATCCAGATTGACCAGAGGGACTTCTTTTGTTTCAGCAGGTTTTTCTTCTTTTTGTGGGAATATCTCAGGTTGAAAGAGCTTGCCATATTCTTTTTTATATTCCGAAAACTTAGGAATGTGAATATTACTGGTGAAGAGAGCTCTTTCGGTGCTGGTAACCGGCTGGTTGGAAGATAAATCCTGAAATTTTGCTCGGGCAGAGGCAAATTTTTCATATTCATAATTGTTCAAAGCTTCGGTGAGAGCGGTAAAAATTAAAGAATGCACTTTTTGTTGTTCCCGGAAACGAACTTCCATCTTGGCAGGATGGACATTAACATCAATCTGGTCAGGGGGTACGGTTAAAAATAGAATATAGGGAGGCGTATTACCTTTTTGCCAGGCTCTGGTCTTCAAAATGAAGGGTTCATAAGCTGATTTAATGGCATGTTTGACTGTTTTATCTGAAATAAAGCGTCCATTGATGAAGGTGTATTGCATATCTATAAGTTTATCGCTTCTATCTTCCAGCCCAAAAATATATCCTTCCAGTCTATATCCTTCGTTTTCAACATTTATTGGGATTATATCATCATTAAAGAAACCTGAGCCAAAGACCTCACTCATTCTTTGTTCTCTATTCTGAGCAGGGACGAAGGAAAGTCTTTGATTGCCATCCACATAAAGCTTTATTCCTAAAGCTGGATTCAGAATTGCCTGATAATGAAGATAACGCAGAATATGATGCAATTCCGTTTGAGAACTACGGAGGAACTTTCTTCTTGCAGGAAGCTCTTTAAATATCGCTTTCACGGAGACAGTGGTTCCTTGATTGGATGAAATCTGATTAACATTAACCAGTCTTCCAAATTGATATTCTATCTGAGTTGCCAATTCTGAATCTGCATCTCTGGTAATAAGAGTAAGATTACTAACACTGGCAATACTGGGTAGTGCTTCTCCCCGAAAACCTAAGGTTTCAATGTGAGTAATATCGTTGATGGTCTTTATTTTACTGGTGGAATGCCTTTCAAAAGCGAGAAGTGCATCATCAGCACTCATACCAGAGCCATTATCACTAACCTGAATCAGGTCTTTTCCACCATTTTTTATATTGACCGTAATCATTGTAGCACCAGCATCTATAGCATTTTCTACCAGTTCTTTTACCACAGAAACCGGTCTTTCTATCACTTCTCCTGCAGCAATCTTATTGCTCACATCTTCGGATAATATATGAATTCTATTCATAATTAATAACGGAATATTGAACCATTAGTGAATTCCCGAATAATAGAATTGTAGGGGACCAGGCTATCGGGAATATCTTTAATATTAGAAAGAAGAGCCAGTAATCTCTGTGCTTCTGTGTAACCAGCAGAAGTTCTGGGTACAGAAAGCAAAAGCTTCCAGGCATACTTACGTAAAACTCCCAGCTCATAGGTCAGGCTGCTATTGAACATAAAATCAGCATTTTCCTGATAAGGGAAGATATTTTTATCTTCACCTTCACGAACACTAGGCCAGCGTTGAATAGTTTCTATAGCAGTATAGCCTCTATATTGATAATCTCTTATGATACGACGGATTAAGCGACAATCAGTGGTGGCTATCCGATTGTGATTATCTATATTGAGCTGATTCAAGGCGCTCACATAGATTTTAACCTTATTCTCTGCTTTAATGGAAGAGGTTAAAAGCTCATTTAATCCATGTATTCCTTCAATGACTATAACATCATTTTCCCGTAGTTTAACGAAGACATTGCTTCTTCTTCGGATTCCCCGAGAGAAATCATAATGAGGCAATTCCACTTCCTGACCAGCGAGCATCTGAGTTAACTGTAGATTGAGAAATTCCAGATCCAGAGCATAGATGTTTTCAAAATCATATTCACCGTTTTCTTTACGAACAGTCTTATCTCTATCTATGAAATAATCATCCAGACTTACCACTACTGGTTTAGCTTTACAGGCAAGAAGCTGAATAGAGAGTCTTTTAGCAAAAGTTGTTTTCCCCGAAGAAGAAGGACCTGCAATAAGAATAAGTTTGATTTTGGAGTCATTTACGATAGAAGAAGCAATTTCTGCTATTTTCTTCTCATGCAAAGCTTCTTCCACCAGAATGAATTCAGAGATGTCGTAGTTATCGGTGAGCTTATTTATATCTATTATGTTATGCACACCAAGGATATCCAGCCACTTATCATGTTCTTGGTGAAGCTGAAATAGTTTCGTAGGCAGGACAAAAGGCTGGGCTAATTTGCATTCTTTACCGGTAGGAAAACGAAGAATAAAACCAGGCTCTTGATAAACGATATCAAATTCTTTAACCATACCTGTGCGATCAGCTAGAGGTCTTAAAAATATATCATAATACTTTCCACAACGATAGATAGAGACCTCATCCTGGTAGTTATATTTCAGGTTCTTTATCACATCTTTTCGTCCCATAGTGCTGAATATTTCTAATGCTTCAGAAATAGGAACTGTAATTTTTTCAATAGGGAGATCCGATTCTACTATCTTTATCATCTCCTCCTTCACTCTATTACAATCCTGTTCTGTCCAGCGTTGAGCACCAAAAACTTCGCAAAATACTCCATCACCAATGGAATGTTCCACTACCAATGAATGTTGAATTCCGAGTAGTGAATTTACTGCTTTAGCCAGTATAAATATAGCTGAATCCTGATAGATACGACTTCCCTCAGGATGATTAAAAGTGATACAATCAATCATCATACTGTGTTGTGGAATAAATTCTTCATTAACATATTGAGTATGATCAATTTTGAACGATAGAATTTTATCTGCCGGAATATCAGTGTCTTTTAAGATATCACGAATAGATTTTGCAGATTCAAGTTCTATCTGCCGGTATTTATTGCCATCTAATCTCAAATCTATGATCATTGTCAGTGTCCTTTTTTCTTTTATAGCTTATTCGGCTTTATAAGATATTATATAATCATAAAGCATTAGTTTATTTCATACAATAAAAAGCGGTTTTTTTAGTCAAGAATTTAAGAGGTAATAAAATGAAGAAACTTAGCAAAAAACAGTATATCTTGCGAGAAACAAAGAATCTGGTAGGTATAACTTTTGGAGCTCTTTTAGTCGCTATCGGATATGCCTGGTTCCTGATGCCTTACAATATGTCTCCTGGTGGCGTTGCAGGTGTGGCACAGGTAATGAATTATTATTTCAAGATACCCTATGGATTGTCTATGATTTTGCTGAATGTTCCTTTATTTATAATAAGTTTTATCTTTATTGGAAAAGCTTTTGGGACAAAGTCTATCTATGGAATGGTGATATCTTCAGTATTTACCGATTTCGTTAGTATCAAAAATCTGGCAAGGTTAGGTTTAATGGAGCTATCTAACCATACTTTTATATATAACGGGAGAACAATCTATGCTTATCTTTCACCCAATGATTTGCTACTTTCAGCGATTACGGGTTCTGTTATTTTAGGTCTCGGATTGGGTTTAATCTTCCGTTTCCGTGGCTCTACTGGTGGAACAGATATTCCAGTGGCTCTAATTAAGCAGAAGGCTGGACTTTCTATCGGAACAGGTTATTATCTGGTAGAAAGTGGTATTATACTTTTTGTTTCTATTATGTTAAAAGACCCTAAAATTCTTATCTGGGGATTTATTAACCTCTTTATTACTACCAAGATAACAGACTTAACCTCCGAAGGATTGCCCTATGTGAAGGGTGTGTATGTAATCTCTCCGGAGGTGGAATCTATTAAAGAGGAAATATTTAGACAACTGGATAGAGGAGTGACTTTCTTAAAAGCCAGAAGTGGATATGAGAATAAGGATATTGAGGTCTTATTCTGTGTATTGAATCGTCGGCAGGTAGGTCAATTAACCGATATTGTCAAAGATACTGATCCTGACGCTTTTATGATTGTAACTGATGTCTATGATGTTATGGGTTATGGATTCCGTTCTCGTAATCTGGACCTCAGCGAGTGAAAATAGAAAAAGGTCATCCTTCTGACTAATTTAGATTGTATAACCCTATATTTCAATGCTAAGAACGGAATCAGTTGTATGCCTGAACTTTTAAAAAATAAATTTTTTCATAATAAGAGATAAAGCGAAGGAACATTTTTATATGCCGTTTTTTTATAAGTATATAATCTCTTCATTTTGTAAGTAGGGAAAGAATATTTATAAAGAAATCATACCAGAAGATTAAAAGAATAGCTATTTACTTAGTAAACAACAATCACCCTCTCAAAATTTTGAACTTATTGATACCCATTTACCTGCATTATCTGCGTGGGATATTTAAACACTCATCCTTTCTATTTGCTAAAAAACAGATGGAATATCTGTAAAATAAAAAAATGATTGACAGAATTGAAGAGATAGTAGTATAGTATAAATATGTATTTGCTTGGATTTCTTTAAAAAGTTATTATAATAGTAAAAGGAGGTATGGTTTGAAACAAAGTTTCAACAAAAACCAGGCAAACAAAATGTTCAAAACTAAAGACAGAAGGAGAATAAGATGAAGATTAGATCAGTATTAATTATGATTGCAGTAGCAGTCTTAATTGTTATGACTGCTTGCAGCAGTGTTCCCAAAACGAAAGAGCTAACCGTTAGCAATGTCAATGTTATTGGTGATGCTAAGGATTTAATTAAAGTTGCCGATGGCACTTATACGCTTAATTCATCGGACACTGAAATTAACTTAGCTATTAACCTCCAACTTTTACAAAATAGGGATTTGGAGAGCGAGGGTCTAAAATTAGGGCAATGGACTTTGAATCTTCTGGATAAAGATGGTAATACTATTACTGGTACTATGCTTCAATTCAAACCAGATAGTGGTGCAGAAGTGCAAATTATTGAATTTTTAAAGAATGGTTTAATTGGTGATACACTCGCAGTTACCTTCAGCCAGACACTTGCTTCAAAAGATGAACTTAAGACCATTATGAAAGAAGCTACTTCTTTTGAACTTACTACTGTTATTGAAAGTATTGTACCCGGTCCTGTAGCTGAAGCAACTCCTGAAACGACAACACCAACAAAACCTTCCACAACACAACCAGCTCAGAAACCTCCAGCTGGACAAACTACTCCCACAAGTTCTCCAACTGCCACTCCAGTGCAACCTTCGGAAGATTGGGATAAAGAACTTGATGCTTATAGCGCTGCTATTGATCGTTATATCTCTATGAAAAAGTCTATTAAGCCAAACGACCCTAATTCAATTAGAAGACTTAACGAACAGAAAGTAAGGGTTGATGAGATGACAAAGAGATTCCAGACCGCTTCTGGTATGACTGCCGCTCAATCTACCAGATTTAAACAACTCAAAGCTAAATTTGACAATGCTGGTTAAATTAATTAAAAATTTTAAAAAAAGGAGATTATGATGCGTAAATACCTTATTCTACTCATCATTACAATGATGGCAGCAGGTTTATTCTTAACTGCCTGTGAAGAGAGTGAAAATATTACTGAGCCAGAAAACGCTAAGTGGTCAGTGTTTGTGACAGCCAATCCTGTTGAAAGTGAGCATACTCATTTTATTACTGTTATGTGGATTGGCTCTGAAGAAGATTATGAGGAGCCCACTTCTCTGGAATTGGAAATCGGTGACGATGAAGTTGATCTGGAAAAATGGCAAGATATCTGGATTGGCGAGAAAAACTTAACTCCCGGTGAAAAATACAACTTCAAATTAGAAGTTAATGGTGAAACGGTGGTCAGCACCAGTCAAACTATTGTCTATAACGCAGATGCTGACTTCCCGGAAGATTATAATCCTGAAGAAACTGCATATGTAGAGTGGACTCTGGAGAAAGATAATGAGCATCAGTATGCTTCTGTTTATGCTTATGATCTCTTGGATCCAGAAGAAGATGAAGAAGTTACCGAAGAAATTGACTCTTCAGCCCGTTCTTATCAATATCCTGCCGATGTAGTTAGTTATCATGGAATAGGCACTCAATATACTTTAGAGATAAGTGAGATGAATGATAAGTATGTGGATGATGTTTTAGTAGCTTCTGCTCAAGCAGATTATCAGGATTATGGTAATATTAAAAGAGATCGCGGTTCTCGGGAAGAAATGGTTAAATATGTAAAGCATATGCTCAATCTCATTATGAAATAAACATTTAACGAACAAAAAGAAAGCCGGAGCAAAATTAGTTCCGGCTTTTTTAGTTTACGAAAGAAAGTGATGATTCTAATTGTTTCCAGGCTTCACGAAGTTGTTTTTCAGCTAAAGGAAATTCTTCTTTATTATTAACCCAGATAGGTTTTCCATAGTTAACTGCCACTCTTGAAAAAGGTTTGGGTATGCGGAAACGATCCCAGGATTTGACTAACCATTCTTTACTGGAATTAGCAGATACAGGAATTATGGGTATTTTGGCTAAATAAGCAAGTTGAAACAGACCAGGATGAATTGTTCCCAGTGGTCCCTTAGGTCCATCAGGTGTAATTGCTAAACTATGATTTCTGGATAGACGAACCATTTCTTTTAATGCTTGTGAGCCCTGGCGTGTGGAAGAACCTCTAATCGGAATATAG
>MWCN01000044.1 GCA_002070045.1 Candidatus Cloacimonetes bacterium ADurb.Bin211
AGGTAATTTTATTAATGGAGAACTATGGGGGAAGGTAACAAATTTACCCTGGGGTATGGTTTTCCCTGATGCTGGTCCTTTACCCCGTCATCCAACTCAATTATATGAACTTGTCCTGGAAGGTATAGTCCTCGGAGTGGTTTCTTATATTCTTCTGAAAAAAACTAAAAAGGAAGGATTGGTATTCTGGGCTTTTATTGGTCTATATGGAATCTTCCGCTTTCTTATTGAGTTCCTCAGGGTGCCTGATGACCTGGAACTTTATGATAAATTCGGATATTTTCTCGGTTTTATGACTATCGGTCAGATTCTTAGCTTGATAATGATTATAGCATCTGCTATTGGAATATGGTCACTTTATCGTAAAAAACCGGAGGTAGTCCTATGAAACATCCCGTATTGTTATTTATTTTAACTATAGGTTTACTTGCAGTTGTTTCCTGTGCCAGTATGCAACCTGTAGATAAAGCTCAGTTATTGAGAACCGAATGGGAAAGATGGCAGAATTTTGAAGCTCAAGGCGTGGTGCAGTTGACCGATTCAGGTCTCACTTTGAGGAAGATGTTTGTCCTTTCTAAAACTCCTGAGGCTATGCGTTTTGATATCCTTTCCAGTGGTGCTTTAGCGACCAATCCAGCACCTTTAATTTCTGTCTATTACGGTGATTATCTCGCTATTCAATGTCCTCAATTCCCTAAAGTGGAAATTCTGGCGCAAATGCCAATCTTTCCAGAAAAATTAACAAATTATGGTATTATGCAGGATTCACTCTTTGCTGTTTATGCCGATTCTATAATCAATAATCAGGAATTAAATCTGGAAGGCTTACAATTAAAATTCAACTCTGCTATGCAACTGGAAAGAATAATTGAACCTAAATCTGGAATTGAAATCAATATCAATCGCACTTCTAAAGGTGATCCCGATAAGGTTAAATTGACTATTAGGGAAAAAACTTATGTGGAATTATTGATTGATTCTATTAGTTATGGGAATGCACACCTGGAACCCCTTCCTCCTAATCCTAAAGTGGAACTACCTGAGAATTGGGAACAAATGCTTAAAAGTTTACTGGAGTGAGCGATGATTAAACGTTATAGTTTACCAGAAATGGAGCATATCTGGACTCAAGATAACCGATATGAGTGCTGGTTAGAAGTAGAATTAGCAGCTGCTCGTGCAATGCATGAACTGGGTATTATTCCTGATGCTGATTGGGAAATTATTGCCGACAAAGCTGATTTTAATAGTGAACGCATAGATGAGATTGAAGCTGTCACTCATCACGATGTTATTGCTTTTTTAACCAATGTGGCAGAATATGTAGGAGAACCTGCTCGCTGGATTCATTTCGGATTAACCTCTTCTGATGTGCTGGATACTGCTACAGCTTTGCAACTGAAGCGTTCAGGTGAGCTTATTTTAACCGAATTATTCCATCTATCAGAAACTTTAAAATTGAAGGCAAGGGAGCATCGCAAGACTTTATGTATGGGGCGTTCTCATGGGATTCATGCTGAACCGACCAGTTTTGGTTTGAAATTTGCTCTCTGGTATGATGAAGCTCAAAGGAATGTGCAACGCTTACAAAATGCCATAGATACTATAGCAGTAGGACAGTTCAGTGGGGCAGTGGGAAATTTTGCTCATATAGACCCCCGGGTGGAAGAATTAGCCTGTAAGTATTTAGATTTAAAGCCAGTAAATATTTCCACTCAGGTAATCCAAAGAGATAGATATGCCTATTTTTTAGCTGAACTTGCACTTATCGGTGCTTTAATAGAAAAGATTGCTCTGGAAATCCGTCACCTACAACGAACGGAGGTTCAGGAAGTGGAAGAGAATTTTTCCCCAGGCCAAAAAGGCTCTTCTGCTATGCCACATAAACGCAATCCTATTGTAAGTGAGCAACTTTGTGGATTGTCCCGAGTGCTCCGTTCCAATCTTATTGCAGCTCTGGAAAATATCCCTCTCTGGCATGAAAGAGACATCTCTCATTCCTCAGTAGAGCGCATTATCTTGCCCGATTCCTGCATATTAGTGCATTATATGCTTTCTAAATGTTGCAGTTTAATTAACAATCTTGTCGTCTATCCGGAAAATATGAAAGCCAATCTAGAGCTCACTCATGGTCTGGTATTTTCCCAGGCCTTGCTTTTACATCTGGTACAGAAAGGACTTTCTCGTGAAGTAGCTTATGCTATAGTTCAATCAGATGCGATGGAGTGTGCAAATACCGGTAAGGACTTTAAAGCGTATGTTTTAGCAGATAGCAGGATAACTTCTCTCTTGCCTGAAGCAGAAATTAGGGATATCTTTAATTATGAGAGATATCTCAGAAATGTGGATTTTATCTATAAACGTTGTGGGATTTTCTAAACAATATGGTATAAATGAGCAGGGAGTTTAAAATGAAAAAATTAATTTTATCTCTTACTGCAGTGACAATGTTTCTGCCTGTAATGCTGGTTGCCCAGATTTATAGCATTGAAGGATACTGGCATACCCCGGATAAAACTACGAAAGTGCACATTTATCAACCCTACACGGATTATTTTTGTGGCAAGATTGTCTGGTTGAAAGAACCTATGGAAAATGGAACACCCAGGATGGATATCAATAATCCGGACCCTAATTTGCGTTCTCGTCCTCTGATGGATTTAGTTATCATCAAAGGTTTAGTCCCATCAGGGAAAAATAAGTATGAAAATGGCACCTTCTATGATTATCATACGGGAAACACCTATTCCGCAAGAGCGGAATTAACCGGTCCTAACACGATGAAACTACGTAGATACATAGGTGTATCTTTGATGGGTCATACCGAGACCTGGACCCGGGCAAAATAGAGTAGTTATAATTAGCATAATTGTATATTTTTTTTATAGAAAAAGAGATGAATAATGGTTCATAAGACAGATAAATACCTTTTAACTGATGTTAATCACTTGAGACGAATTAAATTCGCTCAGTTCCGAAGTCAGATTCCAGCTCTCGTTGTTCTTGCTCTGGCTATTATTATGAATTCTATTTTCCCCACTAATAATCGTTTGTTCTACGATATTGCATTAATAATTGCCATTCTGGCAGTTGCTGCTTACATTCTTATCGGGCTTTGTTATCGTTATCGTCAGCGTATACCTCTTCCTCCGGAGAATGCTCTGGTCTCACCAGTGCAAGGGAAAATAGCTTATATCAGAAGAAATGATGATAACACTTTAATAAATATACATAAAAGTCTTTTTGACCGCGTGGAGCTTCGCAGTCCACATTCCTCTGCTTTTTTAGATAATGGAGTAATTCAATTTGAAACACCCGGCGGTAAAGCCTACATTCGCTTGAATTTTAAAAAACCTTACTGGTTCTCTGAACCTGATTTTACTACTGGAAATCTTATTGGAATGGTTACTGGTTCTGGAAGTTGCACCATTTCTTTACCCGGGAAAGTATCCCTAAACCTGAAAACGGGAGATAATATAGATGCGGGTGAAACTATCTGGGAAAACCTCAATTCACTGAATCCTGATATCTCTCATTCTCTTGATGATTGAGTCTTTTTATGAATAACCAAAAGTATTCTCCTGTATTGATTTTACTTTTAATAAGCACATTGGTCGTAGGTTGCGTATTTCTTAATGGGAAATCAGTGCATTCCTATCTGGTGGAAGAAAAAGAAATAGATGAAGCTTCAGGAATAGCGTCCAGCTTGAAATATCCTGGATTACTATACACTCACAACGATTCTGGCGGAGAATCCGCGGTCTATGTACTCAATCAAATTGGCTTTATGCCAGCAAAGATTATCTTAGAAGGAATTCAAAACCGCGATTGGGAAGATATTGCTACCTGTTATGACCCGAAAGACCAAAAACCTTATGTATATGTTGGAGATATTGGCGATAATAATTCATCGCATACTTCTTCCTTCATTTATTGCTTTGAAGAACCTGATATTAAGGATACTTTAATCGTTGTTCGTAATATCCAGAAAATAGAATTTGTCTATGAAGATGGTCCTCGCGATGCTGAAGCTCTTATGATTGACCCTAAAACTGGAGATATTTATATCATCAGCAAAAGAGATGAAACAGCTAAAATATATCAATTATCCTATCCTCAATCTTTTAACGAAGTCAATATTGCCCGTCAAATCGGAACTCTTCCTTATAAATGGGTTGTTGCAGCAGACATTTCTCCCTCAGGAGATTATATTCTGGTGAAAACATACAATCAAATCTATCGCTATAAAAGAAGAGCGGATAAAAATGTGAAAGAAGCATTGATGACCAAACCTAAAATTATGACTTATCAATTGGAAGAACAAGGTGAAGCAATAGCTTTTGATTCAAAGGGGAAAGGTTATTTTACCATCAGTGAGAAAGGAGAGAGCTCGGAAGTGAAACTTTTTTATTATAAATAAGCTCTTTCTTTGATTTAACATTATAGTTTATCAATTATATAACTTCATTTATTTATCTATTAATATATTCAGCGATTCTGGATTCTCTCTTGGCTCTTTCTTAGCTCTTTCTTTTTAATCTCCTATCCCCGAAGATAAGGAGTAGACAGGAAGGAGATAGGGTAAAGGTTGGATTGTAGGGTCTCTGAAAACGTTGTCTTCACAATTAATTTAATCAAATATCATTTTATTTCTGGAAATTTGCCCTTTAAAATTCCATAAAGATAGTAACTGGACCGTCATTTACTAACGATACTTCCATATAAGCTCCAAAAACACCAGTTTGAACCTCAATGCCGGTTTCTTTCATTGATGCTGTAAACATATTGAATAGGTTTTCAGCCAGAACAGGAGGGGCTGCAGCAGTAAAATCCGGTCTTCTTCCTCGCCTACAATCGGCATAAAGTGTGAATTGTGGGACGAGTAAGAGACTTCCATTTGTATCTTTAACCGAGAGATTCATTTTATTCTTTTCATCGCCAAATATACGCAGTTCCAGCACTTTTTTTGTAGCTAAAGGCAGTTTGTTAGCATCATCTTCATTACCAAAGCCTACTAAAATTAGAAGTCCGTTATTGATATGGGCTACAACCTGCTTTTCTACGAGCACTTTCGCTTCACTTACTCGCTGGATTAAAATTCTCATCAATCAATCTTGAATTGGTGCACTTCCCAGCATCCGGCTTCATCAATCCACACTGAACCCTGACTAAATGGTGGGATTTCTATTATAACTCTACCAAAAGAAACACCAGGACTCAGAAATCCTGCACTAACTGCAATTTTATCCCATTCATTTTTGATTTGCTTTTTAGCTTTGAACTTTTTATCTATAGAGCCATCAGTTTTAAAAGTGAGCAGACGCAAATTAATTTGTGGTCCTTTGGGTTCAGAAGAACAGGCATAACAACGGACATAATATCCGCCATAACGATTCACTCTAAATGGTTCAGAGATTATACTTACAGAATTAGGTGAAGCATCAATTCGTAACGAGGTACTACCATTAAAAGCTTGATTACCATCTATAAAAGCTATATTTGGTTGAGTTTTTTCCTGTGTATCGGGTTCAATCAACACCGACCATCCTTTTAAGGATTCATCTGGGTCAAGAGAATAAGCATTAAATCCTGGATTAGATACAAGATTAGATAAACCCTGGGTATCCTCTTCAAAAAATATAAGGCTGGAATGGATAAAACAAGAAGTCAAACTCAAAGCCATTCCAATCAGCACCAAAGCAAAAAATAAAATCCTTTTCATTTCATTAACCCTCTTTCATTTAGATACTTTAATACAACCCCTACAGCCAGGGTATTAAAAAGTAAGTTAGAACCACCGTAACTGATAAAAGGTAAGGGAATGCCAGTGGCAGGAATAAGTCCAATATTCATACCGATATTTATAAAGGTCTGAAATAAAAGATAAGCAAAAATACCAGAGGCAGCAATGCGACGTTCACGAACCTGGATTTGTCCAATATCGTTTATAAGTCTATGGAAGAAAAGGAAGAATAATCCCAGTAACACCAAACTTCCGATAAAGCCAAATTCTTCTCCTATCACGCTGAATATGAAATCTGTATGATGTTCAGGCAAAAAATGCATATTCTTCTGAGTTCCCTCAAGCCATCCCTTTCCAAAGATAGAACCACTACCGACAGCAATTTTTGCCTGGATAATCTGATATCCTGCACCTAAAGGGTCTGCCATAGGATTAAAAAAAGACAAAATACGCTGTTGCTGATAATCTTTTAATCCATTCCAGAACACTGGCGTTATAAGTGCTATAAACAGATTAAGAATGGATGAAATGGATACGGTAACCCAGGAGAGTCTTGCTTTCAATAATAGATAGACTAATACTATAATCCAGACAATGATAGCAATCCACCAGAAAGAAGTAATTATACTAATCACAGGAGAAATAATCAGCAGTATGTAGTACAGAGGTAATTCGGCAGCGACAAGCATTGCCAGTAGACTAAAGAAAAAGACTAAAGAAGAACCAAAATCTGGCTCAATTAAGATAAGCAAAACGGGTAAGGCGGTTAATCCGAGAGCAATAAATATCTGTTTAATTTCTGTTAAATTGTCCTTTGAGATAGCTCTTGCTACTACCAGAATAGTTAAAAGTTTTGCACTTTCCGAGGGTTGATAATTGATTCCAAAGAAAGAAAACCAGCGATGAGCTCCATTTACTGGAGGTGTGAAGAGAACCAGAATTAAAGCCAGGATATTTAATATATAAGCTGGCACTATAACTAGTTCAAATATAGGCATTGGAATTTTTAGTAACAGATAGACAGACAGCAAAGCTATTACAGCAAAGATAACCTGTTTCCACCAGTAATTTTGAGTAGTAGTGTATTCACCTATAGTAGTTGTAGAAGCAGAATAGATTACAATACATCCTATAGCTATAAGAGCAATCAAATAACCAGCCAGAATAAAGTCAAATTTCTTTCTATTAATCATAATATATACAGCTTAAGGATTGGATTCAGGATTATTTTCTATAATGGGTGATTCTATGGGTGGCACAGATGTTTCCGTAGCAGCAGGAGTTTCCATCTCCATCTCTGGTTCTGATTCTTGTTCTTCAGCAGTTAGAAATTGTGGTGGTATAGGTGCAGGTTTCTTAATTCTTTCAATATTACCCATATAATAATTAAAGATTTTATTAGCCAGAGGTGCTGCTACTGCTCCTCCTCCACCGGCATTTTCTAAGAAGACCGTAACAACAATTTCTGGTTTATCTGTTTCAATAAATCCTGCGAACCAGGCATGAGTTAGTTTTCCCATATAGTTTTCGGCGGACCCTGTTTTTCCATAAGTTGTTGCACCTGGGACATTAATGGCTCTTGCTGTTCCGCCTGGTGCATTGGTAACAGCCCATAAACCTTCTTTCAATATTTGTTGGGTACTGGCAGACCAGGGTAATCTATAACTTTTTAAAGGCTCTATTTGTTCTCGGTTAATTCGTGCTGCTCCCATAGTTCTATTTAGTAGATGTGGTTGCAACCATATTCCACCTCTGGCAATAGCAGCAAAGAAAGTGTTAATTTCCAATGGAGTGGAAAGCACTTCTCCTTGACCTATAGCCAGATTAGCTTTGAATCCACTCAATCCAGTAACTCTTCCTATTTTTTTCTTGTAATATTTAGTATCCGGGAAAAAACCACTTCGTTCATTTGGTAAATCAATCCCAGTTTTTTCTGTTAATCCGCAAGCTTTGGTATGTGCATAAACATCATCCAGTTCCATATGGTTAATTAAGTCATAGAAAAAGACATCACAAGAAAACTTGAATGCGTCTACTATGCTTAAAGAACCGTGTCCAGGTGCATACCAGCACCGAAAGAAACGGTTACCAATCTTTAGTCCACCTCTACAAGGGGTTAAATGAGTGTTTCTATCAATAACTTTTTTTTCCAAGCCAAGTGTTCCCACTATGGGTTTAAAAACTGAACCAGGAGGATATGTCGCATTAATAACTCTATCCAATAAAGGTTTTTCTGGTATGTTTAGGCTTGCCCAGACTTCTGGTGAGATTTTTTGCATAAAAATATTGGGGTCATAATCTGGTTTACTTACATAGGCTAAAATGCCTCCAGTTTTTATATCGGTTACAACGATACAACCCTTTGCTCCCGTTGGAAAGATTTCATTAGCATAACTCTGCAAGTCATTATCAATAGTCAAAATGAGACTCAGCCCATTTTGAGGAGGAAGAGATATATTATCTTTAAAGATTTCTAAGCTTCTCCCTTGGGCATCTACCTGGATGATTTCTTTACCATCCTTACCTCTCAATAAGACTTCATAGAAGCGTTCCAATCCATTCTTTCCGATATAAGAGTTAAGAGAATAATCTTCATCTTTATAGCGTTCATATTCCTTAGCATCTATTCTTCCCACATAACCAGTGAAATGATTAGGATATAGATAATTGCGAGTTGTGCCACTACGAAAACTGAGTTCTGGGAAATTACTAATCTTCTCTGATAGCTTTATAACCATTTCATAGGGTATATTATCCAGAATTAATATCTCTTCATAGGTCTTAAACCGTTGTTCAAAGACCATCTTGTGTAGTTCCTCAGCATCAATGCTGAAATTGTATGCTAAAAACGAAGAAAGAGCATCCATATTGGATATTTTACCGCTGGTTAGGTATAAATTATAAGAAGGAATATTAGTTACAATGGGACGATATTTACAATCGTATATTTCCCCTCGTGTGGCAGGAATTCTGCGAATACGGATAAAATTACTTTCTGCAATACTTTGATAATATGTTCCTTTAACTACCTGTAAATTGAAAAGCATGCCCACCAATAGCAAGATTAAAATAACTAAGACGATACGAAATATATTGAGATAAAGATTTTTCATCTAATCATACTTTAGTTCAATGCGCATATGTGAAATTAGATATATAACCCAGTATACCACTATACTCACCGCAAAATTATAGAAGAAGGCTAAGATTATCTTACTTATAAGAGAAGAAGTGAACTCATAAGTAATTCCCCAGATAAAATAGCTAATAAGATGGAAAATGATATTAGCCAGCAACAGTGATAAAATCTGAGCTACAACACTCTTACTTTCAAAAGGTATTCGGAACAGGTCAATACTGATTCCCATAATTACAAAGATAAGGGAATACATCCCAAAGGTTTCAGGGATAGTGGTATCATATAGCAATCCGATTAAAAATATAATTACTAAAGCGGGATTTAATTCACGAGTCCAGATGATATATACAATCCAGGGGATAAAAATTAAAGGAATGACACCAGTAATTTCCAGAGCAGGCATAATTAACACCTGAAGATAGAATATAATTAAACCCGATATAAAAGTCCAAATATACTTCCAGAACATTTCAATCTACCATTCTAACTATACAAAAGGGGGTAAGCTCATCACTTTGGCCTTGAGGATTATCCTTCATCACCTGTTCTAAGAATTTTTTGTCAACTCCTTTACTTGCTCCAATCACCCAGCAACCACCTATATCATTGATATCCATTATAGCGATGGGGAAACCCAATTCTCTGGAAAGCTCCTGTGCTACTTTTTCGGGATAAAGAGGTCCTTTAATAACGGTATGAACATAAGGTTCTATAGTAGTGGTTTCTGCTGCATCTATCAGAGCAGCTTGTATTCCAGCCAGACGATAAAAATCACCACTTCTATGCAAAAATTTTTTGGTAAACCCCCCAATTAGAGCTGAAAATAAAATGCGTAATGTGCCACATTCATCAATGGCACATTGCATACTGGTGGGAGCTCCAAGACCTATACCATAAGGAACTCGCATAACTTTAGAAGAAAGAAATTGGGCTAATCTGCCAGGCTTTATCTTTTCTACTGGAATAGCTCTTCCCTGGGTTATGGCAAGAGGACTTTCGCTAATAGTCAATATATCTCCTTGCTGCATTAGAGGAAGAGCATATTCTCTGATAACCTGAGCTATGTTATCTTCGGAAGTTAAAATTCTGGTCTGGACAGGGATACGTTCTATTCTTTTGCCATTATAGTTTATGATGGGTGAGAGTTTTTTATTCTTATTCATAAAATGTTATTCTTTTTTATTATAAAGATATGTTCCAGATTCTCAATTTGAGTGAAAGGTCTAATTTCTGCAGAGATGAATAGATAATCTTGAGATTCATGAATGCGAGAAACTATTCCCACGGGATAACTTTTTGGATATAAATCCGAAAGATTAGAGGTCACGATGGTATCTCCCACACTAATTTGAGAACCTATTTTAATCATATTCATATAAATTACGCCACTGAGGTCAGCTTGCAAAATACCCTGCACCCCAGTATTTTTATCCATTACAGGTAATTGAAAACGAGGATTGGTGAAAGGTAATACAATAGAATGGTCGGAAGCAACAGTTATAACTTTGCCTACAATACCATAGGTAGAAATGACCGGGAGTTCAGGTTTTATACCGTCAAGGGAGCCTTTGTTTACAATTAAGTTTCGTTGCTGAAACTGTCCTGAATAGCCAATAACTTCTGCCAAAATGAGTTCCACTTGTCCGGTATCAAAGGTCATAGATTCACGAGTTTTACTTTCTAAAATGAGATTTTTGAGTCTTAGATTTTCCAGTTTCGTTTCTGCTAATTGCTTATCTAATTGCTGAACTTCCCTTTTTAAGGTTGCATTAGTTTTGATAGATTCTAAGGAAGAAGATATAGGGAAAAATATGGTTTTACTGAAAAAAGAGGCACGTTTAATTCTGGTTTCCGTGCTTCCCATCATCAATATCAGGGATAGCACCACTAACACAATGGGCAGCACGAATCTTTTCACCTAATCTATCCTTCTTTATGTTCAATTTTATAACTCAATATCTACAAGAGGAAGTTCTATAATAGTGACAAAATTAATTCAATCTTCTATGCGCTTAATGAGAACTTCTCTATAATGGTCTATATCATCCAGGACTTTTCCAGCACCTCTAACCACGCATTCCAGTGCATCCGGGACCACATAAACGGGCAGGTCTACGGTCTTAGATACTTTTTCGTCTAGACCCTTTAACAGAGCACCTCCACCGGTGAGATAAATTCCTCGTTCAGCAATGTCTGCAGCAAGTTCAGGAGCAGTTCGTTCAAACAATCTTTTTATAGAATCCACAATAGTAGTAATGGTTTCAGATAGAGCTTCCCGAATTTCTTCTGAAGATATTTTGATAGTAACCGGAAAACCGGAAACAATATCCCTTCCTCGCACTTCCATAGTGAGCTCTTCTTTTAGGGGATAAGCACTTCCAATCGTGGTCTTTATCTTTTCTGCAGTAAGCAATCCAACATGGAGATTGTTCTTTTTCCTCAGGTAGTTGATGATATCATTGTCCATCTTATCACCACCCACACGAATGGAATTATGGACTACAATATGAGAAAGAGAAATAAGTGCTATCTCGGTTGTGCCACCACCAATGTCCATAATCATATTTCCGAAAGCTTGCTCAATAGGGAGGTCTGCTCCTATAGCGGCAGCAACAGGTTCGGAAACCAGATAAACTTCACGAGCTCCAGCATGAAGAGCACTATCTCTTACCGCTCTTTTTTCCACCTCTGTTATACCCGATGGGACACATACAATAACCCGTGGACGAACTAATAAACGTTTCTTTTGGGCTCGTAAGATTAAATCACGCAACATCAATTCAGTCACCTGAAAATCTGCAATGACTCCATCTTTCATCGGCTTAATGACTTTCACTTCATCCGGATTCTTTCCCAACATTACTTTAGCTTGTTGCCCAATAGCAATAATTCTTTTGTTATCACTGGATACTGCAACGACGGATGGTTCGTTAATGACCACTCCAGCATTCTTTTTGTACACCAATGTGTTAGCTGTTCCTAAGTCTATAGCAATATCGTTCGCTTTCATTCCCAGTATTCCCCAAAATGACATTTAAACCTCTTTATTTGAAAAGTGGTAGTAAGCATTCACAACTCACTTAATTCAATATAATTTAAATTACTTTGATTTTAACTTTATCTATAGTGTCAAGGAAAAATGGCTTGTATTTGCTAATTTTCAATATTTTTTTAATTTTATATACGATTATATATCTCTAGATGCTGAAAGGATACTTTATCTCCTTAGCACTGGTGTGAACATCTTATGCTTTTTCTAGAAAGCTTCTGCGAAGCTTGTGCAGATGAGGACATCTGCACACCCATACATCTATACCCAAACATCTACAAACCAGGACATCTACACAACAAAACATCTATATAAAAGAAGACCCGGCATAGAAAGCTGGGTCTTCCTTTGTTGGTTATTCTCAAAAAGGAGTTTATTTCAATAACACTGCTTTACGCTGGAAGGTCTGTTTTCCTGCTTTCATAATAAAGTAGTAGATACCGCTACTACAAGATTTGTCATTATCATCTTTTCCATTCCAGCTAATCTGGTAATATCCTGGATGTTGAGGTCCAACATTGATATGACGCACAAGCTGTCCCTTGACATTATAGATATAGAAATCAGCATCAGATATTTCTGATAGATTATAAGGAATATTGGCAACTGGATTGAAGGGATTAGGATAGATAGCTCCAAGTCCCGTATTCCCTTCTACTACAACTATATCATTGGAATCGTAAGGTATATAGGCTTTGGCTACAAAAAT
>MWCN01000045.1 GCA_002070045.1 Candidatus Cloacimonetes bacterium ADurb.Bin211
GAAGGGAGTTGAACCCCCAACCTATTGATTACAAATCAATTGCTCTTCCATTGAGCTACATCGGCACTATATTTTTCCACTTAATTTTATTGCCTTTTTTTTGTCAATATCTTTAATGCTGTTTTTTGGAAAAGCGCTTTCTCTTTTTAGAAAAGATAACTTAGAAAATTCTCAAACACTTTATGGTGTCCTATATTAATATCTCAATAAGTCATATATTAATCTACCTAATAATAAGATTAGAGCTATAATGAATACTGGTCTAATTAGTTTATTGCCCCTAAGGATAACCAATTTTGAGCCAAGAATATTTCCGGCTACACCACAGATAGCTGCTGGAATTGCCAGAGGAAAATATACCTTACCAGCAATCAAGAAGGTTATTAATGCAGTAATATTGGAAGTTAAATTGACTACTTTAGTATTTCCATTAGCGACCATAAAATCATAGTGCATAATCATAGTGTAAATTAAAATGAGGAAAGTTCCCGTACCGGGACCAAAAAAACCGTCCCAGAATCCAATTATTAAACCTGCAAAAGATCCTAAGAACAGGCGAATTCCTAATTTCATTTCAGAAGACCTATTCTTACTGCCAAAATCTTTACGGATAAATGTTAGAATAGCGATAACAGGGATAACAAAAATAAGCAGATAACGAAGAGGTTCAGGAGAAAGATTAAGCACTGTTCTTGTTCCGAGATAAGCACCAACCAGAGCTAATAGAGCACTTAATAAAGCAACGGGAAGGTCTATAACTTTTGAATGGAGATAGTTTGCCGTGCTGAAAGCTGTTCCGCAAGCTGAGGAGAATTTATTTGTAGCCAGAGCTGTGTGCATTGGTAATCCAGCTGCAACATAGGCAGGAAGAGAAATCAATCCTCCTCCTCCAGCTATGGAATCAATCAATCCAGCTAAGAAAATAAAAGGAAGGACGAACAGGTAATCCAGAGCGCTTAAAGAAATTAATTCCATTTAGATTTATTATCTATTGTATTACAACTCAGCCTTAAATTCCATCTTCAGAGTATGCCTCACTCTATCTTGAGGATAGGCATTACCACTATATTCCAGAGTTATTGAGCAGTAGTTATTCAAACGATAGATAGCAGATGTGCCCCAGTTTAATAATAATCCTCCTCGTTTTTCAGGTAAAAAAGTTAAAAATTCACTTCCGGAACGCTGATTATAGCGAATGCCCAAGGTAGCAGAAACCCGTCCTTTTTTACCCCAACTTCCTCTAAAACTAGGTTCAAGCCCCAGACCCTGGAGTTTGTAATGGTTTGTGCTGGATTGTTGAGCACCACTTTCTGAAGAACCTGAAAGATTTAAAGTGCCTATAGTATTAGTTGAAAAGTTGTGCTGAATTAAAATATTCAGGGCATTAGCGGTAATGTCAGACATATAGCGAGTATCTTTTTCTTTGTTTAGTTCATATTTTAAATTATAATTATTGGGTCCATATTGTTTTAAATCCATTTCTGCTCCGAAGAGAGATTCTGTAATGCGAGCTGTAGTTTGATAGCGTTTGTCCAGAGTTCGGTTATATTGATAATTTAAGTTTGCTAAAATCCGATTTGGTATGATTTCAATCCAGATTGTTGGTGCAATACTCTGTTTTCCAAAGATAGTAACATCTGGATCAAAGACATAGCCAGGAAGAAATAGATAGCTTTGCCAATGTTTCATTTCTGGACTTTGTTCGGTAGCTTGCAGAATTATATCACTATGTATCCGCTTCCATTCAGGGAAATAATTTCCTGGTTTGAGATAAAAGCTCAGTTGTCCATTAATTTCAGTACTCAAAGTTCCTTTATCACTGGTGATATATACATAATCCCAATCTCCATTAGGAGTGTATACTCCCGTACTATCATAAAGACCCAAACCGCTACCTATATATTCCAATTCTCTAATTTTAGGGAAGAATTCTGTTTGATTGAGCTGATAATTTCCCAGAATCATAATAGCCTGTTTAAAAAAAGAATCGGAATTGCGTAAATTTATTAGGTCATATGTACTTTTGGGATTTTCCATTTCGTCTTCTTTTTTTACATTGCGATGAGTAAATTCCAGATTAACTGTATGATTAAGGGTAGAGGTGCTGTGCTTCAAGCTATAGGTTTGTGAGTTGGAGATATTATCCCAGTAATTTTCTTTTATATCATTATTATCCCATATATAACCAAGCTGCGTCAAGCTTATTTTTGCATCTCCCACAATTAGTTGAGGGTTAATTTTAAAATAACGAGAGCTTATATATAAAGGTGAAGTATTTTCATATTCAAGGCTATTATAGTTTACTATAAGTTTAGTTTGTGCCCAGCGAGAAATCAAGTCCGAGCTAAAATCATGATATTGCATAACGCTTGAAGGAACAGCATCATCATCATAATTTTGTAAGGAAATAGTTGAATGTATGTTCAGTTCTGGTAAAATGCCTTTAGCTGTGGAGCGGGAAATAAATCTAATTGCTCTTTGAGTAAATAGGTCTGGCACTTGTCTATAACGAAACATTAGCTCTGGATTCCACCAGTTCAGGGCTCTACTTCCTAAGGTTAAATTGAGTTGGTATTGACTAAGAGAATCAGCTTGTTCCAACAAAGCAAAATCGTAATTTTGAGATACATCTGTATCCTGAGAAAAGAGAAAACTATTAGCCCAACGCTTTTCAAAATCTAAACCTGCATAATTTTCCCTACCTATATCTCCGTTTTTAAGATTTCCATAGGCATAAAGTAAACCACTCTGATTATCATTATCATCCAGAGAAGAAAAGGTATTTTTGTCATTGAGAATGAAGATACCCTCCACTCCTAATTCTACGGAATCATTGGTGTAATTCAATAATAGGTCAGCATTAGTTCTTTTTACCGGTGGTATTAATCTTTTTTGCGGAAGCCAGGCACCCATTCCGGGCCCAACATATCTAAACTTGCCACTGGAAAACTCTTCATAATTTCCATTACCAGAACCTACATAACTAAAGGTTATGTTATAGCGGGCTAAGCTATCATAAGGTGCATATTCATAGTAGATTATCCCATCAGAACTTATTCTTTGAATGTAGCTACCACTTCCAGCTTCAGCTTCTATAATTCCATTACTCCAAACCACATTATCTCCAGCTTTTCGTAAAGAATCCAGGTCTGCAGAAGTAAAATCATATAGTAAAGGATGATCTTTAGCATCTACTTGATGGATAAAATGATGGGATAAAGATAAACCAGGAGAAAGATTCAAGGTTGAAGAATTAAAGTAAGTAGATTGATTGTAAAACTCATCTGCGTATTGAAAATAAGCATTAACCAGATTACTTGATATCACCATAATCCGAAACATTACCGATCCTTCAGAGTAATCTATGTAATAATCTGTTCCGCGTTCTAATAATTTTCCATCGCAATAGATTTTTTCACTTCCCGCAATAATGAGATATGTGCTCTGATATCCAGTAGGATTAAGATAATAAGGTCCTTGCTTACCATCTATTATATCAATCTTAACGGAAGCAGGTTTACCAGAAGAAGCAGTAAAACCAGCTTGAATAAAATGTCTTGCTCCATACCAGGCATTTAACCCTTCAATGGTAGTCTTATAATTCATATAACGAGTCCCATCAAATTGCCAATCCAGGTCTCCCATAGCAATTTCGTATTGTTTTCCATAGACCCGAATAAAAACTTTATCCAGATTACTAAGTTCCTTAGAATCGCCTTCGGGAGTAAGTTTTGACTGACTA
>MWCN01000046.1 GCA_002070045.1 Candidatus Cloacimonetes bacterium ADurb.Bin211
TGATGAACGGCAGTTACATGAGCAGGACAGGGAACTATGAGAAAGATGCCAATCTCATTTTCTTTTAATCCTTTCTCCTTTTGTATCTTATCTCTTAGGTAGCGAGTTAGAATACTCATTGGAGCTTCTATCTGAAAAATATTAGGAAGCAAGGAGGGAAATTTTAACTGGATCAATCTGACCACGGTGGGACAATTACTGGAAAGGATAGGTCTTTTATTTCGGTTACGACGGACATAATCCCTAATCATCTCAATCATAAAATTAGTTACCATTGCTTCTTCTTCCACTTGATCAAAGCCAAGTTCATATATAGCCTGTTTGGCAACCTCATAGGAGACATCTTCAGAAAATTGTCCAAAATAGGAAGTAGATACAATAGCCACTTTATATTTGAAATTATTAATCAGTTCAAGAGGATCACTTTTGGGGATAATAGCATGAAACTTGCAGGCAACTATACAGTTACCACAATCCACACATCGGGCAGGGTCTATTTGAGCTTTGCGATTACGCACCCGGATAGCTTCAGTAGCGCAAACCCGGACACAGGATGTGCAACCTGTGCAATTATCTTCTACTATTTGAACCGCATGAAAATATTCTTTATTGTCCATTTTTATTAAAGAAAACTAAAAATTCCAGCATAGTGCTGTCTCCTGATTCCGAGACAATGTGTAGAGCATCGGTATTTTTCTTTATATTGGGTAAACCCAAACCAGCTCCAAAACCAAGCTCCCTAACCATCTCATCAGCAGTAGAAAAACCCGGCATCATAGCCTGTTCTATATCAGCAATGCCTGGTCCATTATCCATAAAAATCATATGAATCCTATCAGGATAAATATGACTGAGCATTGCACCACCCAGTGAATGAGCTGCTACATTAATTTCTGCTTCATAGGCAGCAACAGCTATGCGTCTTAAAATTTCAGGATTAACCCCCAGACGTTTAAGCACATTTTTAACCTCAGCAGAGCCCTTACCTGCTTCATTAAAATCCTTTTCTCTAATCAAGGATTCCAGACTTACTTCAGGTTCTTGCTGATTTTCAAAATGCTTTTGCACAGCTTTTTCATATCCAGGGCGGATGTACCAATATTCCGCCATTTCAGATTCGGCAACTGCGTAATCCAGCATTAAACAATAGACCGCTGGAGCGGTACATCGTGTTTTTCGTGCAGATTAAGGGAAGATTGCGTTCCTTTGCCATTTCTACAACTTCTGCTGGTGGCTTCTTTCCACGAACAAAAACAATACCCACTATATCAATCATATCTGCTAAACGGATTACCTGCTGATTGGTCAAGCCCGTGAGAAGTAAAGTTGGCTCTTTAGTGCACATCAATATATCACTTATCAAATCAGAAGCAAAAGCACAGGGAACTTCTTTATCCAGATTTACTTCTGGTGTTAATACTTCCGCATCAAGTATTTTTACTATATCCGATAATTTCATCCTATATTACCTTATTTCAATTTTATAGCCAGTTCAATAAAAAGCATTTAAAAGTCAAGGAAATAGTTAGAGTTATAATAGTGAAGATAAGTTATCTGTTTTTTAATTGTTTGTCTGAATCATAGTTTGTTCATCAACCAATCAATTTTACTTCCCAAAAATTATAATTATACTTGCCACTTTTGTAAAGAATATAATAAGCTAATTATCAATTAATCCGTGGCTTATGTCCAATATTGGACATAAGTTGGTCATAAGCTGGACATAAATTGGACATAAATTAAATATATTAAGACAAATCAAGTATGAATAATCAAGGAGTTAATAATCAATCTAAAATAAGTGGAATTATATATTAATTCAGGTGATTTGCAAATATATTAAAGAAGAGGATGAAATATTAGCAAGATAACCCTTGAAAAATGTGTAAGATAGCTATTATAGATATTTTATTTTATTTTCGGCTGAGTACAAATTACTTAAGATACAAATATATTGTTAGGTGCTTATGAATATTAAAGCCTTATACAAGTGCAAGGAGCTAAAGAAAAGAAAAGCAGGATAATATTATTTATTTTTCCATTTATCTTTAGAGTCTAATAAATTGGACTTTAGATCAGTAGAGATAAAAATATCTTGCCTGATTAGTTTAGATTTATATAAGGGAAAAAATTTGGCATCCAGATTCAGGAATCAATTATGGATAAATATTGTATTTTTATTCTAATATGCTTAGAGTTATTGATGTTCATCAGTCTATCTGCTGAAGTGACTGTTCCCTATATCAAAGAATATTTATGGTCCTATCCTTCAACTATCTCTATGGCAGCTACTGCTCCTTTTAGTTGGGATAAAGATGACTACTTAAAAGCGGGTGGAGTGTTCTTATTGGGAGGAATTCTCTATCTGGAAGATGATAATTTACGAGATCTTTATCAAAGAAATAGTCCTGAATTGGTTGATGATGTATCTTCGGTATTTGAAGTTTTTGGCAATGCTAAATATATGTATCCAGTTTTAGGAATTTTAACTTTATCAGGATATGGTTTTAAATCTGATAAGACTGTGGAAACTGGACTGTTAAGTATAAAAAGTGCAGTATTAGCTCAGGGCTTAACCTCCGGTTTAAAAATAATAACTCAAAGACCCAGACCAGAAGCTGAAAAAGGGAAAGAATTCTGGAGCACTGGGTCTTTTTCGCTGCATAATGATTCCTTTCCTTCTGCTCATTCAGCCCTAGTCTGGAGTTTAGCACCTATCTTTGCAGAACAATATAAAGAAGATAAATGGGTCCCTCCACTTTCCTATACTCTAGCAATATTAACATCCTATTCTCGTCTAAATGATGATAAACATTGGAGTAGTGATGTATTTATTGGTTCTATAATTGGCTATCTTTCTGCTCAATTAGTGCTGAAAGATACACCTCGTTTAACTTTTAATTATGAACCGGACCTATCTGGGATAAGATTTTGCTATGAATTTTGAAGAGCCAATCTCTTTTAAATTATTAATCTAATAAAACTAAAATCCTTACAAAATTGAGGAATATAAGGCTGTATTTAGTAAGAAACCCAATTACTCCTTGACCTAAAGATAACCTTACAATTAATTGAAGCTAATGATTATAAAAAGCTTAGACAGATACAGAACTGGAAAGGTACCTAAAAAATCCTTTACAGATTATAGAGTTTAGGTTTAATGAATTTTATAAGAAATGGAGTTTTTCTTTCAAGATATAACTTATTATAAGGATAGGTGATGAAAAAGTTTATTGTCTTTTTCTTTGTCCTGTTTTGCGTGATGCCATTAGTTGCAAAGATAGATTTAAATACAGCTACTTTTGAAGAATTAATGCAGCTACCCATCACGGAAAGGCAGGCAAAAGACATTCTGGAATATAGGGAATATGTTTCTATCTTTAAGGATATTTACCAGTTGCGAGAAATTCCTTCTATAGACCAGAAGACCCTACTCAATCTGAAAGATCTGGTAGTGGTTTCCATTTATCAGGAAGAAGATGAAGCATTAGCAAGAAGGCAACAAATCCAGGATTTAATGGAAAGACTGGATAGCAATGAAGGAGTTTCAGAAGGTATGTCCGATGTTTGGCAGGACTATTTGATGACTCCTCATAATGTAAATAAAATGCATTTTGACGATTTCATCAGCCTTCCCAATGTTTCTTCGGTTGATGCTGTAAGCATTCTTAAAAGAATTGCCTTAGGTGATACCATTGCTGATATGCGAGATCTCCGCAATACTACAGGTCTATCCTATTATGGCTACACCAATCTACGTAGCTATGTATATTATAAAGAGCCACCAGTAAAGAACAGGTTTTTCTGGGATGCAGAATTGCAATACTACACT
>MWCN01000047.1 GCA_002070045.1 Candidatus Cloacimonetes bacterium ADurb.Bin211
TAATCTCTTATTGATGCTTATCTTATATGGAGCTTATGTCCACTATCGGACATAAGCTGGACATAAGCTGGACATAAGCTGGACATTAGTCCATAAGAAAAGGGGAGATACGAGCTAAAAAAATTAAAAGACAATGAAAGTTATTTTTTCCATTTCTTAACTGAAAGCATAAAAAAGATTGACGCCCTAAAGAGTGCAAAAAAATTGGATTTTCAGGTAAAAAGATATGGAAAAGGGACTTATTATTGCTATTGATGGACCCGCAGCTTCTGGAAAAAGCACCACAGCTCAGCTCCTGGCTAAAAAATTAGGTTATCTGTATATTGATACCGGAGCTATGTATCGTGCTTGCGCTCTTAAAGCAAAAAAACTGGGTATTGATATCAATGATGAGGAATCTATCCGAAATTTACTGGATTTTATAGATATTCAGATAGAAAACGACAATTCTAAAAACAGGATTCTTCTGGATGGGGAAGATGTCTCAGAAGATATTAGAGCGGATGATATTTCTTCTCTTGCTTCTGCTATTTCTGCCATTCCAGCTGTTCGTTATAAAATGGTAGAACTTCAGCGAAAAATGGGAGAAAAAGGAAGTGTAATTCTTGATGGACGGGATATTGGCACTTTTGTTTTTCCCGATGCTGAGGTTAAGTTCTTTTTAACTGCCAGTCCAGAGATTAGAGCTAAGAGAAGATGGCTGGAACTTCAGCAAAAAGGTATAGATAAGGATTTTTCCGAGGTTTTAGCGGACCTGGTAAAACGCGATAATAATGATTCTCAACGTGCTCTGGCACCTCTCAAAAAAGCAGAGGATGCCATAGAAATTGATACCAGCAATATGACTATAGAAGAACAAACGGAAACCCTGTATAAGATTATTCTTTCCAAACTGGAGGAAGAATGCAAGTGTTCTTAGCTGAGCATTCTGGCTTCTGTTTTGGTGTTCGCAGAGCGGTTAAAATGGCAATGGAAGCTCTTAACTCAGGCGGAGAAGTCTGCACTTATGGTGAATTGATTCACAATCCTCAGATAGTGCAAAAACTTGAACAGGAAGGCATTTCCGTTTGTTATGACATTAAAAATCTTAAAGATAAAAAGGTAGTAATCCGTTCTCATGGCATTGCCAGGGAAGATTTGGAAATTTTAAAAGCGAATGGTAATATAATTATTGACGCCACTTGTCCCTATGTGAAAAGAGCGCAAGAGCTGGTATCTTCTGTGAAAGAATTACCGATTTTGATTATGGGAGATCCTGATCATCCTGAAGTTCAAGCTTTATTGTCTTACGGTGGCAAACAGACAAGAATCATCAAACCGGGAGAAAAACCAGAATCCCAGATGTGGGAAACCCTCTGCATTGTCAGTCAAACTACGCAGAAACTAAGTAATCTTCAGGAACTGGTAGCTCAAGTTCTGCCGCATACCTTAGAGTTACGAGTATTTAATACTATTTGCAATGCCACCACTCAGCGGCAAGAAGCTGCTTTACAACTGGCAAAAAATAGCGATTTAATGATTGTTATAGGTGGAAAGCACAGTGCTAATACGCGAGTTCTGCAGGAGCTATGTAAACAAGTTACAAGCAGTTTTCATATTGAAACAGCAGCAGAATTGACACCTGATTTATTAAATGGTGCTCAGAACATAGGTTTAGCTGCAGGTGCTTCTACTCCAGAAAATATTATTGTAGAAGTTTATAATCAGATTTTTAGAATTAAAGGAGAACCTCAATCTGTTCAACAGATAGAGGAAATCCCGGTGTATAAGGAGGAATCATGTTAGAACATGATCAAAAACAAGACCTAACCGACCAGAAAGATGAAAATTTATTGGTGGGTGAAGGTGAACCGTCGAAAACTAATGAGGAAAAAACGGCACCCGAGGGGGAAATTTCTGCCGCAACAGAACCGGAACCAGAATTGACCATTGAAATGCCGGAATTATCAGAGAAACCGGCTGAACCAGTGCTGGAAAAAAGCACTGAACCAAATTTAACAAGCGAAGAAGAGGAAAAGAATAATTTGAAAATAGATTATTCATCTCCTATTCCCAATTTGGAACCACAGCAAGATATTCCTATCACTTCTATTCAAAGTTCATCAAAGGAAGAAAATGACCAGCTAAATCAAGAGCTCTTGCAAGGAATTGATGAGACTATACCGCAATTTAAACGAGGGGATATTATTGAAGGTACAGTTGTGGGAATTAATGACCAGGAAGTGGTTGTGGATATTGGGGTCAAAAATGATGGCTTTATTCCAATTAATGAATTTGAATATAGCGAGGTTCCTCAAATTGATGCTAAAATTAAAGTGTTAATTGAGGGAGCACCTAACCAGGATAATAGAATCCCTATTTCCAAGAAAAAGGCTGATTTCTTGATAAATATAGAACAAATAAAGAAAGCCGCTGCAGAAGGGGAAACCATCAATGGAACAATTAGTAGAAGAGTAAAAGGTGGAATGATAGTTGATGTAATGGGAATAGAAGCATTTTTGCCTGGCTCTCAGATATCCAATAAATCTGTTCCAATCCTTGACCAATTCATAGGGAAAGAGATGAGTTTTAAAGTGATTCGTATTGATGAAAATACACATAATATCATTCTTTCACATAAAGAAGTGTTGGAAGAAGAAGCTAATCAAAGAAGACAAGAACTCCTCTCCCAGATTGAAGTAGGGATGGAACTTGATGGCGAAGTCAAAAATATTACTGATTACGGAGCTTTCATAGATTTAGGCGGAATTGATGGACTTCTTCATAAATCCGATATGAGCTGGGGAACCCTGAACCATCCCAGTGAAATGCTCAATATTGGCGATAAAGTTAAAGTTAAAGTGATTAAATTTGACCCTGACAGCGAAAGGATTTCTCTCGGATTAAAACAATTGGTTCCTCATCCCTGGGAAAATGTAGAGATTAAATATCCAGAAGGTAGTAAAGTTTCTGGAAAAGTTGTGAGTGTTCAAAGATTTGGTGCATTTGTAGAACTGGAACCTGGAGTTGAAGGCTTGGTTCATGTTTCAGAAATGAGCTGGACTAAAAAGATTATGGATGCCAGAAAAGTGTTAAAAGTGGGCGACAATGTTGATGCAATAGTTTTGGAAGTGGATAAAGAAAATCATCGTATCTCCCTTGGAATGCGACAGATGGAACCCAATCCCTGGCTCTACATAGAAGACCATTATCCAATTGGAAGTGTCATTACTCGTCCTATAAAGAGCCTTACTCCATTTGGTGCTTTTGTGGAAATTGAAGATGGTATAGATGGCTTGATTCATATTTCCGATATTAGCTGGACTAAAAGGATTTATCATCCCCGGGAAGTCTTTCGTAAAGGTCAGGAAGTTGAAGCTGTAGTGCTTTCTATAGACCGTGCTTTACATCGGATTGCTCTGGGTGTAAAACAACTTCACCCCGATCCCTGGGAAAATTTAGCTGAAGCTTTACCTGTTAACACTGAAGTTAAAGGTAAGATTGGTAAACTCATTCCGAAAGGTGTTTTGGTGGATATTAAAGTTGGAGAAGATGAAGTGGAAGGATTTGTGCCACTTTCTCATCTGGCAATACCAAAACTTGAAAATACCGAAGATGCCTTTTATGTGGGAGAGGAATTACCCCTTAAAGTAATTGAACTGGATATGGAAAATAGAAGATTAGTCCTTTCTGTGAACGCTTTCTTCTTCTCTCGTGATTCCAGATTGCAAGAAGAATACCTTGCTCTGCACGAACAGTATATGAGAGACAGAGTTGCCCGCCTGGAAAAGAAAAAAGCAGAACATAAGACCAGAGAAAGAAAACGCAGTGTCAATACCGATGAAACTACTGCTTCAGCAGAAAAAGCTGAAGAATCAATAACATCAGAAAAAGATGAAGCAGATGCAACTTCCGAAAGTGCTGAAAAAACTATAGAATCCGTAGTTTCTGAAAAAGAAGGATCTGTTGCTGAATCAGAAAGTGCTGAAACTACAGAAGAAACTAAACCTTCCACAGAAGAAGAAATCATTCCTCCTGTTGAAGAACCAGAAAAAGAGGAAGAGACAATAACGAGTGCAGTTACAGAAGAAACTATTTCTGAGCCTGAGCCTAATCCTGAAGGTATAGATGAGGAAGAATTAACCATCTTTGAAGAGACTATTGAAATGCTTTCTGAAATTACTAATTTAGAAGAAGAGCTAAAACCTGAAATCTCAGAAAATCCAGAACCTGCTGCAAATGAAGAAGAATCAGAGAGTAAGGATAATAAAGATACTGAGACGGTAGAAAAGAAAGAACAGGATATAGAAACTAAACCTGAATCAAACTGATTCTTAAACCAGGTTTAGAAAGAGAAATAACTATAATTAAAGATTAAGTTATGCTCATTAAAGACTATGAGAAATAGATTAAATATGGCGGTTCTAA
>MWCN01000048.1 GCA_002070045.1 Candidatus Cloacimonetes bacterium ADurb.Bin211
GGATGGAGTAAAATAATCTGTAGCCAGTCATACAGGTGATACAATCTGATATATAGGGGGTTATTTATGAAGATATTACATACATCCGATTGGCATTTAGGGGGAAGTTTATTTGGCAGAAAGCGTGATGAAGAGCATATTTTATTTCTTGATTGGTTGATAAAACTAATAGAAAAAGAAAAGATTGATGTTCTTCTGGTTTGCGGTGATATTTTTGATTCTTCTCTTCCCAGCAATAGGGCTCAGGAAATGTATTATAACTTTCTCTGCCAGGTAAACTTAACTAATTGTCATAATGTGGTAATTATCGGGGGAAATCATGATTCGCCATCATTATTAAATGCGCCCTCCAAATTACTTAAATATTTAAATATTTATATAATTGGTTCTAAAACCGATTCTATTGAAGATGAAGTAATTCTACTTACAGATAGGAATAAAGAGCCTCAAGCAGTGATTTGTGCCGTTCCCTTTCTTCGTGAAAGAGATTTACGATTAATGGAATTTGGTGAAAGCTTGCAGGATAAAGAGCAAAAACTGGTTGCTGGTGTAACTAATCATTACCAACAGGTCTTTGAATGTGCATTTAGAATGGCTAATGGACTGCCCGTAATAGCGATGGGACATCTTTTTGTTTCTGGCGCTATTTTACAGGAAGGTGAAGCAGTTAGAGAACTCTATATGGGTAATTTAGGTCATATTCCCGGGGATATTTTTCCTGCTGAACTTGATTATGTTGCTCTGGGTCATCTACATCGTCAACAAGAAGTTGCCAATAGAGTGAATGTTCGTTATTCAGGTTCTCCTATCCCTCTCTCTTTTAAAGAAGCAGAAACGGAAAAATCTGTTCTGGTGGTTGAACTGGATAATCCTGTAATACAGGTAAAAGCAGTAGAAATTCCTTCTCAAATCCGTTTAATTCAAATTCAAGGTGATTGGGATACCATATCCTCGGAACTGATTCAACTAAGAGATGAGAATCAAGAATGCTGGTTAGACATTAATTATACTGGAAACGATATCCGCACCAATTTGAAAGAGAATATATTAAGTCTTTGTAAGGGATATAATTTACAACTATTACGTCTGCAAAACGAACAGGTCATTAAACGTGTCCTGGCTCGTCAAAATTTAGAGGAGACCCTGGATTCTCTTAATCCTCAAGAAGTTTTTCGTAGATGTCTGGAACAAAATAAGATTGGAGAACCTCTGGCGGAAGAACTCTGGCAATGCTATAATGAAGCGCTTCAAGTGCTTTCTGAAAAAGATATTAATGCAGAGTGAGGGAAAATGCGAATTAATAGATTGAGATTTAAGAACTTAAATTCCTTACCTGGAGAATGGGAAATTGATTTTACTCATCCAGCTTTTATAGAAAATGGTATTTTTGCCATTACTGGTCCCACTGGAGCAGGAAAATCCACTATTCTGGATGCTATCTGTCTTGCTCTTTATGGAGAAACACCTCGTTTGAATAAAATCTCAAGTTCCACCAATGATATTATGTCTCTTCATACCGGAGAATGTTTTGCAGAACTGGAATTTACTACGAATAAAGGAAATTTCAGGATTAGATGGAGTCAAAAACGTGCTGGATTTAGACCAGATGGCAATTTACAATCACCCAAACATGAAATTGCCAAAGCCGATACCGGAGAATTGCTGGCGGAAAGTATTACTACCGTTAAAGAAGAAGTAGAAAAAGTCACGGGAATGGATTTTAAACGTTTTACTCGTTCTATGATGTTAGCTCAGGGTGGATTTGATGCTTTCCTGAAAGCTAATGTTAATGAGAGGTCTGAAATCCTGGAAGAAATCACCGGTACTGAAATTTATAGCGAAATTTCTATGACTGTATATGCCAGAAAAAATGAATTTAAGCAAGAACAAGATAAACTTGAAGCCGCACTCGGTGCAATACATTTATTAACTGAAGAAGAAGTTCAAGAGCTTGAGTTAAAATCCGATGAACTACAAAAACAAATAAAATCTCTCAAAGAAGAACAAGAATTATTAAAAAAACAGCTAAAATGGGCAGAGGAAATTGAAAGGTTAAACAAGGAAATCAACGATACTAATCGGAAGTTACAAGATTTAGAAGAGGAAAAAAAGAATTTTGCTCCTCAACAGGAAAGATTGAATAAAGCAAAGAAAGCCCAACTATTTTTTGCTGATTTTAAGGAAATAGAAAATTTAAAACTGAGGCTGAAAGAGTTTGAAGAAGAATTGCTAAAGTTAAAATCAGAAGAAGCAGATATCTTAGAAAGCCAGAAAGCGATTAATTCTATCCTGGGAGAAAAAACAACACAACTAAAAGAAGCAGAAGCCAAAAATACTGAGAAACAGAAGTTATTTAAGCAAATAAGGGAACTGGACCTTGTGATTAATAACCAACAAAAGAATTTAACTGATTGGGAAACCGAATTTAAACAACTTAGTAATGAAAAAAAAGCACTGATGACTTTCATAAATGAACAGGAAGATATATTAAAGAAAAAACAGAATAATTTAAGCGAAATAAGTCAGTATCAGACAGAGCATTCC
>MWCN01000049.1 GCA_002070045.1 Candidatus Cloacimonetes bacterium ADurb.Bin211
AGAAGATGTTATCTGCGAAGGAAAAGTGAGTCTTTATGCTGACCATCCAGTTTATATTAAAAGCAAGATATTAACCGGTGAAATTGTTTTTAACTAAAAAATGATGAATTCTATCTCTAAATTACCCGACCTAAAACTCTCTTTAATTGTAGCTATGGATCGCAATGGCTTAATTGGATACCAAAATCATATTCCCTGGCGAATACCTGAAGACCTGGCATATTTCCGGAAAAAGACCTTAAATCATACAGTGATTATGGGAAAGAATACCTGGATGTCTCTGGGAAATACTTTAGATCAAAGGGTGAACATAATTCTTACTCACGACCATAATTTTTATGTTCCAGGGGCAATAGTTTGTCATAATGTCACTGAATGCCTCCAACATTGTAAACCTGATGAGGAGGTCTTTGTCATCGGTGGAAGCCAGATATTTAAATTATTCCTTCCACTCATCTCAAAAATGTATATAACTCGTATAGATGCAGAATTTGAAGGAGATACCTGGTTTCCTGAAATTAACTGGGATGAATGGGAACTGATTTTCTTTGAACAGAAAAAAAGTAAAACTGGCTATTTGCTGACCATTTCTGAATATGTTCGTAAAGATGAAAATTGGAAGCCCGAACTACCTGTGGAATAGGAATTGTTCAGCATTTTTGTCTGAAAAATATCTTGTATTTTGATATATTAATGAAATTAAAAGAATTTTAAGATGGATATGGGAAATGAAACTATATAAAATTTCTGCGATTTTAATACTTGTAGCTATTCTTTTTGGAGGTTGCGGTCAAGCTGTTCAATCCAGTAAAGTTCAAGTTAGGTTTTGGCACGGATTGAGTGGTCCACTAGGTGATGTATTAAATGATATGATAATGGAATTCAATCGCACTCACAAAGATATTGAAATCATCACCAATCCTATCAGCAGCTATACTGCCTTATCTCAAAAACTTTCTGCTGCTCTTCAAGTGGGTAAACAGCCAGACCTGGCACAAGTTTTTGAATCCTGGGCAGCAAAATATCAGGAAGATAATGTGCTGGTTAGTATTGATAGCCTCATTGCGGTTGATCCTGATATGACTGAAGAAGATTTAAATGATTTCTATCCCGTTTTTATGAATTCAATAACCTATAAAGGGAAAAAATGGTCGTTCCCGTTCAATAAAAGCGTTCGTGCTTACTTTTATAATAAAGATGCTTTTTACCGTGCTGGTTTAGACCCCTACTATTTTCCTGCTACCTGGCAGGAATTTCGGGAATACTGTAAACTACTCACTTCACCTCAAGATGATATTTATGGCGCAAATTTTACGGTCAATGAATGGCAATTTGTTAATCTCATCCATCAAGCTGGTGGTACTATAATGGATGAGAATAACCGCCCTGTTCTGAATAGTAAGTATGGTTTAGAGGCATTAAATTATATTCTTACCTTAGTGAATGTGGATAAAACCGCTAAATCTACTAAAGAAATGGATGGACAGAATGCCTTTCTCGCAGGAAAAGTTGCTATGTATGAAGGTTCCAGTGTCTCTATCACCTATATGCGTCAACAACCCATCAATTTTGCTGTTGGCTATGCACCACTTCCTACTTATAGAACCAAGAAAAGTGCTATAAGTGGAACTAATATTGTAATCTTCAAAAGTGGTAATCCCAAGAAAGAAAAAGCTGCCTGGGAATTCATAAAATGGTTCACTTCTACTGAAAGAACTGCAGAATGGAGCGCTCGCACTTGTTATATGCCTTTAAGAAAAAGTGCTATGCAAACGAAGACTATCCAGGATTTTCTGGGTGAAAATCCTCAGTTTAAAGGTATATATGCACAACTGGAAGATGCCATTTTTGAACCGCAACATCCCGCCTGGTTCGTAGGACGAGATGAACTTAAAAAAAGTCTGGAAAAAGCCACTGCAGGAATTCTTACTCCTCAACAGGCACTGGATGAAGTAGCAGCTAAGCTTGAAGAACTCGTTAAAGAAGAAGAACAAAAGCAAAAACAATAATAAAGTTCTATTGCTCTTCTTAACATCCTTGATATTGTCCAGTTAAGAATGCAAAATAAGCTTGACAATCATTTGTTAAATTTAAATAGAGTTCACAATATGCCGAAGTGGTGAAATAGGTAGACGCAGTGGACTCAAAATCCACCGGGCTTTTAGCCCGTGCCGGTTCGATTCCGGCCTTCGGCACCATTAACTAAGTGGAGCGATTAAGTTCTTAAAAAGTTGATACAAACCCGCATTATTTGTAGAACGAGTTAGTAAAATAATTTTGATTGGGGTATTTTCTTCCCCTGAACTCATTATCATAAAAAAATAACCCAGGGTTATTTAATGCTCTGAGTTGACGGATATCTTTTTTGGAGGTATGATGTCCAAATATACTATATTAATCCTGGCAGCATTGTTGATACTAATGAACCTGCCCTTCACTCTGGATGCAATTTCCCAGGGTGCATTACTATTTCTCACTTTTGAACCTGGTGCTCGTGCTAATGCCCTTGGTCGTGCCTATTCAGCTGTAACTGATGATGCTTATGCTGCCTGGTGGAATCCAGGTGCCACCGCATTCAATCGTAAAACACAATTGGCGGGAACTCATATACCCTGGCTACAAGGAGCTGGTGGTGGTTTTGATGATATGTTCTATGAATATTTAGGTTTCAACCACTACTTCAAAGATATCGGTAATGTGAATGTGCAATTTATCTTACTGGATGCTGGAACTCAGGAACAAACCGATGAACAAGGTAATACACTAGGGTCTTTTCACAGCTTTGATTTTGCTGGAGGTGCAGGTTATAGTTATGAAGTTATACCAGAACATTTAGGCGTAGGTGGAAACTTTAAGCTTGTCTATAGTTATTTAGGACCTGGCACTGGTAACACTGAGGATGAAGGTAAAGCTTTTACCTTTGCCTTTGATGTGGGGGCAAAATATCAGGATCTCGGAGTTAATGGATTGGATCTCGCCTTGGCTATTCAAAATATCGGTCCTAATGTGACCTATGTGGATGAATCTCAGTCGGATCCCTTACCTATGACTTTTCGTTTAGGTGCATCATATCAAATTCTAGATAAACCAATGAATAAACTGATTGTCTCTGCTGAAGCCAGTAAAATACTTGCTAATGATGACCCCCTATTTAAACGTTTCATAACTGGCTGGGAACACCTTGATGAGACAATGTATGGAATTGGGGCAGAATATACCTATCTTAATCTGATTTCTCTGAGAGGTGGATATTTTGCTGACCCTGCAGGAAGTATTGTTGGTCCCAGTTTTGGCGCTGGTATTCAATACACCTTCAGTAAAAAATACAAGCTAACTGCTGATTTTGGTATGATAACTGCTGGTGAACTGACAGATTATAACAAAGTATTCTCTTTAGGTTTTGAGTTCTGATTAATAGAAAAATATTCCTTTCAGTTTCCTCGGGATTATTCCTGGGGAAACTGAAACTCAAATTTCTTCTGAGAGCTGAGTTAATATCTCTATTTCTAATATATTCCACTTTATTAAGTGGTGAGAAACTTAACCTGAGCAAATATTATCCCACTCATCCACCTAAAGCTCATCCCTATATAGAATTACTTAATAAACAGCCAGGAAAGAGCTTAGATAAAAACAAAGATAGCTATAACAAGCTGTTAGTGATTCTGGTTGATTTTCAAGAAGAAATACCAGATGACCCCAACACTACAGGAAATGGAAAGTTTCAGCTTGAACCTGATCCTAACTATCTTTACAGTATTGGAAGCCCTCCACATAATCGTAAATATTTTCAGGACAACCTGGAGGCATTGAGATACTATTATCTTGCTGCTACAGCTGGTTTTTTTAATCTGGAATATGATGTCTATCCTGTAGAGGGAGCTTATACTTTACCCCATACTCTGGGTTATTATAATCCACCTTCAGCTTCTAGCGACACTTTTGTTTCCAGAATGGAAGAATATTTCAGAGATGCCTTTACTACAGCAGATAATATTTCTCCTGAAATAGATTTTTCTGCTTATAGTCATTTTATGATTATTCATGCTGGTTCAGATTGGCAGCATGATATATTATCCGACACACCTTCAGACCTTCCTTCTTTTTTTATCAGTGTGGGAACTGGAAAAGAAGTTCCTGTAGATGATGGTTCCATTCTTATTAGTAGTGCCTGCAACGTGCCTTCTACAATATCTCAGGATTTTATTGATGATGTATATGATGGAACAGTCATCCATTCGGGTTATGGAGCACTAAATGCGGTTATGGCTCATGAATTTGGACACTCTATCGGGTTAGTAGACCTCTATAATGTCTATAATTGGCAACCAATGGTTGGTGTTTTTGATATTATGGATAGTGGAGGTTCTGGAGTCCTAATGGATGAACTTGAGGATGGAACTTATGTAATGCTGGAAGGTGGATTGCCTGTTCTTCCTGGAGCCTGGTCTCGTACTTTAATCTGTGAGGATTTTCTTAAAGCACAAGGTTTATTATTGGATCTGGAAGAAATACCACTTCATACACCTATCTCAATTTCTGCCAGTAGCTGGAAACAGTCTGGAAATGCATTTACACCTCAGATTCTTCGTTTACCTCTATCCTCTACAGAATATATCCTGGTAGAAAATAGAAGTGTAGACCCTGATGGCGATGGAGCAACTGCAGTTTTTGCAAACGAAGATAAAAGAGTTATTCTCTATCCTACGGCTATTGAGGACCCGGATAATATACCCACTTACGAATATGATTATCTATTGCCCTCTTTCCAGAAAGCAGACGGTTCTGCTATGGGAGGAGGTTTTCTGGTCTGGCACATCAATAATGATGTGATATACAATCAAGGAGTCTGGGATAACGAGGGAAATTTCTTTTCCAACTATCAGAATAATTCTGTTAATACCCGATTCTCTCTTAGAGGAGTAGAAATAATAGAAGCTGATAATCTACCTGATATAGGTTATCCTTATTCCTGGTACTGGACTGGCACCCAATACGAATATTTTTATGCTCACAAACCGTTACTTGATTCTGATGGCTTTTTTCTTCACTGGACTCAAGAACCCTGGAAACCCGCATTAAATAGCGATACAAAACCTCCCTTAAAAGATAGTCAAGATATGGGCTCACTCTACTGGCTAAATAATATGGGAAATCCTTCCAGAGATATGAATATAACTATATGTTCTGGTAATTTTGATAGCACTCAAATCTTTGATTATTCAGAGTCCAGTATAATCACTGCTCCCTTAATTAAATCAAGTTTCAGCGATTTTAATATCCCTCTCTTGATGGACGATTCCATCCATCTACTTTCTTATTCAGATAGCAACTGGAGTGACTTGATGGGCAGTTTCTCCTGGAATAATCAAGCTATAGATTTCCCTATAACTACTGCAGATCAAGATGGAAATGGATTTCAGGAATTGATTTTAGTGCATAATAATATTCTGGAATTGATACAATTCTCCCAAGACGATTTAGAAAACATCTCCATAAACTTTTCAGAGCATATAACTACAGCACCTATTTCTTTTGATAATACTATTTTTGTTACTACTCAAAATACTTTATCCTCTATCCGTAATAATCAAATAATACATTCTGTACCCTTACAAAATATAGAGAGACTTGGCTATTATGATGACAAACTCATAGCACTTTGTCCAGACCTCTTATACATAATAGATATAACTACACTAACTGTTAGTGAAGAAATGGAATTACCGGAACCTTTTGGCATCTACGAACCAGTAACTTTTTGTGCTTTACCTGAAAATACCTCAATGCTGTTTTTAATGTCAAATAAAGGTAATATCTATAGATATGATAGTGGAGGTCTGCATCAGATATATATTGCAAAACCTGATGAACATCCTACACAATTAGGACTAACCTCTTATCATACTGATGAGACTTCAATTTGTCCTGCTATATTCTGGGGTTCTGGAAATAAAATCTATGCTATAAGCTTTGATGGTTCTTTATTGAAGGGTTATCCTTATGATACATCTCCTTTCACTTTTGAACCTAATGCTCATTTAATAGCAATGCAAAGCGGTTCAACACCTATTCTATATTTGCCTGTTACTGACAGAGGACATCTAGCATTTTCTCCTGAACAAGGGATTTTATGGCAAAATTCGTTATTATCAAACGGAGAGACAGGAAATTCTCATCTAACTATAATCGCTGATGATAAATTATCTTCCCATTTATATTGGTATTACACAGATGGAAGCGGAAAGATAATTATTCAAGGGAAAAATGTAGTTCTTGATGAAACTCAGCTTTGCTGGAATAGCTTTCGCAATGGAGGGAATGGCACTCTTTATGGAGAATTTATCACTTCCACTCCTGCTCAAAATTTTAATGCCTATGTATTTCCTAATCCTGTAAAAGGAGATAATTTTAGAATCCGTATTGAAAATTTCAATCAAACCGTTAAACTACATCTTTATAACATCAATGCAGATTTAATTAAAAGTCAGACTATTCCTGCTAATGGAAATCCGCAGCGAGATATAATAATTGACAGTCGCAATCTTTCTTCAGGAGTATATATTATAAAGGTGCAGTGCGGAAATAAGAATAAGACTATCAAATTTGCAGTACAAAAGTGATTAAGAGGAGGAAAATATGAAGAAGTTTTTATTACTCATTATATGCCTTGCCTTCTTATCTACTCTTTTAGGACAAAACATTGATGACTTAATATTCCAAAACAGTGATAAAAGCAATGAGCAAGAAATAATAAAAGTCAATTTTGAAAAGAAAGATGCACGATTAGCTATGCTATATTCAGCTATTTTACCTGGAGCAGGACAATTTTATGCAAAACCTTCAGCCGTTATTACCTATATTTTCCCGGTTCTGGAAATTGCTATGATTGGAGGGATGATTTATTTTGACCAGCAAGGAGATTCTAAAACAAAAAATTATGAAAATTATGCCAATAGCGAGATAGTTACTCACACCTTCAATTATACTGTTGGCGGAAATGATTATTCTTATACCTATACCGGGACTCGCTATAGACGAGACTATCAAAATAATGTGCAAGAAGTTCTAAAAAATATTAATGCTTTTGATATCTATGATGATACTTTTTTCCGTTTAGATCAATCGGATACTCAACATTTTTACGAGGATATAGGAAAATACAACAAATATATCTTTGGCTGGGCAGATTGGTATCATCGCTTTGCCACAGATCCTACTTCTGGAGATGGAACCTTTATTATGGATGACCCTGCTTATGAAAATCTCTGGGTTTTTACTGGTAGCACAGACCCTCAATTAATCCAGAATAGACGCTGGTATCAGAATTATACCGTGGAAGACTTTATGAATGGAGACCTATCTCATCCTATATCTCCCAAGGACCCGGAAGCTTCACTCTGGCGTCAGGAATATATAAAGATGAGAAAAGATGCAAACAAGCAATATACCTATTCTAATTATTTCACTCTTGGGTTAGCAGCAAATCATATCATTTCTGCTATTGATGCCTATATTATGACCAATAAGATTAATCGTACAGCTATCACAAAAAATGATAAGGTACAGATGTATTACTATACTGATGTTTCCAATAATAGTCTAACACCCACTTTAGCTTTAAGAGTAAACTTTTAAATTTATAATGAAACGCTTTATCTTCTTTCTTCTAATTCTTTCTATAGTACCCTTAGCTGCATTGCCAAAATTGAGTTATTCTGCTGCTTCTGCTATCTTACCTGGAACAGGAGAACTCGCACTTGGGAAAACAACTCGTGGTGCTATTATGCTCAGTACCGATATACTGGTCTGGAGTTCCTTTTTTGCCCTGGAAAAGGAAAAGGACAATCTAACTGATACCTATAAACAATATGCAGTGGTTTATGCTGGAGCTAAATCAGGGATGCCTGAAAGTTATTATCAAAATCTACAAAATTATATAAGCAGTGATGATTTTAACCGATATGAGGAACTTTTTGCCCGTAATTATTATTTAATTTATTCCTATAACCCAGAAGGATATGAGGAATATATTTTAGCTAATACCTATAGCGATGAAGAAAGCTGGAGCTGGCAAAATCAGACCTATCAAGACCATTATAAAAAGTTACGCAGAAGAACTCAAAAAGCTAAAATCTATCAAAATCTTAGTATCGGAGCTTTGGTCCTGAATCGGGTTGTCAGTGTCATAGATGTTTCTCTTATTAATAAAAAAACAAATAGACCTCTATCCATCTATTTTACTCCTACTTCCAATAATGGTCTAATGTTCAATGTCCAGCTGGAGTATTAATGCCCAATAAATCCAAATTAACCATCTCAATAATCATTTTAATATTGTTGCTAACTGTTTCTCTTGCTGCAGAAAGTCGGGGTTTAAAAGTCTTAAAATCTATGGTAGTACCCGGTTTAACACAAATTCAGGATGGTAGGAATTATGGCTATGCAATGCTTTCAGCAGAAGCAGGTATCATTTCTACTCTTTTTTATTTTAATGCAGAAGAAGATCTCCGAGCTCAAAAATACTACGAATATGCTATCAAATTTGCTCATATAGAACCCGGTAAATATGATGACCAATACTTCAGAAATTTAAGCCGTTATAATAGTAGTGGCTTTGAAGCAGGTGGATATAATGCTAAAATCAGAGAAGAAGCTATTCAATTATATCCAAATGACCCCATCCAACAACAAATATATATTGATGAACATTGCTATCCAGATGAATATAGCTGGAACTGGGATAGTTTAGAACACCGTCGTAATTATAGTAAATTGCGTATCCAGACTAGAGACCTTCAGAACTATGGAAAATTGACTATGGGAGTACTCATAGTAAATCATATAATCAGTGGAATAGATGCTCTACGCTATACTAGCCAAAAACCTAATCCTCAAGTTTATTTAGATATAAAAGATAATCAACCTATCTTAATGTTTACTTATAAGTGGTAAGTAGTATTGATCATTTTATAAATGCTGAATTTAGTTAAAGGTAGAAATTAATAAAATGTCAGATTATTTGCTTCAACTGTTTGACGATAACAACACTGTTTTAAAAATTCAAAAGCGTTTACCCTATCTTTTCCAACTTGCTGAATTGGAAAGCTCAAGAGCTGGAAAAATAGGAATGGAAGTTGGTTCTTTAAGAGAAAAAATCATTGTAGCTCTACTAATATATCTATTTGGTGAAAAAAATGTAGAAACTGAACTAGCTATAACTGAGCCAGAATTAGATGTTAAACTTTATGGTAATCCAATTTCAATAAAGACAATAACTGATTCAAAAATACGGGGTATTAAACTTATCTGGACAGTTGATGCATTAAAGTCAAAAGAGTTCCTTAATAGCTATCAACCTAAATGCGATATTCTTCTTGTTCAGATAAATTGGAATAATTATGGTGGATTTTATTATATTCCTTTAAGTGTTCAAAAGTCGGTATTTGATAAAAT
Organism: Candidatus Cloacimonetes bacterium ADurb.Bin211; assembly: GCA_002070045.1. GTDB lineage: Bacteria > Cloacimonadota > Cloacimonadia > Cloacimonadales > Cloacimonadaceae > Syntrophosphaera. The sequence continues at coordinate 9,457 of MWCN01000049.1, forward strand.
TGGAAGAGAAAAATATATAAAGCTTCCAAAAGCAGGTACTAATCCAAGAGGTATAGAACTTACAGGAGAAGCTCTAGATAATCTATTCAAGGACCAGAATAGTAAATCTATTTCTATTTTCTGGTACCGAACTGAAATCTTTTATAACCCTTATAAAAGGTGGATTGATTTATGGATGGAGGATTAAAATGATTAATAAAAATAATAGAAATGGAACTAGAACAAGCAGTTTTGGTTCTCCAGGGAGAAGAAATCACGATTCCTTCCCCTTTTACTCCAGTAGATTATACGATGATTTACCAAAAGAACAAAAAGATAATTATATAGAAAATCCTATACCTTCCGATACTTTAGATAAAATCTTTTGTAAAAGTTGTGAGTTTATGAATGAACTTCCTGATAATAGTGTTCATTTAATGATTACTTCTCCTCCCTATAATGTTGGTAAGGAATATGATAATAATCTAACCTTAAAGGAATATCTTACTTTTTTAAAATCCGTATGGAAAGAGGTTAAAAGGGTTCTTGTTCCTGGTGGTAGAGCTTGTATTAATATTGCTAATTTAGGAAGAAAACCTTATATCCCACTTCATAGCTTTATTATTGAAGATATGCTTGATCTTGGATTCTTAATGAGAGGAGAAATTATTTGGAATAAAGCTGCTAGTGGAAGTCCTTCAACTGCCTGGGGAAGCTGGCTTTCAGCAAAAAATCCAACTTTGAGAGATATACATGAATACATTTTATTATTCTCAAAAGAAATGTATGCTCTGCCAAATAATAAGAAAAAAAGTACCATCACCAAAGAAGAATTTTTGGAATTTACTAAAAGTGTATGGACTTTCTCCGCTGAATCTGCAACAAAAATTGGACATCCAGCCCCATTTCCAGTAGAATTGCCCTATAGATTAATTCAATTATATTCTTTTGAACAGAATATTATCCTTGACCCCTTTATTGGTAGCGGTCAAACAGCTATTGCTGCAATAAAAACTCATCGTCATTATGTGGGTTACGATGTTAATCCTGAATATATAGAATTGGCAGAGAAACGGATAGAACAATATATCTCAAAAAACAAATCTCCAGACCTATTTGATTATATACATAATTCCATAATATAATAACCTATACTTAGTAATCTAAATATGTTCCAGAAGTTCTTTTAGCTTAGTTTCAACCATCTCCGGTGTAATCAATTTCATACACTCAAAAGTCCCTTTGGGACATTTCTTTTTTCCGTGTAAAGAACAGGGCTGGCATTCTAAATCTGCAGATAAAATGATAGCTTTATCATTTAGAGGGGCAAAACCTAAACGGGGATGAGTTCCACCAAAGATAGCAATCTGAGGCTTATTTAAAGCTGCAGCTAAATGCATAGGACCGGTATCACCACTAATTATGGCATCACAAACATTTAATTCTGCTGTCAATTGCTGGAGATTGAGTTTCCCACAAAGATTTTTGATATCATTATAATCGGCACCAAGATTTCTAGTTAACTCATAATCTGATTGGTTGCCATAAATTCTAAATTCATATTCATTATGGCAATCTTCTATAAGCTTTTCCCAGTTCTCTATCTGCCAGATTTTAGTGTTATGCGCAGCACCTGGAAATAAAGCTACAAATTTTCTTTCCGGATAAATTCTTGGAGTAATTTCCATCTTGGAGGTTATAAGCTCAGGATAAAGCACTGGATAGCGAATAGGAGAAGTAGAATTAAATTTATCTGGAAAGAGTGTTTCTAAAGCAGAATAATACAATCTAACCGTAGATTCTATACTGATAGAGTGATCTCCTTTCACGATTCTTCTTCTAAGTTTATGCTGTTTATGGTAAACTGCCTTTTTATGAGAGCGAACCAGATGTCTAATCATCCAGGTGGAAAATTTATTATGGAGGTCTATCACTAAATCAAAAGATTGTTTAAGCAGACCTATATGCCAGGAAAAGCTTCTTGAATAGGGAATAATCTTTAAATCCAGACCAAAAAGTTCTGGTAAAGCTTGATATTCTGGTTTACAGAGAAAATAGATTTCTGCTTCTGGAAAGAGATCTCGTAAGTCTGCTACTACAGATTGAGTGAGTATTATATCTCCAATAGAACTTAATCTGATAACCAGGATACGCATTATAAAGTGCTTCGGATAATATCTGGAAGGCGGGGTATAAGTTCAGAAAGCTTTTCTGGATTTTTTCCTCCTCCCATAGCAGAGTCAGCTCTTCCTCCACCTTTTCCATTAAGTTCTTGAGATACAGCTTTCACAATTTTCCCAGCATTAAATTTATCTATTAAATCTCTTCCCACTACACAAAGAACAGTAATTTTATCGCCATCTATAGTGAATAAGAGGGATATGGCATCTTTTGCTCTGTCTTTAAGTATATCACCCAGTTCTCTTAATTTTTCCGGTTCAGCTTCTACAGTTGCACAAAGAAAACGAAAATCCGGATATTCAATTATATTATCCAGCAAGCTATTAACTTCAGAAAAACTCTTTCTCTGCTCTTTCTTTTTAAGTTCATCTTCCAATTCTTTAATCCGATTTTGTAAATTCTCCAATCTTGTCTCTATCATCTTTTCTGGTACATTAAGCATTGAGGCAAGATGAACTATCCTTTCTTGAAGTGAACGAACAAATTTCTCTGCACCTCTTCCGGTTACAGCTTCTATTCTTCTAATTCCCGCAGAGGAAGAACTTTCGGATATAATTTTGAAAAGTCCAATCTCACCAGTGGCAGAAATATGCGTACCTCCACATAACTCTTTGGAAAAATCTTCTACACTAACAACTCTAACTTTCTGACCATATTTTTCACCGAAAAGAGCTATCGCACCATCAGAGCGTGCTTCATTAATATCCTTTATTTCAATGTAGACAGACCTATTTTCTTTAACTATTTCATTAACAATGTCTTCCACCTTATTTATCTCTTCTTGCGTTAGTGCTTTCAGGTGAGTGAAGTCAAAACGAAGATAATCTGGAGCAACATAGGAACCTTTTTGCTGAACATATTCACCTAAAATCATTCTTAAAGCTCTATGCAGAATATGAGTGGCAGTATGATTACGAGCTATATCTTTTCTTCTTTTAAGGTCAATTTCTGCTTTTACTAAAGGTGAAGAAATGGCACCTTTCACCAGATGTCCAATATGAATGAATTGATCTTCTATTCGTTTAACATCAATTACTTGCATCTCAAAATCTTCATTATAGATCCTTCCCGTGTCAGCAATTTGTCCACCTGATTCTGCATAAAAAGGAGTTCTATCCAACTGAAGATGTATCTTCCCCTCATCATCAATCCGATAACGCTGAATTTGAGCATCAGTAGCAAAAGTATTATAACCGACAAATTCTGTCGGAGTAGAGGGCAATAATTCAATCCAATCCATATCTTCCCATTTATAAACAAATTTAGAGCTTTTTCGAGCTCGTTCTCTTTGTTTTTTCATCTCTTCTTCAAAACCGATTGTATCAACCTTAAAACCTCTTTCTTCTGCCAGATTAATAGTCAAATCAAGAGGAAAACCATAAGTATCATAGAGCAGGAATGCATCTTTACCAGAGATAATTTGTCCGGAAGCATTGGCACAAATCTGTTCAAATTTCTCCAGACCTTTATCCAGTGTAGCATTGAAACGTTCTTCTTCTGCTTTAATTACCATCTTGATATAGGCTTCTTTCCCTTCCAATTCGCTAAAAGGGTCACTCATTATTTCTATCACTGGATCAACTAAATGAAACATAAAAGGTTCAGAAAATCCAAGTAATCTCCCGTGACGAGCGGCTCTACGTAAAATCCTTCTCAGGACATAACCTCTTCCTTCATTAGAAGGAAAACCACCATCAGCGAGAGCAAAACATAGACAACGAATATGGTCAGCTATCACTCTATGAGACATACCAGTTTCAGGACTATAGGGAATCCCACTCATCTGGACAATCTTATCTATGATAGGCATAAATAAATCGGTCTCGTAATTACTATAAGCATTTTGAAGTATTCGCACTAACCTTTCAAAACCGGCTCCAGTGTCTACAAAATGAGATTTTAAAGGAGAAAGTGAACCATCTTCTTCTCTATTATACTGTATAAAAACGAGATTCCAGAGCTCAATGAAACGATTGCAATTACCATTCAATTGACATTTATGCTCTGGAATATTCTTTTTATTGCAATGTTCTATACCGCAATCATAATGAATTTCTGTGCAGGGTCCACAGGGACCTGTCTCCCCCATTTCCCAAAAATTATCTTTATCTCCACAATAGAATATATGGGATGGGTCTATATCGGTATTATTTTTCCATAAATTGTAGCTTTCCTCATCAGAATTATGCACGGTAGCAAAGAGTTTTTCTTTAGGAAGCTGATAGACAACCGTTAAGAGTTCCCAAGCCCATTCTATAGCTTCTTTTTTATAATAGTCACCAAAAGACCAATTGCCCAGCATTTCAAAAAAAGTATGATGATAACCATCTTTACCAACTGCTTCTAAATCATTATGTTTCCCACCAGCACGAATACATTTCTGACTATTTACTGCTCTTTTGACTTCTGGTTCTTTTAATCCTAGAAAGATATTTTTAAACTGATTCATACCAGCATTGGCAAAAAGTAATGTCGGGTCATCCCGTGGAATTACCGGAGAAGATGGGATAAAGATATGACCTCTTTCCCTGAAGAAATCAATAAAGGTACGACGAATATCCTTACTGCTCCACACTTAATTTTGCTCCATTTTCTTCTAAAGCTTCGTAATTATCTCTGATCCATTTTTCTGCACTGAATGCAGCTATCGCACCATCGCTTGTTGCTGTGACTACCTGTCGCAAAACTTTATGACGAATATCTCCAGCAGCGTAGACACCAGGTATATTAGTATGCATAAATTCATCCGTGTAAACGAAACCTGCTTCATCAAGATTTATCCTGGATTCCAGCAGTTTATTGTTGGGTAAGATCCCTACATAAATAAAAACACCATCAACGGGCAGGAAGTTTATCTGACCCGTTATTCTATTAAAAATTTCCAGTTTTTCAATTTTATCGGTTCCATAAATCTCTTGCACCACTGAATTCCAGATAAATTCAATTTTGGGATTCTGAAAAGCACGTTCTTGCAGTATCTTTTGTGCTCTTAATTCATCTCTTCTATGGATGATATAGACCTTACGGGCAAAGTGGGTTAAATAAATCCCTTCTTCTACTGCAGAATCACCTCCTCCTATTACTGCCACTACTTTATCACGATATAGGGCACCATCACAGGTGGCACAATAGGAAACTCCTCTTCCCGTAAAGCGTTCTTCACCAGGAACATTTAGCCTTCTGGGATATGCACCAGTGCACACTATTAAAGCTTTAGTCCGGTATTTATTTTCACGAGTTTCCACTATTTTGCACAAACCCTCCATTCCTATTGCCGTAACTTCCTCATCTAAAAACTGTGCTTGAAACCTTTCCGCTTGTTGTCTCATTCTTTCTGTAAGCTCAAATCCTTCAATAGCCTCAGGAAATCCAGGATAGTTTTCCACCTGATGAGCAGAAGTTATCTGACCTCCAATTATAGCTCTTTCCAGGATAACTGTCTTTAATCCTCCACGTGCAGCATAGATTCCAGCACTTAATCCAGCTGGACCGCTTCCTATAATAATTACATCATATTGCATTTTCTACCTCATTACCAAATGATACTTTATACCCTTTTTAACACCAGGTATTAAAGTCAAGAATTTTATCAGCCATATTAAAGATAAATTATTCTTTAAAGTTTTTAGAATTAAGGAAATAAGGCAAAATAAGGGAAATATAATGCTTGTCATATAATAATTTCTTATATTATAAATATATTTATATGCATTTAATAATCATTAAACTTTCATACTTATTATTATTTCAATTGTTTCTTCTGATTTATGCATAATTATTAATTCATCCTAAGATCCCATATGTATTCCGTATTATCTGCACATTATGTCCAGCTTATGTCCAGCTTATGTCCAGCTTATGTCCAGCTTATGTCCGAAATCAATCATAAGCTCAATATAAGTGACCCCTAAGCTTAATAAAAAGAGCTTAGGAAGGGAAAATATTGTAATCTTTTATAGATTAACTATTATTTTTTTCTAATATTTTGATGCCACACTTGAATTATAGGATAACTCAATGAAGCCAGAAATATCTACTTGATAAGGAGAAACAAAACAAGTAAAAGAACTTGACCGATAAATGGAAATCAAGATTTTGGAAGTAAAATAAATTGAAGAGAAAAGAAATGCAACTATTAGGCAGGAAAGAAGGATTTAATGCACAATATCCAATATATCAAACTGATTTGTATATCAGTTTAATCTTCAATCTTCATTATAATTATATAACTAAAAGGAATAGCATAAGTTATGGAATATAGGGTTTCAGTAGTACAGTTTAAACCTGAGTTTTTAGCAGTTACAGAAAATCTTAATAAATTAAAAGCTATACTTTCAGAGATGGAGACAGATTTAGTAGTTTTACCAGAACTATGTCTTTCCGGTTATGTATTCCAGAAACAGGAAGAAGTTGATAAAATTAGTGAGACAATTCCCGAAGGAACTGTCTTTCAAGAATTCCGACAATTTTCATCAGAAAAGGGATTCAGTATCGTTTATGGTTTTGCAGAAAAAGTAGAAAATAGATATTACAACTCTGCTGCTTTGATAAATCCTGATGGAAGTTACTATATATATCGCAAGACTCATCTTTTCTATAGAGAAAAGCTGTTCTTTACATCAGGAGATACTGGATTTCAAGTTTTCCCTGCTAAAGGTGATATTCTGGTAGGGATAATGATTTGTTTTGACTGGTATTTTCCCGAATCTGCGAGAACTCTTGCTCTAAAAGGAGCACAAATAATCTGCCATCCAGCCAATCTTGTGCTGCCCTGGTGTCAACAGTCAATGAAGACTCGCTGCTTAGAGAACCGGGTATTCTCAATCACATCTAACCGTGTTGGAGTTGAATCAAATAATAGTGAAACTATGGAATTTACTGGAAAGAGTCAGATTTTAGGGACTAAAGGAGAAGTTCTGCTTCAGCTGGATGACAAAAATGAAGGTATAGGTACAATAATTATTGACCCAAAACTTGCTCTGGACAAATCGGTTAATCCTCTTAATGATGTTCTTAAAGACCGGAGAAGGGAGATGTATGAACTATGAATGAGCAGTTAAAAAAAGAGATAGAAAAGCTTAGAGCTGAAATAGAACATCATAATGAGCTCTATTATAAACTGGCGAAGCCAGAGATATCAGATTATGAATATGACCAGTTAGTGTTAAGACTTCGTCAACTGGAAGCCCAATTAAGTGCAGAAGAACTTGAAGAATCTCCTCTGGAAAAGGTGGGAAGTGATTTAACTCCTGGTGCTGAAACTATTCCACATAAACAGAGAATGTATAGTCTTGATAATACATACTCTTCTAATGAACTAAAAGATTGGATATATAAACTCGCATCAGATATTGGATTCTTCCCTGCTCTTTGCACGGAACTGAAAATAGATGGTTTTTCTATCAATATTTACTACGAAGATGGAATGATGCAATATGCCACTACTCGGGGAGATGGAATCGTTGGAGAGGTCGTTACAAACAATGTTAAATTACTTAAAGATATCCCGCAAAAAATAGCTTTTAGCTACCCTATAGAGATTCGGGGTGAAATATATATGCCGGTAGAAGAATTTTTAAAGCTTAATGAACAACGCCGGGCAAATGAAGAAAAACCCTTTGCCAATCCGAGAAATGCTGCTGCTGGCTCTATCAAATTAAAAAATCCCGAAGAAGTAAAGAGCAGGAATCTAAGAGCTATATTTTATAGTGTTGGCTACTGTGAAAATTTACCAGTGCAGAGACAATCTGAGTTCCTGGACTGGTTAGATAATTTGGGTTTCCCTACTGCAAAACAAAGATGTATCTGTAATTCTTATGATGAAGTGCAAAAATTTTGCGATGAGTGGGAAAATAAACGCTATACCTTGCCTTTTGAAATTGATGGAATCGTAGTTAAAGTAGATGATTTTACTTTACAAAGGAAATTAGGTTATACGGCTAAAAGTCCTAAATGGGCAGTTGCTTATAAGTTCAAACCTGAAATGAAAGAAACTCGCTTGATTGAAGTGCAGTATCAAGTCGGTAGAACTGGTGCTGTAACACCCGTGGCAATTCTGGAACCAGTTTATATTTCAGGGAGCACTGTCTCTCGTGCCACTTTACATAATGAAGATGAAATCAGAAGATTGGACCTGCATGAAGGAGACACCGTTCTTTTAATCAAATCAGGTGAAATTATACCCAAGATTCTTCAAGTCATTCCAGAAAAAAGATTACCTGGTGCTAAACCAGTTAGTTTCCCTGAGCATTGTCCTGCTTGTGGCAGTCCTTTACAAAGAGATGAAGAAGGTGCAATTCATTACTGTTCCAATGTTGCCTGCCCTGCTCAATTGCAACGCCGAATAGAACACTTTGCTTCACGCGATGCTATGGATATAACAGGACTGGGAGAAAGTTTGATAGCGAAACTTTTAGAAAATAAACTCATCTCTGGTATTGCTGACCTCTACCGATTGGACTATGATAAATTGGCACAGCTGGAGCACTTTGGTCCTAAATCTGCACAGAATCTCAGGAATGCGATTGAAGCTTCTAAAACCAGAAATTTTGATAGAGTACTTTATGCCCTGGGCATTAGATATGTAGGAACAGTTACAGCCAGATATTTAGCTGAATATTTTGGAGACATAGATGCACTACGAAATGCCAGTCTGGAAAGTCTATCACAGGTTCCAGAAGTTGGAGACAAGGTTGCTTTAGCTATTAAAGCCTGGTTCAGTCTACCAGAAAATATAAAATTGATAGAGGAACTCCGTTCTCTGGGGGTCAATTTCACCTACCGAAGGACGCAGTCTTCCAATGCTTTAGAAGGTAAAACCTTCCTGATTACAGGAACTTTACCTCACTATTCTCGTAGAGAAATGGAAGAATTGATTCAAAGTCATAGTGGAAGAATCATAAGTGGAGTAAGTTCCAATCTTGATTATTTAATTGTGGGAGAAAATCCAGGTTCAAAACTGACTAAAGCACAAAAAATTCCCAGTATCAAAATAATCACTGAAGATGAACTTCTGGAGATGATTAAGCAGTGAAAATCCTTCCTCGCTATATCCTGAAAGAGCATCTCAGTCCCTTTTTTCTTTCTTTATTGGTAGTAACTTTCGTACTTTTTATAGACCGGGCAATTGATCTGATGAATACCATTATTGAGAAGAAACTTGATATTGGAACAGTTTTACAGCTTTTTGGACTATCCTTACCCTATATGCTCTCCCTCTCCATTCCGATGGCTGTTTTAGTGGCGACTATTCTTACTTTTGGAAAATTGACGGTAGACCGTGAAACCATAGCAATGAAAGCAAGTGGAATCAATATCTATAGCCTGCTGGGACCTCTTTTTATAGCTGCCATACTGCTTACCGGTCTAATGGTTTATTTTAACCACTACTTTCTTCCTAATACCAATCATAAATTAAAGAATCTAACGGTTAAAATAGCTTATTATAGACCTATGACTATTATAAAACCTAAAGAATTTACCACCATCTCTGATTATACTATATATACGGAAGAAAACCTCAATGATGAGTTGAAAAATGTTCTGGTTTATGACCGCACTCAAGCCAATTTCCCTCGCATTATAACTGCTCAAAAGGGAAGAGTAATCCAGATGGATAAAGGTAATAGCCTTCAAGTGATATTGTTAAATGGAGAGATGCATAATACTAACGAACAGGAAAAAGGGAAATATCAAGTAACTAAATTTGAGACCTTTACCGTAAATATCCGAGATTTAACAACAGGAATGGATTTTGGAGAAAGTGGTTATCGTTCTGATAGAGAAATGACCTATAATCAGTTAGTTACAAGCATAAAAGATAGAAAACAGGAACTTATCAATCAAAAACTGGAAATCACTAATCTGCAGAAAAAATTGGAAGAATTACAAAAACAACCAGATGATTATGCTAAAAGTGTGGAAACTCGCCGTTTGAGCATTATGAAAAGTATGTCAGAAGACCAGTATAGGGAAATACTGGAAAATCTTCGCTCCCTGCAGGTGGAATATCACAAGAAGTTTGCTCTTGCTTTTGCTATAATCATTTTTATTATGATGGGTGTACCTATCGGATTAATGACTCGTTCCAGCGGTATTGGAATGGCTTTCTCGGTTTCTTCAGTTATATTTCTGGTTTATTATATAGCGTTAACAGGTGGAGAACAACTGGCAGATAGAGCCTTGCTGAGTCCATTTCTTTCAATGTGGATAACGAATATTGTCTTCTTCATTATTGGACTGGTGCTTATTCATCTTTCTATCCACGAGAAACAACTAATTAACTTGAATCTTCTCCAATGGAAGCTTTCTCATCGTAAAGCTAAACTTGAAGAAGCTCCAGATGAAATAATCCATTAAAGAATTGAAAATGCGTATCTTAGACCGTTATATCGTTCGCGAATTCCTCAAAACCTATCTAATTATCTTTATCTGTTTTGCTGCTGTTTTTACCGTTATTGATGTTATAGATAATCTACCAAGATTGATTAGAAATGGCGCTACCGTTGAACAAGCTATAGAGTATTATTTGCTTCGTTTACCTTATCTGCTGGTGCTTACTTCTCCCGTAACTATCCTGATTACTGGTCTATTCTTGATGGATAGTCTATCCAAACACAATGAAAGTGTAGCTATTCGTGCTGCGGGTATCAGTATTCACCGAACTATGCTTCCACTTTTCATCGTGGGACTTGTCATCAGCATTATTGTTGCACTTTTTGGTGAATATGTAGTTCCCTGGGCTGAAAAAACTCGTAACTATGTGTATAATGTGGAAATCAAAGGAGAACCTGAGGAAAGTAATATGCTCAAAGCCAGAGTTCATTATCGGGGCACAAAAAACGATTTCTATTACTTTGGTTTCTTTGATGGATACAACAACACCTTACGAGTGATTGACCTCACTCAACTAAATCCTGAAAGTAAAGAGATTACTCAACATATTACAGCAAATGCTGCGGTCTGGCAAAACGATAAATGGATAATTCAGGACTGTGAGATAAGAGGATTTGAGCAGGGCAAACAAACGCAATATCAATATTATCCGAAAACTGATCTGCCTTTGTTAGATGTGCAACCCCAAGATTTTATCCGTATCACTAAAAAGACACTTTCTTTAAACTTTTTTGAACTAAAGGATTATATTGCTCGCTTGCAAAAAATGGGTGAAAAAGCACACAGAGAGATAGTAGATTTACATATGAAGATTTCTTTCCCTTTAACCAATCTAATTGTTATCTTCTTCTGTATACCTATCGCTACCACTAATATAAGGTCTAAGGGTAGAGGTTTAATCTTCCTTCTGGGTTTAGTTATCTGCTTTGTCTACCTAATTTTTGTTAGAGTATTCCAGAGTCTTGGTTATAATGGTGTTGTTCCACCGGTTATAGCTGCTTGGTTCCCTAATATCTTTTTTACAATTCTCGGTCTATTTTTCTTGCATAAAGCCGAGATTTAAAAAAAGCTTGAATAAATTATGCTATTTAAAATAATTGCTTATTCAAAACAATATCTAACCCTCAGGAGTTAATAGATGCTTGACCAACTTGTAAAAAAACAGAAAGTTATAATCTATATTGTTGCCATTGCCTTTATTATTAGCCTTGGTGCTGGAGGTATTTTCGGTGGAGAAAGAATCATCCAGGCTTTAGGTGGCAATTATATAGGGAAAGTTAATGGAACTAAGATAACCCCCCAGCAATACAATCTCAAGATTCAAGAAATTAAAGAACGCTATGAATCTCAAGGACAGAGAGTAGATGAAAGCTATATGCCCTATATTCAAAATACTGCCTGGGAAGAACTGGTCAATGAAATACTATGGCAACAGCAGATAAAAAAGCATCGTATTAAAGTTACAGAAGCTGAAATTAAGAATGCCATAGAAAACGATATTCCTCAAGAACTGCTGCAAAATGAAAGTCTTCAAACGAACGGTGTCTTTGATAAAAAGAAGTATTTCCAGGCTTTGAATAATAGTCCTCAGTTTAAGCTGCAGATGTATGAATATATGAAGACCTATTTACCACGGAAAAAACTACAGCAAAAAATAATGAGTGAAGCAAACATTACACTGGACAGCTTGAAACAGGAATATATTAAAGATAACGATAAAGTCTATGGTAAGGCAATCTGGTTCTCGTATCACAAAGCCGATTCAGTTTATGTGAGCGATGCCGAAATCAAAAAATATTATGAAGAACATAAAGATACAGAGTTCAAGAAAGGACCTGCGTCCCGGATTAAATATATTACTATCCCTATCCAACCCTCAGAACGTGACTACAATGAAGTCAAATTGGAAATAGAGGATATCTATAAAATGGTCAATGCAGAAAACTTCCCTATCATCGCTGAACAATACTCTGAAGATGAAGGTTCAGCAAAACAGGGTGGTTCTCTGGGCGTATTTGGAAAAGGTCAGATGGTTCCAGAATTTGAGAAAGTGGCTTTCTCTCTTAAACCTGGCGAAATTTCCAAACCTTTCAAGACAGATTTTGGTTGGCATATTGTTAAATGTGATTCCCTTGGTACCGACCAGATTAAAGCCAGTCATATACTTTTAAAAGTTACCACCTCTGATGAAACCAAGAGAGAACTCTACGAAAAAGCCAAGCAAGCACGTAAACTTATTGCTAAAAAAGGCATTGATGCTGCGGCTAAAGAACTTAAGCTGGAGGTTATCACCAGTGATTGGCTGCCTCATGATACGGAACAAATGCCAGGGATAGGTCAGCATGGTGGCTTATATCAATTTATGGTCAAGAAAAAACCTGGAAAGGTCTCTGATGTCTTCCAGCTGAATTATCAGGGTAAACCTACCTATCTTGTTGCTCAAGTGATAGAAAATCGCAAATTCTACTATGAGGACTTTAACACTAAAAAACTACAGATAAAGTATGAACTGGAGAAACAGAAAAAAATAGCTAAAGTGAAAACTAAGGCAGAAGACTTCATAAAACGAGTCCCTAAAGATAGATACTTTGATGTAGCAGCTGCTGAAGGATGGGACATTATAGAATTGAATGGGCATAAAAAAGGTTCCCGTTTACCTGCACCAGTAAATGCGACCCTGGAAGAATTTGATAAAGCCGCTCTGGCACTAAATACAGGTGAATATTCCAATCTGGTTAACACCAAAGAAGGTCCTTTCATAATCTATGCTGAAAGACGTGAAAAACCTAATATGCAAGCATTTACAAAAGAAAAACAAGAAGAGATTAGGAAAAGACTGGAAGAAGCTGCTTTCAATCGCTGGTGGCAACAAATTCGCAAGGAAGCAAAAATCATTGATAATCGTTATAAATATGGATATTATTAAAGCTCTATGAACAAATTAATGACCGGTGTCAGCGGTGTTCGCGGCATTTTTGGTGAAACTTTAAATCCTGAAGTGGCTCTGCAATATGCGAGCCACTTTGGACAATTTATGGCACAAGAAAGCACTAATCCTCCTTCCAGTCATAATTTAAAAATTGTAGTAGGAAGAGATTCTCGCACCACAGGTAAAGCTATGCTCTATGCAATCTTCAGTGGTTTAATTAGCACCGGATGCGAGGTTATTGATTTAGGCATAGTTCCCACTCCAACGGTTCTTCTTAATGTAAAAAAACATTCTGCTCAGGGTGGAATAAGCATAACTGCATCTCATAATCCTCCTCAATGGAATGCAATGAAATTTGTTGATGGAGATGGAATGTTTCTATCTCCAGAAAAAGCTTTCCGCTTTCTTGATTCAATTAAAGAAGAAATTAGGTGGAATAACTGGCAAAATATAGGAACCGTAACTGAAGATCACGAAGCTATTAATTATCATATTCAAAGAATCCTGAATATACCTTATCTAAATATTGAGAAAATCCGTTCCAATAAATTTAAGATTGTGCTTGATTCAGTAAATGGGGCTGGAGGCCTGGCTTCTCCTTTATTACTAAAAGCTCTTGGCTGTGAAGTAATAGAAATAAATTCAGAACCTACTGGAGTTTTTGCTCACACTCCAGAACCTCTAAATGAGAATCTTCATCAGCTGGAAGAAGCTGTAAAATTTCATAATGCAGACCTTGGTTTTGCTACTGACCCAGATGTAGACCGTTTAGCGCTCGTTGATGAGACAGGACATTGCATTGGAGAAGAATATTCAGTAGCATTAGCAGAACTTTTTGTTCTTCCCAAAAAGCCTGGAGATATAGTAGTTAATCTTTCCAGTTCAATGCTTTCTGATTATATTGCTCAAAAATATGGAGTTAAAGTACATCGCACTAAAGTAGGTGAAATTTATGTGGGTAAGAAGATGCAGGAACTTCATTCTCCTATTGGAGGTGAAGGAAATGGTGGTATCATCTGTCCTGAAGTGAATTACACTCGTGATGCCCTGACTGGTATGGCTTTAATTCTGGCACTTCTGGCTGAAACAAACCAGAAGCTATCAGAGATTGTAAATTCACTACCTCGCTATTATATTGCTAAAGCCAAGATAGAATTACCCTTAGAAAAAATTGATACAGCTATGAAAACGCTTCCATCTTTACTCACTAATTATGAACTGGATTTTCAAGATGGCGTGAAAGCTATTGCTTCAGACCACTGGATTCATATTAGAAAAAGCGGGACCGAGCCAGTTATACGAGTCTATGCAGAAAGCGATTCTCTTAATTATTCTAACCAACTTTGTCAGGATATTTTAACTAAATTAACTTCTTGAGTATTCTCATCCCTTTTATTTAATTATTTCTCTTGAAAATAAATTAAATCTCTTTCTGGATTCCAGATTCTATTTATAGGACAAAATAGAGTTGACCAAAAGCTTATAGATTTTAAAATGTAAAAAAATAATATTAACAGGAGGAAACAATGAGAAAGACCGTAGTAGTAAGTGCCAAACGAACTGCTATTGGCAATTTTGGAGCTGCTTTCAAAGATGTTTCTGCAGTAGACCTTGGAGTTGCAGTACTAAAAGCTATACTTTCTGAGACGGGAATTCAGGGCGAACAGATAGATGAAATCATCATAGGTAATGTCTGTGGAGCAGGTTTAGGACAAAATGTAGCTCGTCAAATCTCTATTAAAAGTGGAATTCCGGTAACTGTTCCTGCCTATACTGTAAATAAGGTTTGTGGTTCCGGAATGAAATCAGTAACTCTGGGTGCTTTAATGATAGGAACAGGAGAAGCAGATATTATCGTTGCTGGTGGAACGGAAAATATGAGTCAGATACCTTATGCATCTCCAGATACCAGATGGGGTTGTAAAATGGGAAATCGTAATCTGGTAGACTTGATGATTCGTGATGGCTTAAGCGATATCTTCAATGATTGTCATATGGGTTTAACAGCAGAAAATCTGGCAGAAAAATATAATATAACACGAGAAGAACAAGATATCTTTTCTGCGCAAAGTCAGAATAGAGCAGAAGCAGCTATAAAATCTGGACGTTTTAAAGATGAGATTGTTCCTATTATTATCCCTCAACGCAAGGGTGAACCTTTAGTTATTGATACGGATGAAATGCCTCGTCCAGGCGTTACTCCTGAAAATTTATCTAAGCTCCGTCCTGCTTTTAAAGAGGGTGGCACAGTCACTGCGGGAAATGCTTCCGGAATTAATGATGGAGCCGCTTTGCTTCTTCTTATGAGTGAAGAAAAGGCTAAAGAACTGGGACTCCCTATTATGGCAACTTTAGTTAATTATGCTTCCGCTGGTGTTGATCCTGCTTATATGGGATATGGTCCTGTTCCTGCTATAGCTAAAGTGCTAAAAAAATCTGGCTGGAATTTTAACAACATAGAATTAATAGAACTCAATGAAGCATTTGCTGCTCAATCTTTAGCCGTTTTCAAGGGTCTGGAAGAAGAAGGGATAGGAAAGATAGACCTCTCCATTACCAATGTAAATGGTGGAGCTATTGCTCTGGGACATCCTATTGGCGCAAGCGGAGCCCGCATAATTGTTTCCTTACTATATGAAATGCAAAAAAGAGATGTCCATAAAGGTCTTGCTGCTCTCTGCATTGGTGGTGGAATGGGCATTGCTTCTTTGTGGGAAAGATAAAAGGAGATAATAAAATGGCAGATAAATTAAAATTAGATAAAAGTATGGCTCTCTTTGAGGAATCTCAGAAAGTAGTTCCTGGTGGAGTTGCCGGTATTAGAAGACCCTATAACTTTGTTCCTGGAGAATATCCTATCTTTTTTGACCACGGTAAAGGTGGACATATTACTGATGTAGATGGTAACGAATACATTGACTATTTATGTGCTTATGGACCCATCATTTTAGGATATCGGGAAGAAGAAGTAGATAATGCAGTAATTGAACAAATTCGGAATAAAGGTATCTGTTTTTCTCTCACTCAACCAGTTCAAACTCAATTAGCCCAGAAACTTACTGAAATCATTCCTTGCTGTGAAATGGCAGCTTTTGTTAAAACTGGAAGTGATGCCACTACTATTGCTATAAGAGTGGCTCGGGCTTATACAAATAAGGTAAAGATTGCTCGTTGTGGATATCACGGCTGGCATGATTGGTGTGTAGAAGTTAAAACTGGAATTCCTGAAAAACTCTATGAAGATATCCTGGAATTCCATTACAACGACCTGGATAATCTGGAAGATATCCTGAAAGCCAATGCCAATGATATGGCAGCTATAATTATTACTCCAGTTGGACATCCCTTAGGCAACCCGGTGGAAATGCCAAAACCTGGTTATCTGGAAGGTGTACGTCAACTGGCAGATAAGTATGGCTGTGTGCTTATTTTTGATGAAATTAGAAGTGGTTTTAGATGCTCTTTGGGTGGTGCCCAAGAATATTTTGGAGTTACACCTGACCTTGCAACTATAGGAAAAGCTATGGCAAATGGCTATGCTATTGCCGCTCTGGTAGGAAAGAAAGAAATAATGGATGTGTTAACTAAGGATGTATTCCTATCTTCCACCTTCTTTCCCAATTCTGATGCACAGATAGCAGCCTTAAAGACCATAGAAATTCTGGAAAGAGATAAAGTTCTGGATACAATTGCGAAAAAAGGAACCAAGTTTGGTGCTGAAGTTCAAAAAGCAGTGGAAGAATCTGCTCTTCCGATTCAATTTACTGGTGCTCCCTGGATGCCTTATATAACCTTTAATCGTGACCCAGAAGGTCTTTACAAAAAGCTCCGTAATGAATTCTACACTCAGCTTATTCGTCGCAGAGTTTTCTTGCAACCTTATCATCATGGTTATATCTGTTATCGTCATACAGATGAAGACCTGGCTTATACCGTTCAAGCTATTAAAGAATCTCTGGATGAATTAAAACCACTGGTGTAGTTAATATTGAGAAAAAATGGCGTCCTGGAGGTGGGAATATGGTACATTACTATAAAAATTGCTTCCAGCGACGCCTTATTTATATATAGAGGATAAATGGCAAAATATATTTTCGTAGTAGGTGGAGTGCTTTCTTCTCTGGGAAAAGGTATCGCTACTGCTTCCATTGGATTATTACTCAAATCTATGGGCTATAAAGTTGTCCTGCAAAAATTTGACCCCTATTTAAATGTTGACCCGGGCACTATGAGTCCTTTTCAGCATGGTGAAATATTTGTCACTGATGATGGAGCAGAAACTGACCTGGACCTGGGACATTATGAACGTTTTACCGATGTATCTTTGACCCGTCATTCCAGTAGTTCTGCTGGTCAAGTATATGAAACAGTTATACAAAACGAAAGAAGAGGTGTTTACCAGGGAAAAACTGTCCAGGTAATACCTCATATAACCGATGAGATAAAACATAGAATCAGAGCTCTGGAGGCAGATTATGACATCATTATAACGGAAATTGGAGGAACTGTAGGCGATATAGAAAGTTTACCCTTTCTGGAAGCGGTACGTCAACTTAGACTTGATTTAGGTTATAAAAATACCCTATATATTATGTTAACCTATGTTCCTTACATTAAATCTGCTGGTGAACTGAAGACTAAACCTTCACAGCACAGTGCCTACAAGCTTAGAGAAATAGGAATTCAACCTGAAATTTTGCTCTGTCGTTCAGAAAAACCTTTTGGCAAAGAAATATATGATAAGATTGCCCTTTTCACTAATGTACCCAGAGAAAATGTCATTAATGCCATAGATGTTAAAAGTGTCTATGAGTGCCCTATCACATTTAAAAATGCTAACTTACACAAACTTATCTGTAAGCACTTTGAAATTGAATGCAGACCCCTAAATCTTCGTTCCTGGAATAAGTTTTTAACTAACAGTCAAGCCTGTGTGGATAAGGTGACTATAGCTATCTGTGGGAAATATGTCCGTCATCAGGATGCCTATAAAAGTGTAGAAGAAGCTTTAATCCATTCAGCTGCCTGGCATCGTCTAAAACTGCAAATAAAATGGATAGATTCAGAACAAAACTTTAAATCTGCTTTGCTTAATCGTTTACTTCAGGATGTGGATGGTATTTTAATCCCTGGTGGATTTGGCATTCGTGGAATAGAAGGAAAAATAGCTATTGCTGAATATGCTCGCACTCATAAAATTCCTTATTTTGGTATCTGTCTTGGAATGCAGGTTGCAGTTATTGAATTTGCCCGTCATATCTGTCATTTAAAAGATGCAGATAGCACCGAGTTTAACCCTAAAACACCTTATCCCGTAATTCATTTGATGGAAGAGCAGCAATATGTGAAAATGGTGGGAGGAACAATGAGGTTGGGTGCTTATCCTTGTAAATTGAAACGCGGAACCTTAGCTCGTAAAGCTTATGGGAAAGCATTGGTAAGTGAACGTCATCGCCATCGTTATGAATTTAATAATACTTACAAAGATAAATTGGAGTCTAAAGGGCTTAATTTCAGTGGCTTTTCTCCTGATGGTCAGTTAGTGGAAATTGTAGAATTACCTTCTCACCCTTTTTATATTGGAGTGCAGTTCCATCCTGAATTTAAATCTCGCCCTAATAAACCTCATCCACTTTTCCGAGAATTTATTAAAGCTGCTTATCAGTTTCATCGTAATCATTCAACTCCTGAATAAACCTTACTTTGAAGACTACTGTATAAATTTATCAACATTTTTCTTTATTTTGGTTAATATTAATTCTTGACCAATAAGATATACTGCTTATCTTATAAATATTATTAAAAGATAAGAGTCTGTCTGTGTTATTAAGGCAAATTTCCAGTAGAAGTCATCTATTAATTAGAAGCACTATTACTTTGCTAATAGGAATAGTATTAATTTTTGCTGGTTCCTGTTTTAGTGGTGAGAAAAAAGCATCTGCCACAGAAACTACAACTTCTTTAGAAGAAAAATCCCCTTCATCTCGTCATCTACAAAAAGTTCGTTATACTATGAAATGGCTTCATCAAGCTCAATTTGCTGGTGCTTATATGGCAAAGGAAAAGGGATTCTTTCAGCAGTATGGACTGGATGTTGAAATACTTCAAGGCGGAGTTGATAATCCTCCATATAAAGCATTAAGTAATGGAAAAACAGAATTTTGTTGTATGAATCTGATTACCGCCGTAGAAAAGAACAATTCTGCATTCCCCTTAATCAATTTAGCTCAGATATCCCAGAAAAATTCTTCCTGGTTGGTAGGTAAAAAAACTGCTGGAATCAAGACTCTTCAGGATTTAAATGATAGAGAAGTTGGTGTCTGGAGAAATGAAGCCGGTGACCACATCCGCTATTTTCTAAATGATAATGAAATTCAAGCTCACATCATTCCTTTAGATTGGTCTATAAATCTTTTTTTATACGATGCCATTGATATGATGAATGTGATGTCCTATAATGAATATCACCGCATCTTGATGGCTGGTGTGGAACCCGAAGAACTGGTTGTTTTTAATCTTTCTGATTATGGTTATGACCTGGTTGATGATGGTATCTACACTTCAAAAGCTTATTATAGCCAGCATCCACAGCTATGTAAAAACTTCGCCAGAGCTTTAATTGAAGGCTGGATTTATGCTCTTGACCATCCAGATGAGACGGTTAATGTAGTTGTTCGTTATATGCGTGAAAATCATCTACCCGCAAATTATAATCATCAATCCTGGATGTTAGCTCATATGCGGGAACGAATTCTGGAAAATCCTGATAAAGTTGGATATCTTAAGCCAGAAGATTTAATCCTGGCAGAAGAGATTTTAAAGAGAAACGGTAAGCTTACTTATCCTGTTGAATATAAGGATTTCTTTCTACAATGAAAAAGGAAATTAAACCACGCACCATCGCTTTCCAAATTATCTCATTTATGTTTATTGTTCTGGTTGTCCTTTTTATTATCTCCCTTTTTACTACTGGTAGACTTATTCAGAGCTTAATGGAATCTAATGCCCGGGAAAGCTTTGGTAATATTACTAAAATCAATGTTCAAACCATAGACCAAACCCTTTCTAAAATAGTAACTTTAAGTCGCAACCTGGAACTTTTAATTAAAGATAAAAATCATTATGAAGCAGACTTAAATCTTCATATCCGACAGTTACTGATAGACAATCCAGAAGTTGTCTCTATTTGTATAGCTTATGGCAGTAAACCATATTCTTCAAATAATACATATCTTATAAGGGGTGAAAACTTCCTTATCAATCCATCTTACAGCGATGATTTTTCTTTTAAAGACTGGTTTTTACTACCTCAATTAACAGAAAAACCTTACTGGAGTGACCCCTGGTTTGATTCAGATGGGACAGGAACCATCGTTTGTTCTTATTCTATTCCTTTATTTCTAAATGGTAAAATTGATGGCATTCTGCGTCTGGATACCTCTATGGAAAATCTTCGTCAAATTGTATCTTCCGTTAGAGTGAAAAAAACTGGCTATGCTTTCCTTGTTTCTAATAACGGAACTATTGTGGCTCATCCTCAAGATTCTCTGGCAATGAATTACACCATTTTTGATCTGGCAGAACAATTTAAAAGCCCAAAACTTCGTTCTATGGGAAAAAGTATCGTCAATCGTGAATCAAACTTCGTGCATTTAAATAAAATAGGCATTCCCGCTAATATCTGGATGTTCTATCAACCTGTACCAACTAATTCCTGGTCCTTAGCAACTGTAGCTCCTGATGCGGAAGTTTTTGCTGATTTACATAATCTTATGTATATATATATAGGCTGGGTGCTTCTCGCTTTCTTAATTATTGCGTTTGCCATCTGGTATAGAACACGAACTATAAATCAACCTCTGGAAAAGCTAGTAGATTCTATCCAGAAATCTCAATCAGGAGTCCCTTCTTCTGCCACTTTACCCATTTCCGATACTTATGAAATTCAAGTGCTAAATACAAGTTTCAATCGTTTAAAAAATTCCCTGAAAAAATATGCCGAAAGTCTGCAAGCTGTTACTGCTGAAAAAGATAAAATTGTAGATGAAGTAACTTTTGCCTCCGAAATTCAGCTTAACCTAATACCTAATAATAAAAAAACTTATACTATCCCACCTGGTATTTCGGCTTTTGGAATTCTGGAACCTGCAGGTTTAGTTGGTGGAGATTTATACGATTATTTCTCTGTGGACGAAGAACATTTCCTTTTTGCTATTGCCGATGTGGTTGGAAAAGGTGTAGCTGCTGCTTTAACGATGACTATGGTAAGCACTCTTCTAAGAACCTCTGCACCTCAATTAAAACAGCCCGAAAAAATCTTGACCTATATGAATAAATTCCTGATAGAAAATAACCCGGACTATAGATTTGTTACAATGTTACTGGGAATTATTGATCTTAAATCGGGAACTTGTACTTTTTCAAACGCAGGTCATACACCTCTTTTCTTGCTTTCAGAGGATGGCAATATCACTAAATATGCCAGAACACATTCCACTGCTTTAGGTATTCTTGAGAACTTAAACGCCAGTTCCGAAACTATTCAATTAAAATCCGGAGATGAAATTGTACTTTGTACCGATGGCATCACAGAAGCCATTAGCACCGAGGATAAACTATTTGGCACGGATAGATTGGAAGATGTCCTGAAAAATTTAAAAAATCCAGATCCTGAGTCTACCGCTCAAGCTATTCTCAATGCCGTAAAAAGTTTCTCTGGACCTAATAAACAAACCGATGATATAACTATCCTGGTAGTTAAATATATGAATTTAAATTAACTGTTCAGTAGAATAAATAAAAAAACTCGGAGTATAAATTATGAAACTACGAAAAAGTGAAATTATCTCTCTCCTGATTATTATGATTTCCTTCATTATAGGCATCTCTTTTTATTCTCTTCTGCCAGATAAAGTTGCCTCACATTGGAATGCAAAGGGTGAAGTGGATGGTTATATGTCAAAGTTCGGGGGATTGTTTTTGATGCCCGTAATCTCATTAGTATTACTACTACTTTTTATTATAATCCCCAAGATAGATCCATTGAAGCATAATATTGAAAAGTTCAGAAAATATTTTGATGGATTTATAGTATTAATGATGTTGTTTTTATTCTATCTGTATATCTTAACTATTTTATGGAATATCGGAGTTAGATTTAATTTTGTGCATCTTTTAGTGCCAATTTTTAGCATTTTCTTCTATTATTGTGGAATCTTAATCCAGAAAGCTCAGAGAAATTGGTTTATTGGCATCAGAACTCCCTGGACATTAAGTAATGAACAGGTGTGGAATAAAACTCATAAAATCGGAGGAATATTATTTAAAATTGCAGGAATCATTTCTTTAATCGGAATTTTATTGCCAGAATATGCTTTGTTTTTTGTTATTTGCCCTGTAATTTTAGCTTCCCTATTCCCTGTTATTTATTCCTATTTTGCTTATCAAAAGCTGACAAAATCATAAAGGACCAAATACATTTTCTCCATTATAGGATATATATTACCAAAAAAGCATTAATCCTGGAGGATAAGAGAAACCATTGTCCGCAATATCATTTTTGTATCTGAGTTTATCTCTTATTCCTGAAGATATAAGATTCAATATGTTATTTTCACTTATCCAATTAATCTATCTCCCATAATATCCAAATCTCTATTCTTATTATATTCAGATATTCCCCAACATCTATTTAAATAATCTTTATTCAATATCCTATATCCTACATATAATCAATTGATTATAAATCAATTATATCATTATAAAAGAAAAAATCCTTGACAACAATCAATATATTCTAAATTTAACCACTAAGACTAAAACAGACACAGGAAATCAATATGAAACAACAGAAAGTGAAATTCTTTGCAGTCGTTTTTGCTGTTTGGTCCATATTTTGTGGTCCCATTATAGCTCAATCTATCAGTGAAATAACGGTTGAAGATGCTATGGAAGCCCGAACTGAATTGGATGCACTGATTGATTCATTGCTAACAAAGGAACCACCAGATGTAGTAACAGCCCCGGCTATAGAGGAAACTCCACCGGGTGAAATCTGGTTAGCTTCTTATTACAGCAAACGATTTAACGGTAAGAAAACTGCAAGTGGTGAACCCTATAATCAAAATGAATACACTTGCGCTCACAAAACTCTCCCCTTTAATACCCTTCTAAAAATCACCAATCCCAAAAACGGCAAAACTGTTAATGTACGAGTCACCGATAGAGGTCCCTTCATTAAGGGACGCGATTTAGACTTATCTTATGCAGCTGCTAAAGACCTTGGCTTATTAAAGCATGGGGTAATGAAAGTAGTAGTTTCAATTTTGCCTGAAAATAATGATAATTTACAATTAGCTCTTGAATGAGGCAAGAGCAGTGCTTAAAGCACGGAATCAATCCTTACCCCGCTGTTAGAGTAAAGATTGATTCCATTTTTTTATTCTGGAGAAATTTATGATACCCAAATCTATCAATATTGCACCTTCAGTCAGGAATGCTTTAAAGGATAAAAAACCGGTAGTAGCTCTGGAATCTACTGTGCTAACTCATGGTCTTCCTTATCCAGAAAATTTCTCAATTTTCCAGACCCTGGAAAACTTACTCATTTCACAAAAAGTAACTCCTGCTACTATAATTGTCTTAGATGGAATTGCTTATATTGGTTTAGAAGAAAATATGCAGATGAAACTGAAACAAATGCTGAAGAATAAAGAAAACTTCAGCAAATTAGGAATGCGCGATTTACCTCTAGCAATAGCTAAAGAAATTAGTGGGGGTACTACTGTTTCGGCAACAATGCTGCTGGCTCATCTTGCCGGGATCAAAGTTTTTGCCACTGGAGGCATTGGAGGTGTCCATCGAAACTGGGAAAGTAGTCTGGATATTTCCAGTGATTTGATTGCTCTATCCCGTATCCCTGTTATAGTCATATCTGCTGGATGCAAAGCTATTCTGGATATACCTGCCACACTTGAAGTTCTGGAAACGCTGGCAATACCGATTCTCGGATGGAAAACAAATAGCTTTCCACTATTCTATACTTCCAAAAGTGTTTATCCTATTGAAAAAATAGATAATCTGGACATATTCGTTTCTTTCTGGAAAAATCATCTTGCCCTGAAAGGAAAAGGGATTCTCATCGCTAATCCTATTCCTGAAGAATACAGTCTACCACTTGATAAGCTGGATTCTATTATCAATGAATCAATTGAGCAAGCACAAATTAAAGGAATAAAAGGGAAAGAATTAACACCATTTCTGCTTGACTTTCTGGCGCAGGCAACTAAAGGTGAATCCATAAAAGCCAATTTAGCTTTGTTAAAAAATAATGTCCAGTTAGCAGCAGAATTGGCTAAAGCTTTAATAAATAAAGGAAGTTAAAATTATGAGAATCTATATATCCATTGATATGGAAGGTATTCCTGGGACCTTCAACTGGGAACAGGAAAAGACGAACCGTTCCTCAATACAAAATTGTATGTTTCACCATATTCAAACAGCTATAGAGAGCCTACTTGCCAGTCCTCAAGCCTCTCTAATAGAAGAAATCACCCTTGCCGATTCTCATAGTGCAGGTGATAATCTTGATTATAGCATAACTGCACTGGATGAAAGAATTAATCTAATATCTGGCTGTCCTCGTCCTCGCTATATGATGCCCGATCTTGACTCTGGATATGACCAGGTATGGTTTTTAGGTTATCACAGTGGTACTGGTGCTTTACATGGAAATATGGACCACACCTATTCTAATAGTCGTATTCATAATATCTGGATAAATGGAGATAGAATGAATGAAGCCCTCATCAATGCAGCTTATGCAGGATATATCGGAGTTCCAGTTGGACTGGTTAGTGGAGATGAAACTTTGAAAGAAGAGCTTCTTTTCTATCTTCCCTGGATTGAATATATCACCACTAAGAAGGCAATAGCCAAGTTTTCTGCTAAAAACTATTCGCAAAAGCTGGTAGATAAACAGATTAAACTCTCTGTGCTTCATACTCTTACTAGAACCAAAGAAGAAATTCCTCTCTTTGTCTTTGAGCCTCCCTTAACTTTAAAAATAGAATTTAATCATAGCTCAATGGCAGATCAAGCTGAATTAATGCCTTACACCAAAAGATTAGATGGACGCACTATAGAATATCACACCGATGACTATGCCATTCTGTTTGAAGCAATTATGGTGCTGGTATATCTGGCTCAAACGACTCCTATGTGATATAAGGAATCTAAAATGGAAGATAAACTGGTTACTATCGCTAAGTTTGACGATAACTTTGAGGCTGATTTAGCTCAAAGATTATTAGCTGATAATCACATTCAAGCATTTGTGAAAAATGCTATTTTCTACTCTATGATGCCTGGAATATTCCCGGGAAAAGTGGATTTGGAACTTCAAGTAAGCAGTGAAGATGAAGAAAAAGCCCGAGCAATATTAAATGAATATCAAAATACACCCGAGATAAAAAGGATTTTAGTGAGAAACGATGTCCTGCAGGAAGGACATTTTCTTCTAACTTCAGGACGCCATAGTGCAATCTACCTGGAGAAGATACACCTTTATCAAAATCCACAGGATACCTCTCGTGTCTGTGAAATGCTTTCGGAACTTTTGGGTTCTTATGAATTTGATACGGTGGTTGGACCTGCTTATGGTGGAATTGTTCTGGCATTTGAGACGGCAAGAATGCTGGAAAAGGAATTTCTTTTCACACAAAGAAAAGATGCCTTAATGACAATTCGCAGTGGATTTGATTTAAGTAAGGTCAAAAAAGCAGTTATTACAGAAGATATAATTACCACAGGTGGCTCAGTTAAAGAAGTTATAACTGCACTGAAAGATGCGGGAATAGAGGTTATTGCAGTTGCAGCTATTGTAGATCGTAGCACAGAAGAAATAGATTTTGGTTGTCCCTTCCTTTCCCTATTGAAAATGGAAATTCCCTCCTGGGACCCAAATGATTGTGTTCTCTGTCAAAATGGAATACCATTAACCGTTCCTGGATCAAGTGATAAGAAAATATGAACTTTTATGCCTGAGCTTACTATTATAACTCTCAATAGACGAGAACATAGCGTTCTTTCACACCTCTGGAAATTCTTTCCCTTTGAAGCCGAACTCCAGTATCATTATCTCTATCCCGGTAAAGAAGATGAAGATATAATCTCGCTCCGCCCTAATTTCCATCCTGTTGCTTTTTCTGGGAAACTGGAAGAAGTGATAGAAGCAATGGCTAACTATTTAAAGGAAAAAAATCTCTCTTATCTTTGCTTTTCTAGTCTGGAAACTCAAACGGTCTGGTCAAGATTTTTTCAAAATAATGCTGAAACTATTTACACCAGTCCGGACCTCTTTCTGGCTGATATTAGCGCTTTACCTTCCAACTCCCCAGAAAAGCTTGAAACTTTGTCTGACCTTGTGAAACGAGATATTGCAGTTCTATTCAGTGAAGCGGGAACTTTTATCTTACCAGAAAATGCGACCATCTATCCAGATTTTAATAGTTTTACCCGAACAATGTCCCACGAAATCCTGCTCACCAAAAATAGAGACCTCGTATCTGCTGTCTGCAAAGCAAATGTTCGGCATTACTTTGTTCTTCATCAAACGGACGATAATATTGCCCTTAATCTTTCTCTGGATACGGATAATCCTGACTTTGGCTATGTATTTACGAACTTGAATCTTGCTGCTAAATGGATAAGAGAAGGAATTAATTCTGTTCTACAGGAAAAAAATAAAGGATATCTTCCCTATTCTGTCTTTGCTTATTATTACGATGTTTATATGAGCCATGTGAATTATGATGATTGGATAGATGCGATGTGCAAGTGGTATAATCAATTAAAAACAAAGCCTCTGCGTAAAATTCTGGAATTGGCATGTGGAACTGCAAATGCTTCTGCTCTGCTTACTGCAAGAGGATTTGAGGTTGATGCCTGCGATGCTTCACCTTATATGCTTCAGGTTGCAGACTCTAAACCTGTAAAACCAAACCTCTATCAAGCCTATCTTACTGACTCTATACCCAAAAAAGATTATGACCTGATATTTTGTATCTTTGATAGCATCAATTATCTACTTCATCCAGAAGAAATTAGCACAGTGCTACATAATGTCTATGAAGCACTCGCTCCACAAGGTGTATTTATCTTTGATATCTCCACTCTTCTGAATAGTATGGTCAATTTCTATGATAACACAAACTATCTAAAAGTACACGATGCCTATATCATTCAACGTTCTAATTACAATTCTTTTGCCAATCATCAGCTCACACATATCATTATTTTCCGCAAACATCTCCATAGTTATGAACTTTTTGAGGAGCAACACACGCAAAGAGTTTACTACACACCTGAACTCATAAAACTTTGTAACTCTTCTAAATTGAAACTGAAAGCCATCTATTCCCCTGAAAAACGCTCTAACCTGCTGGAAAAAAATGTGGATAAACTGGATAATAATTTCTTCCGTCTATTCTTTGTGCTTCAGAAGGAATGATGAATTCTCTATACGAATTTGATAGAGTTTTTTTGCAAAGCTCGGGCAGATTAATTGGGGTTGATGAAGCAGGAAGAGGTTCTTTAGCAGGACCTGTAGTCATAGCTGCAGTTATTCTTGATTTTACAAACAATATAGAGGGCATAAATGATAGTAAAAAGCTCAAACCTGATAATAGAGAAAAGCTCTTTGAACAAATCATTCAATCCGCCATTTCCTATAAAATTGTGGAAGTGGATTCAAATTATATTGATAAATACAATATCTTACAAGCTACCTTAAAAGGAATGTTTGATGCAGTCACTACCATCGCTCAACCACCAGATTTATGTTTGATAGATGGCAATAAAATCCCGGATAACATTCCCTGTTATACCAAATGCATAATTCATGGTGATGCCCTCTCTGCTTCCATAGCTGCTGCTTCCATTCTGGCAAAAGTCCATCGGGATAGATTAATGAAAACATTGGATAAATACTTCCCTCTTTATGGCTTCGCTAAACACAAAGGCTATGGAACAGCTCAACATCTTAATGCCCTTAAACTATATGGACCCTGCTCCATCCATCGGAAAACTTTCGCACCAATTGCGCAAATGATAGATCAAACAGCCTTATAACATAGCTATTATGAAGTATTTACTAATATTATCCTTGACTGAAACTTGGCTTTTCCCTTAAAAGGAATAGAGAAAATAGTTATTGCAATATCGTTATAGATTTTACCATATAACATTAATAAAGGAGCTTCATTAATGGAAAAAATGATGCTATTGGGTGATGAAGCTGTAGCTCAGGGAGCTCTGGATGCCGGAATAAGCGGTTTTTATGGCTATCCAGGAACTCCCAGCACAGAAATCATTGAATATGCCCAACAAAGTAAACAAGCAGAAGAAATGAAAGTTCATCGGGTGTGGTCCTCTAATGAAAAAACGGCATTAGAAGCAGCTCTCGGGATGAGCTTTTCAGGAAAAAGAGCAATGGTAACGATGAAGCATGTAGGATTGAATGTGGCTGCCGACCCTTTTATGAATTCAGCCTGCACAGGTGCTCATGGAGGTTTGATTATAGCAGTGGCAGATGATCCGAGTATGCATTCTTCTCAAAATGAGCAGGATTCACGCTTTTACGGAAAGTTTGCTATGATTCCTGTGCTGGAACCTTCTAATCAACAGGAATGTTATGATATGGCATTTTTTGGCTTTGAGCTTTCAGAAAAATATCATATTCCCGTTCTTTTAAGGTTAACTACTCGTCTGGCTCATTCTCGTTCGGGAGTAATAAGAAGAAATTCTATTCCGCAGAAAGAGCTAAAGTTACCTGAAGACCTATACCAATTTTTACTACTTCCAGCTATTGCTCGCAAAAGGTACAAACATTTGATTGAACTACAGGCAGACTTTCTCAAAGAAGCAGAACAATCTCCTTATAATCAATTGACCCTGGAAGCAAAGGATTATTCAATGGGAATAATCACTACTGGTTTAGCTTATAACTATCTGCGGGAGAATTTCATTGATCAACCTATTCCCTATCCTGTTCTAAAAATATCGCATTATCCTCTTCCTGAGAAAGCTATTCATCAACTTTATGATAAATGCGATTCTTTGTTAGTGCTGGAAGAAGGTATGCCCGTTGCAGAAGATATCTTGAAAGGACTAGCCTGGACAGGAACAAAACCCATATATGGAAGATTAGATGGGACTATTGAAAGAGATGGGGAACTGAATCCTAATAAAGTGGCAAGAGCTCTTGGACTTCCTGACACTGAAGGAAAACCAGTTCCTGCAGTGGTTCGTCCCAGACCTCCAGCTCTTTGTATAGGATGTCCACATTCAGATAGTTTCCTGGCTTTAAATGAAGCACTGAAAGATTATGGCAAGGGACATGTATTTAGTGATATAGGATGTTACACGCTTGGATTTATGCCGCCCTATAATGCTATAAATTCCTGTGTGGATATGGGAGCAAGCATAACTATGGCAAAAGGTGCTGCTGATGCAGGACTTTATCCTTCTATAGGAGTTATAGGCGATTCCACTTTCTTCCATTCCGGATTGACTGGATTGATGGATTGTGTGTATGAAAATGCTAATGTAGTTATAGTTATCCTGGATAATTCAACTACGGCTATGACGGGTGGTCAAGAATACACTGGCTATGGAAAGATTGAGGATGTGTGTAAAGGTATTGGTGTTAATCCTGATCATATCCGTATCTTTAAACCTCTCAAAACTAACTGGGATGAAATGGTGAGAATTTACCAGGAAGAGATAGCTTATAATGGTGTGTCTGTGGTTATTCCACGCCGAGAATGCATTCAGACTTTAAGAAAAAAGAATAAAATGGAGACTCCAGAATGAAAAAGGATATTATACTCGCAGGCGTTGGAGGTCAAGGAATATTGACTATCGCTACAGTTCTTGGAGCTGCAGCACTTAATAGAGGCTGGAATCTTAAACAAGCAGAAGTGCATGGAATGAGTCAACGCGGAGGTGATGTGCAATCTCATCTTCGTCTTTCTGACCAAATTATCTTCAGTGACCTTATTCCTTATGGCAAAGCAGATATGATTCTTTCTGTGGAACCTATGGAAGCCTTGCGTCATCTGCCCTATTTGGCACCAGATGGCTGGATTATTTCTAATAGTACACCCTTCAAGAATATTCCGGATTATCCTGATGAAGAGCAGCTTTATGCAGAAATCAAGAAAATCCCTAATAATGTGCTAATTGATGCAGATTCCATTGCTAAAGCCGTAAAAGCACCTCGTTCTATGAACATTGTTATGCTTGGAGCAGCAATAAAATATCTGGAATTCACTCCAGAGGAATTGAAAGAAGCCATAAAAATGATATTCAACAGAAAGGGAGAAAGGATAGTAGAAGAAAATCTTAGAGCTCTGGACGCAGGTATTAATGCTTAAATAATTTATAGGAGCATCGTTGCTGGTGCTCCTCTTATTTTTTTAAGGAGGATGTTATGAAAAAAAGAAAAGGTCAGATACCTAGCCTTTTCAGATTCTGGCTTTTTTTATTTTTTTCTCTAAATATATCCTCTTTTTCTGCTAATATCCGCTATCAAACTATAGAAGACTTTGAAAGTGGAAATGTAAATCTAATCTCCTATAGCAATGAAGACCAGGATCCAGGTGCCTGGGAATTAACTTCTTCCGATACATATGATAATAGTGCCTGGGCTTTACGATTGTATGGCAATACCTGGAAGCTGCAAATGATATACTTCCTGAAGGGAAGAATCAGTTAATCTGGAATGGCAAAGATTTTAATGATAAGAGAGTCTCAAATGGAGTGTATTTCCTCAAACTGGAACAAGATGGAAAACAAACTGTGAAAAAATTATTGCTTTTGCATTGATGCTTAGGCAATTGACAAATACTTTAAAGCTTAATTGATGGCTATATATGGATGAATTAATTGTTTTCAGTGTCTCGGAAGTGACTGCCCATTTGAAGCAAGTGATTGAAGCACAGATAGAACCGCTTTATGTGCGTGGTGAAATTAGCAATTACACCCGTCATCCTTCCGGGCATATATATTTCAGTTTAAAAGATGCAAATGCCAACTTGCGCTGCACCTTCTTTCGCAATTCCAATATCTATCTTGATTTTGAACCGGAAGAAGGGATGGAAGTGATATGCTTTGGAAAGCTTACTATTTATGAAAAAGGTAGCACCTACAATCTTAATGTTTACTCAATGCAACTGGCAGGCAGGGGAAATCTAGCCAGACTATTTGAGCTCTTAAAGAAGAAGTTACAGGCAGAAGATCTGTTTGAAGAATCGCATAAAAAGCCCTTACCAAAATATCCTCG
Source organism: Candidatus Cloacimonetes bacterium ADurb.Bin211 (assembly GCA_002070045.1). GTDB lineage: Bacteria > Cloacimonadota > Cloacimonadia > Cloacimonadales > Cloacimonadaceae > Syntrophosphaera. The sequence goes on from MWCN01000049.1 coordinate 41,283, forward strand.
TCGGATTGGAATTGTCACATCTCCTGCTGGAGCTGCTTTACAGGATATTTTAAATATTCTAAAACGTCGTTATCCGGTTGAAGTTATTGTTTTCCCTGCTTTAGTTCAAGGTGAGGATGCTCCTCCAACTTTAATTCAAGGTATAAGGTATTTTAATGAGATAGATAATGTAGATGTGATAATTCTTACTAGAGGAGGTGGTTCTCAGGAAGATCTTTTTTGCTTTAATGATGAACAATTAGCTCGCACTATCTACGATTCCAAAATTCCAGTTATATCAGCTGTAGGGCACGAAATAGATTTTACCATAGCAGATTTTGTGGCCGATTTGAGAGCTCCAACTCCTTCTGCTGCAGCTGAATTAGTTGTCCCCAATCGTTCTGATGTAATCAATTACCTTAATGCTTTAGAAGAAAGATTGACCAATAGTATAAAAAGTAAAATATATATTCTACGAAATCAGATTAATGAATTGCAATTGCATTTAACTGCTTTGCATCCCAGAGCTATCTGGCAAAGCTATAAAAAAAGAATAGACCAGGCATCTATTGAATTTCTTAATTTAGCTTCTAATATGCAACAACAGCTTCATCGTTACAGCAATAAGCAAGTAGAAGCTTTTCATACTATGCAATATCTTCTGCAAAGTAAGCTGCATCAGTATCAGCAAAACCTGGATGAATTGACTTTAACTCTTCCCTCAGAAATGGCTAAGAAATTCAAAGAAACGGAAAATAGAATTTCAATGCTTGAACTTCAACTGGAAAACATTTCACCAAAACATATGCTAAATAAGGGCTATGCATTAGTGCAAAGAGGTGAACACATTATCACTTCAGTAAAAGAGCTAACCCTTGAAGAAGAAATCTCATTGAGAATGAAAGATGGCTCAGCTGATGTTAAAGTGCAAGATATCTATCCAGAACCCGAAAATGGTAACTCTACTGCAGATTAATATATTATGAATCTGGACTTTCCCTCTATTAAAAAAGAAAAAATATTATGACCGAAGACCGTAGTAAACAAGCAGGAATTCTTACCACGGCAGAATTTATTCGTTTTGGCTTTAAAACAATTATTGGCATAGCCTTAGCTCGTATTCTCCTTCCTGTAGAGCTTGGCTCTTATCGTCAGCTTTTCCTTATATATTCAACCTTTTCCACACTTTTATTGCTTGGTATCCCTCAAAGCATCCTTTATTTTCTTCCTAAATTAAAACATATAGATAGTAAAAAAGAGTTTATAACTCACACCGTCAATCTTATCACTCTGCTGGCTTTTATTTTTGCTCTGGCAATATTTTTACTAAGAGGATTCATAGCTAATATATTTCATAATCCACAACTAAATATCCTTCTTGTTATCTTTGCTGTCTATCCCTTATTTATGTTCATCACTCAAATCTATTCTCAGATTATGCTGGGATTAAAACAACCCAAAAAGACCGCTACTTTCACCTTAATCAGTGTTGCTTGTGATTTTGTTTTTATCCTGGGAACTGCTTTAATAACCAGAAATCTGCATTATATTGTGCTAGGCGTGATGTTTTCTGCTTTGTTGCAATGGGGTTATGCTCAATATAATCTGGGAAGATATCTAACTAAGGTGACCTTTGACCCAGATTATTATAAAGAGATATTTCAGTATTCTTTACCGCTTGGTCTGGCTTCTATAATAGGAATGCTTTCCGTCCAATTGGATAAATTGGTCGTATCAGGATTTTTCACACCTGCTGAATATGCTATCTTTTCTATTGGAGCAGTGGAACTTCCTCTCATTTCAATCCTTAATAATTCTGTAAATGCCATATTACTTCCCCATATTAGCAGTAATCCAGATCAAATTTATACTATTTATAAAGCTTCTGTGAGAAAGAATGCTCTCATTATTTTCCCTCTTTGTGCTTTAGGTCTTATTTTTGCTGAACCATTAATCACTTTGCTTTATTCCAGCACTTATAAAGCTTCAGCTCCCATTTTTCAAGTATATTTGATTAATTTACCACTTCGTATAGCCACTTATGGAATCATATTTATGGCTTTAAAGAAAACTAAATACATAATGATTAATTCCATCATTACTCTGAGTATGAATCTGGTGCTAAATATATTGTTAGTCAAACTTATAGGTATGATTGGAGCTGCCATTGCCACAGTGATTGTAAGTTGGTTCTCTGTAACGATTTATCTTTACTGGATAAAAAACAGTTTAAAACTCAATCTGAGAGAACTGTTCCCCTTGCCTGCCATAGGTAAAACGGCATTATCGGTAACTATTTCAGCTCTGTTAAGTCTTTCTGTGCTCTGGATTTTCGGAAAAGGCTGGCTTTTTCAAATTTTAGCTTTACTGGCATTTATAATATGCTATTTCTTTACCGGTAAAGCTTTAAATGCCATTCTCCCCTATGATATTCAATATATAAAACAACTTTTAAATCAAGCAAAAATGAAGATTTCAGGAAATAGATAAATGGATTACTTTTCTGAACATACCTGGTCAAATTATGATAGAGATGGTCGTTCTTCAGAGCGTTTATCCTATATCAGAAAAATGATTCCTCAAAAAGTACAAACCATTTTGGATGCAGGATGTGGTAATGGTCTCATAACGAATGAATTAGCCAGAGATTATGAAGTTACTGCCCTTGATCCATCACCTGTAGCTCTGCAATATGTGCAATGTCCAAAGGTCTGTGCTTCCATTGATACTATACCTTTTCCGGATAACTCTTTTGACCTGGTTTGTTGTAATGAAGTTCTGGAACATTTAGATGATCCCACCTTAAAAAAAGGTATATCAGAAATAAAGAGAGTGAGCAAGAAGTATTTAATTATTGGTGTCCCTTTTAAGGAACAACTGGAAAAAAAATTCTATCGTTGTGCTGTATGTGGTTTCACCGAAAATGTTTACAGTCATCTCCAATCTTTTGACCTGGCAAAACTGGATGAACTTCTCAATCCTGATTTTATCCTTTTAGAACATCACATTTTTGGACCGCCAGAACGCACCATCCATCCTTTTCTGTTATCTATATTGCATAAACAGGGACAGTGGTTTCTGCCTTCAGATAAGCAGAAATGTCCGCAATGTGGCAGCAATGAATTCCTTCATAAAAGCAATCTTTTAACCAAGCTTATTAATGGATTTAATCTTATCATATCTCATTCTCATCCTTATTGGCTGTACACTCTATACCAGAAAAAAGATAAAATATAATGAAAAAAGTTCTCTATATCGTCTTTTATTATCCTCCCATAGGTGGATCTGGAGTGCATAGAGGCGTAAAATTTACCCGTTATCTACCAGAATTTAACTGGGATAGCGTGGTTTTAACGCCTGATCCTAAACTGATTAAGCAACCAAAGGACTACAGTCTTTTAAATGAAGTGTCGCCAGAGCAAAAGATACATCATTTCTTCACTCTGGATGCACGCTGGTTATTCAAAATTTTCTGGGGTTTGAAGTTACCTCAAGTGGTAAATTGGCTGAATTATCATATCTTTAAACCTGATGCTGATATCCTCGCTCTTCCTTTTTTGCGTTTTAAAATTTCGCAACTAATAAAAAAATATAAAATAGACCTCATTTTCATTTCTGGACCTCCTTTTTCTTTAATGTTAAATGTTTTATGGTTGAAGAAAAAATATCCTCTGCCGGTCATCGTAGATTTTAGAGATGATTGGAGTATGGGACAGAGTCGTCTGGATAATCCACCTCCAGAATCATTTAGAAAATATGAAGTCAATCTAGAGCACCAGGTCCTTTCTAAAGCTGACAAAGTTATCGTGGCAAATGAAGCAATAAAAAACAATTTTCTCTCTCTTCATCCTGATCTCAGTGCAGAGCATTTTGTAGTTATTACTAATGGTTATGATGAAAAGGATTTTCAGAAAGTTTTCCCTCCTCGTGAAACTGAAAAAGATAAACTTCAGATTGTTTATATTGGAAGTTTATACGGACGCCGTCAACCCGGAATTGTCTGGCAGGTTTTAATAGATTTAGTTGAACAGAGAAAAATAAATCCTGATAAAATAAGCATCCATCTCTATGGACCAAATTATCGCTCTTTCGTGTTTAATGGCTTTGAAAACAATAAAATCCTGGAAAAGATGGTGAATCTTCATCCTTATTTACCTCATTCTCAAGTTCCCCGGGTTATGAGTCAAGCTGATGTCCTCTGGTTATTTATAGGTTCAGGACCTAAAAGTGATGCTATATCTACCGGAAAGATATTTGAGTATATGAGAAGTGGAAAACCTATTTGGGCAGTGATCAATCCACAGGGTATTGCCGCAGATATTCTTAAATCAAGTGGACTGGCTTTTATTGCAGATAACGAAAATCCTGATGAAATTGCCAGCTCATTGGTTAATTTATATAAGAACTGGCAAGAAGGAAAACTTACTGTTCAGCCAAATTGGGATTATATTCATAGCTTTGAACGACGGAGATTAACCAAAAAATTGGCAGAGGTCTTTGAACAGACCTTAACTAATGTTAATAATAATAATTTTTATACCTCCCATCAATCTCTAAATGGGCAATCATAATGAAAGATAAGCTTCTTTTAATACTACCTACGCATTCTTCCTTTATGAAAGTAGATGAAGAAATTCTTCAAAGTGCTTATGAAGTTACAACTCTTTATCTGGACCAGGATATCTCCAAAACAAGATATTTAAAAAGGATTTTAAAAGCCCTTCTTACTCTCATTTTTGATCATCGTTATCAAAAAGTGCTCATCTGGTTTGCCGATTATCATTCTGCTCCTACTGTCCTACTTTCTAAATGGAAAAAAATCCCCAGTTTCATTTTTATTGGTGGTTATGATGCGGTTAAATATCAAGAACTACGGATGGGAGTATATTGTTCACCAGTTCGTAGTCTGTGCGCAAAAATCGCTTTAAAAAAATGTACTCATATTATTGCTAATCATTCTGCTCTACTTTCTTCTAATAACACCTATTACAAACCTGAAGGACATAAAGATGGCATCTATAATTTAATCCCTGGATTAAAAACTCCCGCTACTGTTATTTTCAATGCAGTAACTATTTCTACTCCCTTAATTATATCTGAACAGAGATTGCGACAGATTGTTACGGCTGGTTCTACTCCCCGGTTACAGGACTTCTATAACAAAGGTTTTGATTTATTAACTGAAATCGCTAAACATAGACCCGATTTGAGTTTCGTTTTTGTGGGAATTAATAAAAAATGGCTGGCTGAACTAAATAAAATCTTTCACTTGGAACATTTACCCAATATTACCATCTATCCCTATCTACCTCAAAATGAATTCATTAGCCTCCTTAATATTAGCTCTGTCTATGCTCAACCTTCTATCTCGGAAGGAATGCCCAATTCTCTTATGGAAGCTATGCTGGCTGGTTGCATTCCAGTTGGCTCAAAAGTGGCTGGAATCCCTACTATCATTGATAAATATGGCTATATTATAGACCAACGAGATCCCCAGGGATTGGAACAAGCACTGGACCTTGCTCTTCAAAGTGAAGCTGACCGAAAAGAGATATCCGAAAGTATTAAAAACCGTTTCAACTTACAAATACGAAAAGAAAAACTATTAAACCTACTAAATAAATATAATTAAATTTATTACTAGTATCTGGTTAAATTTATTCCTGATAAAAATCAACTACACAGTAATTCATAACCCAAAAAACTTGATTACTTCACCTTTGACTGATTTTACCACTATTATCTCTTATCATACTGCAAAGTAATTCATACCCCAAAAAACTTAATTTCCTTTCCTTTGACTGATTTTACCACTATTATCTCTTATCATACTGGTATTAAAGCAATTGAATAATATTACCCTATTTTCTCCTCACCCCCATCTCTTTCCTTACTCTCTCTTGACTCTTTCGTCAACAAAGAGCTAAGAGAGAGTCAATTAAGCGTTTATTACTTTGCATCTCCCACTGTCACAAACAATAATGACATAATATGTCTCTTTTTCTCTCTTTAAAGTACTCAATTCTGTTCCCTATAAATAAAAAAGTGTGCTCATTTTATAATGCCTTAATTCCATTAAAAGTCGGAAAAACAGATTTGAGTTAATATTTAAAAAGTCCAGATATTTGAAGTAATCTAGATCTGTAACGGTATGTAAAGGTCCCGGTATATAAAGATCCCGGTTTGTAAAGGTCCCGGTATGTAAAGGTCCCGGAATGTAAAGTTCCCGGAATGTAAAGGTCCCGGAATGCAAAGGTCCCCCTTTGCATAATGCGGTAATAGTTTTTCATCTACTAAAGGTATTATTAACGCGGTATAACTGCTTGCATTTAATATTATTTCCTAGAAAGCCTCTACGAGGCTTGTGCAGATGGAGACATCTGCACACCGTAAGGGTATGCAAAGGTCCCCCTTTGCATAATGCGGTACTAGTTTTCATTTATTCAGGGTATTATTAACGCGGTATAACTTCTTGTACTTAAAATTACGTTCTAGAAAGCCTCTACGAGGCTTGTGCAGATGGGGACATCTGCACACCCTTTCATCTACACACTGGGAAATAAATACACCTTTTTTAACCATTTTTTATATAGAAATACTCCCAATCATCTGGATGTTCTACCAATCCTGCCTTTGCTGGATTGTAAAAATAATAATTAATCACATTATAGTAATCTTTTTCATTTCGGATGTATCTATCAAAGTAGTTATCTTCCCAGACCTTACCCTTTCTTTTCAATCTTTGATTAATTGCTTTTGCGGTATAGGTTTTCAATCGCTTTACGATATCGCTTAAATGATAATACTCTCCTTTTTCATTGATTAAGGGTCTAATTAAAATATGGATGTGATTAGGCATAATACAATAACAATGAAGTTCATAAAGCTTATTATCATAAAAACTAAAAGCATATTGTATAATATTTGCTATCTCAGGATTAGATAGATTTATACCTTCACATTTAAGCGAGGTAATTAAATTATCCCATTTTAACATATCTTGCATAAATTTGCAGTATTTTTCTTCAGTATAAATTCTATTTTCTTTATTCATTTGCCTAAGAAATGCTCTAGCTCTTTCTTCTTTCAACCTCATAGGATAAGGTAAAACAAAAAATAATTTCCAATTTATAGAAATAATTTGATCTTTCATTTGAATATGAGG
>MWCN01000050.1 GCA_002070045.1 Candidatus Cloacimonetes bacterium ADurb.Bin211
GGGCAGCACACTTTACAATGGGCATATACTAAAGATATATTAGTAAGTAGTGGCTCTGATTGTGCCTGGGTAGATGACATTATTTTCCCTTCTTCAATAGCCTATATTCCTCCATCTATTACCTATTCTCCTTCCAGTTTTACTCAGCAATTAAATCCTGATCAGGCTGCCATACAAAACCTGACCATTGGAAATACGGGAACCGGAACTTTGAGCTTTATCGTTCCCCCTCCGACTCAATCTACTACGGTCCTGAATGAGAGTTTTGAAAATGGAGGCTCTATTCCTTCTGGCTGGACGCAGACATATGTGAATGGTTCTATAGCCTGGACTTTTACCACAGGTGGATTTAATGGACATCCTTCATCTGCTTATAATGGTACTTATAATGCCAGATTCTATTATAGCAGCAGGGTTGGATACACAACTAAATTAATCACTCCTTCTTTAAATCTTAGCGGAGCTGAAACTGCTACTTTAACCTTCTGGCACACCCAGGAAGCCTGGTCTGGAGATCAAGACCAGCTTAAAGTTTATTATCGGACCTCCACCACAGGAAACTGGAATCTTATTACCAGTTATACAAATAGTATTGCCAATTGGACGCAGGAGACCATTTCTCTTCCCAATCTTTCTTCCACATATTATATTGCTTTTGAAGGAATTGCTAACTATGGATACGGTGTTTGTTTAGATAAAGTAGTAGTTAGTAAAAACTCATATGTTAATTTACCCACCTGGCTTACGGTTGCAAGTGGAAGTTCTTATAGTGGAAGTATAGCTTATAATGAACCAGCTCAAAATATTCCTATAGGTTTTAATTCTACAGGACTCAGTCTGGGCACCTATAACACAAACCTTACCATAAGTAGTAATGACCCGGTTAATTCTTCTATCACTATTCCTGTTACACTAACGGTAACCTCTATATCTGTTCCAGTAATAGTAGTTAATCCCTTAGCTATTAATTTTGGCACAGTGGCAGTCAATAGTATTGTTCAGGAACAATTCTCTATCCAGAATACAGGAAACGCAGTGCTTTCGGGAAATATCAGCACTCCTTTAGGTTATAGTGTCATAGAAGCCACTTCAAAGGGGAAAAATATTGTCTTAGCCTCCAGACAGAATGATGATACACGCAATACTGTGAGCTATTCAATCAATCCATCTTCCAGCAAAATATATAATCTTATTTTTACACCTGCATCGGCAACTACCTATTCGGGCAATGTAGTTATTACCAGTAACGATCCTAATAATCCTTCCTTAAATATTGCAGTCACTGGATCAGGTTATACTCCTAATGCACCTCCAGCTATCGATCTTCCTGAAAGTTTCAGCTTCATAAAAAATGGAACTTTGCAGGTAGACTTTTCTTCTTATATTTATGATGCTGATAATGATGAACTTCAGATTAATTACAGTGGCAATAATAATATTCTAATCCAGATTCAAAATTATCTGGTAACTTTTTCTGCACCGGTAAACTGGACGGGCTCCGAAACGGTTACTTTCTCTGTTTCAGATGGTTCTGCTATTGCTTATGATCCGGTGGAAGTTATCGTTTATCCTTCCCCTATGCCAGATTGGAATGTTGTGGTTTATCCTAATAATTCTGCTACAGTTTATAGTATCGTTACTATTGATGGTGAACCCTGTGAACTCAATGATTGGGTCGGTGCTTTTGTTGGAAATGAATGTAGAGGAATGGCTGAAGTGGTCACTGATAATGGAATAGCTTATACAACCCTTTTAGTTAATCTTGCCACAGATAGTGAAAATATTAGCTTCAAAATCTTTGCTTGTAGCACAGAAACAGTTTATCCTGTTCTGGAAACTTATAATCTTCATTTCGGAGAGGAGCTCGGTCCTATAAATCTCAATGGAGTCTCCTCTATAGAACTTAATTCACCCATAATTAATCTATCCACTTCCGCTCAGGGTTATCTTCTTAGCTGGAATGCAGTGCCTTATGCGAATCAGTATAAAATCTATCGTTCTATCGTTAATCCCTATGAAGGTTTTGAATTAATTGCTACGGTTTCAACTTTGCAATATATAGATTCAGAGGTACATAATAAAGCTTTCTATTATGTAAAAGCAGTAAATAACCAGATTTCTAAAAAATGAAGGATACAATGAAATATATATTACCCTCAATCTTATTAATATTGATTTCTTTGCCTGTGTTGGCGAAGGATTGGACAGAATATTATTTTCAATTTGAAATTCAGGATAAATCAGAACTGGAGTATTTGACTAATATCATCTCTATAGCTAAAGTTCAGGGAAATATAGTCTGGGCATTTGCTAATGATGAAGAATGGCAAGCCTTCCAGCAGCTTAATTATCACCCTCAATTACTTCAAAAACCTGGCTATGGAATTGAGCAACCTATGCGTGAGGTGGGAGATTCCTTTAAAGATTGGTACACTTATCCTACTTATGATGCTTATGTTGCCCAAATGTATGCCTTTGCTACAAATTATCCAAATCTCTGTCAGATTTATGATATTGGAACAACCATTAATGGTCGCAAAATTCTCTTTGCTAAAATCTCCGATAATGTTAGTATGCAGGAAGCTGAACCTGAAGTGCAATATTCTGCAGCTATTCATGGAGATGAAACCTGCGGTTATATGACAATGTTGCATTTGATAGATTATCTATTAAGTAATTATTCTAACAATCCTCGCATTCAAAATCTGATTAATAATCTGGAAATATGGATAAATCCTCTTGCCAATCCGGATGGCACTTATTATGGTGGAAATAATTCAGTTTCAGGAGCCCGGCGTTATAATGCAAATGGATATGACCTGAATCGTAGTTTTCCAGATCATTGGGGAACACCAAGTGCTCCTACTCAAGCGGAAACAACTATCTTTACTAATTTTGCCAATGCTCATCTTTTCGTGTTATCTGCCAATTTTCATGGTGGCTCTGAGGTAGTAAATTATCCCTGGGATGGAACCTATACACCACATATTGATGAAAATTGGTTTATAGATCTCAGTGCTGATTATGTAAATACTGCTCGTCAGGTCTATAGTAGTTATATGACCAGTCTTTATTCTACGGGTTACACCAATGGAGCTGATTGGTATGTGATTCATGGAGGACGGCAGGATTATTTTACCTACTTTCATCATTGTAGAGAGGTTACCATTGAGCTCTCCAATACTTATATAACTCCTGCTTCACAATTAGAAAATTACTGGAATTATAATTGTAACTCGCTTTTGGGATATCTGGAAAATGCTCTTTATGGTCTGCAAGGAACTGTTAAGGATGTATATGGCAATCCTCTTGTTGCAACTATTACAATTCTCGGTTTAGACACAGATTATTCTACTGCCATTACTGATCCTGCTTGTGGAGATTATATCAGGATGCTTCTTCCTGGAACTTATAATGTCCAGATTAGGGTGGATGGATATGAACCTCAAACTTTTAATAATATAGTTATAACTGAAGGACAGAAAACCACTCTCAATGCAGTTTTTGGAGTGGTTTCTCCATCTCAAACTCTACAATTAAATGCTGGCTGGAATCTGATTAGTTTTAATATCCAGCCTGCTAATCTGAATATAAACTCTGTACTAAATCCAGTTATAGGAAATGTTATCCAGATAAAGAATGTTAAAGAAAGCTTTCATCCGGTGATGGTTACATTTTGTAACACACTCAAAAACTTAGATATAAGTAGTGGCTATTGGATAAA
>MWCN01000051.1 GCA_002070045.1 Candidatus Cloacimonetes bacterium ADurb.Bin211
TATAGTGATGCAGCCCGAACCTATGCCGTAGGAACTATTTCCCCAGATGCTCAAAGATTAATGGAAGTTACCCTTAATGCACTTTATAAAGGAATAGAAGCTGCGATTCCAGGAAATAGAGTAGGAGATATCTCTAATGCAATTGGTACCTATGTTGCCTCTATGGGTTATTATGTGGCAGATGATTTGACCGGTCATGGTGTGGGACGATATCTTCATGAAGAGCCTCAAATCCCAAATTCTGGAAAAGCTGGTCATGGACCTCGTCTTCAACCAGGAATGACTTTAGCTATAGAACCTATGGTCAATATAGGCACTAATAGAGTAAAAGAGAATGGCTGGGAATTTTCCGTGGCAGATGGTACTTTATCTGCCCATTTTGAACATACTATCTTAATCACCGATAGTCAACCAGAGATATTAACCGTTGCTAAAGGAGAGAGAGTATGAGTAAAACAGGTGTTATAGAAGTGGAAGGTATTGTTACCGAGGCACTTCCTAATACAACTTTTAAAGTGCAGCTGGAGAATGGGCACACTATTCTGGCGCATAGCTCTGGCAAAATGCGGATGCACTATATCCGTATCCTTCCAGGAGATAAAGTTAAAGTGGAACTTTCTCCCTATGACTTAACTCGTGGCAGGATAACTTACCGCTATAAATAAAAATTGCAGGAAACGACTGCACTCTTGCAAGGAGATATAATGAAAGTAAGATCATCAGTTAAAAAACTCTGTAAAGATTGTAGAATTATTAAACGTAACGGTGTAATCCGGGTTATCTGCAGCTCTAACCCTAAACACAAACAAAGACAGGGTTAAGGAGGAGTAATTTGGCACATATTGCAGGAATAGAACTACCCAAAAACAAGCGTTTATTCATTGGCTTAACCTATATTTATGGCATTGGACGTTCCCGTGCTAAAGAAATCTGCAAAAAAGCCAATATTGACGAGATGAAAAAAGTAGAAGATCTAACCCAGGAAGAGGAAAAGCTTCTTCGCGATATAGTTCAAAATGAATATGTCGTGGAAGGTGCTCTGCGCACTCAGGTAGCTATGAATATCAAGCGCCTGATGGAAATTGGATGTTATCGCGGTATAAGGCATAAACGTGGGCTACCCGTTCGTGGACAGCGTACACATACCAATGCAAGAACCCGTAAAGGACCTCGTCCTGGTGGAATTAGAAAGAAGAAATAGGAGTGAACTGAACTATGCCTAAAAAAACCAGACCAAAGAAAAAACGCACTCGCCTTGCCTTTGATGAAGGTCTAATCTACATTCATTCCAGCTTCAATAATACGATAGTAACTTTAACCGACCGAAGCGGAAATGTGCTTGCCTGGTCAAGTGGAGGAAAAATCGGTTATAAAGGTTCTCGTAAAGCAACGCCTTTTGCAGCTCAAATGGCTGCTTCGGAAGTAGCTAAAGCTGCCCAAGATATGGGTATTTCCCGCGTTGGAATTATCGTAAAAGGACCTGGTAGCGGTAGAGAATCAGCTCTACGTGCTGTCAATGCTGCAGGAATGAAAGTAACTATGATAAAGGATGCCACACCCATTCCTCATAATGGATGTCGTCCACCAAAAGCCAGAAGGATTTAAGAGAGGAAATTATGGCAAAATATACTGGACCTCGTGCCAAGTTATGTCGTAGATTTGGTGAAAATATTTATGGACCTCAAAAATACGACAAAATTCTAAGTAAACGTAAGTTCCCTCCTGGTCAGCATGGAAGTAGTATGCGTCGTAAACCCAGCGATTATTCTTTACATTTAAATGAAAAACAAAAACTTAGATATACCTATTGTCTACTGGAAAGACAGTTCCGAAAATACTTCCAGATTGCAGACAAAATGCAGGGTATTACCGGTGATAATTTATTAAAATTGCTGGAAAGAAGATTGGACAATACCGTCTATCGTATGGGTTTTGCTACCACCAGGATGCAGGCTCGACAATTCGTTAATCATGGACATTTTCTGGTTAATGGGAAAAAAGTTGATATCCCATCCTATCTACTTAAGCCAGGAGATATTATAGAAGTCCGCCCAAAAAGCAGGGATATAAAACCTTTAGTGGAAGCCTGGAATAATTCTGAGGCAAGTTCACCTTATCCCTGGTTAACTGTTGATAAAGAAAATATGCGCGGTCAATTTGTAAATATCCCTAATGTGGAAGATATTCCTACCACAGTTGACATGCGTTTAGTGGTGGAATACTACTCCAAATAATGGCTTTATAAGCGAGGAGTTCATATTATGTTATATCTTGAACCTTTACAAATGCCCGAAAATGTGGATTACGAGAAAGAAACCTATTCTCCCACTTTCGGACACTTTGAAATTGGACCGCTGGAACCTGGTTTTGGCACAACCTTAGGAAATTCTCTCCGCCGTATTCTCCTTTCTTCCATTCAGGGCTCAGCTGTTCGTTTTGTTAGAATAGAAGGTTTACATCACGAATTTACTCCGATTCCCGGAACTAATTCTGATTATATAGACCTTATCTTGCGGTTGAAACAATTAGTCATCTATTGCACTTCTATTGATGAAGTTACGGTTACTCTTGAGCATAAAGGTAAGGGAGTTATTACTGCTGCTAAGATTCAGGAAAATCCCAATATTAGAATTATCAATAAAGATCTCTATTTGCTGGAAGTAACTGAAGATGTTGACTTTAAAATGGATTTAATCATTGGAAATGGCCGTGGCTATGTTCCCGCAGACCGTCAAAATACAGAAGGTAAACCTCTGGGATTTATTCCTATTGATTCCATCTATTCACCCGTACTGAAAGTGAATTTTTCCGTCTCTCATCAGCGTGTCAAAGAAAGAATGAACTATGATAAATTGCTTATTGATATCTATACTAATGGTGCTATTGAGCCGAGCATTGCCCTATTTCTTTCTGCAAAACTACTTCGTGATATGGCAGGAAAGATTTGTCTGTTTGAAACTGAACCTCAATACATACGCGATGTCTATATTGATCCGGAATTAGAAGAAAAGGAACGTATCCTTTCCTTACCCGTTAAAGAAATTGAACTTTCCGTCCGTGCAGCTAATTGTCTGGAAGCAGCAAATATTAAAACTATCGGAGACCTGGTTTCTAAAACCGAACAGGAAATGTTAAAATATCGTAACTTCGGCAAAAAATCGCTGGAAGAAATCGTCCAGAAATTGAAAAAATATGACCTGCATCTCGGAATGGATGTTCAAGGAATTTATCGGCAAATTCAAGAAGCTAGAAGTCGCGGTATTAAAACAGAAGAAACTGCTCCCACTAAAGAAGAACAGGAAGAAAAAACAGCTACTCCACCTCGTAAACCTGTTCCTACTACTAAAAAGAAGGTGAAAAATGCGACACAGAGTTGAAGGTAGAAAATTTGGTAGAGAAACCGACCAGCGCCGTCTGATGATGAATAATCTGGTAAAATCTATGATTGAACATGGACAGATTACTACCACTCTGGCTAAAGCCAAAGAAATGCGTAGATATGTTGAACGTGTTGTCACTTATGGAAAAAATGATACCATACATTCTCGGCGTCTGGCTTATAGAGTGTTGGGTGACCGTACTCTGGTAAAAAAACTATTCACTGAAATTGCCCCCACATTCCAGGATAGAAATGGAGGATATACCCGCATCATTAAAGCCGGTTATCGCAGAGGAGATTCTGCTCCTATGGCGGTTATCCAATTTGTAGAATCTTCTGCCATTACTCCTAAAAAGGGACATATTAAAGCAAAAGACTTAAATAAATAAGCAAGCCCCTCATAAATATTAAAATGGACTGCCCCAAAAGGTAGTCCATTTTATTTTGCTTTCTCTTAAATGCCTTAGCTAATTATCTCCGTTATGCAAAATGAAATATATATCTTTTGCAAAGCACTTCCCTTCATATATCACTTTGCTGAATCTTGACATCTACCTGATTTATTTATACTTATCAGATTATATTAAATGTCCAGCTTATGTCCAGCTTATGTCCAGCTTATGTCCGAAATAGGACATAAGTTGAACATTTACCGGACATTTCTTAAACTTCTCATACTTAAGTGGATTTAAATTTAAATCAATCCGAATCATTTTTTCTTACGATATTATTACAATATGCCATAACTCCAACCTTAGCATTCAGTTAGCATACTTATTAAAACCAGAAATAGACAATTTTCCCTTGACATTTGAACTACTATTTGATGACTGTCAAACAAGTTTTAATTGTAAGAAGAGGCATTAATGAAAGAAGGTTTCCTGACCCGAAATGATTCTCATTCTATATTCTTCACTGACCTTGCAGAACAATGTAGTGAAGATATTAGAACACTATTTCTCAGACACTTAGAATATTCTATGGTTAAGGACACCACCAATGTTCAACCCTGGGACATATATTTTGCCCTCAGTCTCAGTTTAAGAGATAAATTAATCCAGCGCTGGCTAAGAACTCAATATGAATACCGAAAACAGGATGTTAAGAAAGTATATTATCTTTCTATGGAATATCTTATCGGTAGATTATTAGTCAATACTCTTATAAATCTTGGCGAATATGAAAATAGCTATGATATGCTTAAAGAATTTGGCTATGAACTGGAAGATATAGCTGAATTGGAACCGGATATGGGATTAGGCAATGGAGGTTTAGGTAGATTAGCTGCTTGTTTTATGGATTCACTTGCCACTCAAGCATATCCAGCTTATGGCTATGGTATCCGCTACGAATTTGGTATTTTCAAACAAAATATCGTTCAAGGTTACCAGGTTGAGGAGCCAGACCGCTGGTTAAAAAAAGGTTGTCCCTGGGAAATTCAGAGACCAGAACTAACTTATAGAGTCCGATTTGGCGGAGAAGTTGTAACCGAAACTCTTCCCGATGGTAAGATATTATACTATTGGTTAAATACTGATGATGTTATGGCAGTTGCCTGGGACATTCCTATCCCGGGATATAAGGTTGACAATGTGAATAACTTACGACTCTGGCAAGCCACTGCTACGGACGAATTTGACCTGGAATATTTCAATAATGGAGATTATGTCCGTGCAGTTGAAAAGAAAAATATCTCCGAAAATATATCTAAGGTCCTCTATCCTAACGATAATATCCATCTCGGCAAAGTCCTCCGTTTACAACAAGAATACTTTTTTGTAAGCGCTACCCTGCAAGATATCTTTGCCTTATGGAAGCAAGACCACGACAATTTTACCGATTTACCTGATAAAATTGCTATACAGCTAAATGATACTCATCCTGCTTTAGTGATTCCTGAAATGATGCGTATCCTGATAGATGAAGAACAACTTGATTTTGAAACTGCCTGGGACATTACCCGCCAATGTTGTAGCTACACCAATCACACCATTCTTCCTGAAGCTTTAGAAAAATGGAGTGTGAAACTTTTTGAAGAGTTATTACCCCGTCACCTGATGCTTATCTATCAGATAAATGAACATATTATGAATCAAGTTAACCAATTTTATCCTGGCAATATTGATAAAATGCGCAATTTAAGTGTCATTGAAGAAGGTCCCGAAAAGAAAATCAGAATGGCACAATTGTGCTTGCATGGCACACATACCGTAAATGGTGTGGCAGAATTGCATACTCGTATCTTGAAAGAACGCATCTTCCCCGATTTCTATGAAATGTATCCCGAACGCTTCCAGAATAAAACCAATGGAATCACTCCCCGTTTATGGCTCCGCACTTGTAATCCACAACTAGCGAGTTTAATCACTGAACATATTGGAGAAAGCTGGGTTAGCAACCTTGATTTCCTGCGTGGTATTGAACAATATGCAAAAGACCAGGAATTTTTAGATGAATTCTTAGAAATCAAGGAAATTAATAAAAGAACGCTAATTCGTTATATCTTCAAAACTACAGGTATACGCGTGCGTAAGGATAGTATTTTTTCTTCTCAGATAAAAAGAATTCATGAATACAAGCGTCAGTTGCTCAATGCATTAAGTGCAATTGCTCTTTATTTTCGCATAAAAGATAATCCACAACTTGAATTTACACCTCGCACCTTTATCTTTGCTGGAAAAGCCGCTCCAGGTTATTATCTGGCAAAACTTATCATCAAATTTATCAATAATATAGGTATGATTATCAATAAAGACCCCATGGTGGCTGACCGCTTAAAAATCGTTTTCTTACCCAATTATTCCGTTTCGTTAGCTGAAAAAATCATCCCTGCCTCCGATGTTTCAGTGCAGATATCTACTGCAGGATATGAAGCCAGTGGCACGGGAAATATGAAATTTGCTCTCAATGGAGCACTTACTTTAGGAACTTTAGATGGGGCAAATGTGGAAATGGCAGAAGAAATTGGAATGGAAAATATGTTCATCTTTGGTATGAATGCACAGCAAGTGATAGAATTGAAACAAAAAGGATATAATCCTCGGGATTACTATAATAACGATCCTGAACTACGAAGAGTGATAGATTCAATAGCTACTGATATGTTTTCTCCAAGAGAAAAAGGAATCTTTTTACCTATAGTCAGTTCGCTTCTGGATATGGGAGATGTTTATTGTATAATGGCAGATTTTCAAGCTTTTTTAGATGCTCAGCTAAGAATTGACCGGCTATGGCAGGACCGTTATGCCTGGGCAGAAAAAGCTATAATTAATATTGCTCGGATGGGGAAATTTTCTTCTGACCGCGCCATTAAAGAATATGCTACTGATATCTGGCATATCAAACCAATACAGCTTGACCTTCCTTGATTGGTTAACTGTAATCCTTTAAGATGAATTATATCAGGTGGATACAGTTTCTTCTGATTGAAGGATTGGGCTATCTTTTATTTACTGGGCTACTTTCTGCTGAAATTGTCATCAATGAAGTACACTATGACCCCAAAGGTACAGATTCAGGTTATGAATGGATAGAACTCTATAATAATGGAGATAGCGATATAAACTTGCAAGGTGGGCAAATACTCTGTGGTGGAATAACTTTTGAGCTGGTTTATGAATTGCCTTCTTTTATCTTACGGGCACATCGTTTCCTTCTCATTGGTGAATCTCAGGTTACTCAAGCACAATTAATAACACCTCTTGGATTTCAAAATGGGGGCACTGAAACCGATGGCATTCGCTATGTTAGCTCCGATGGAACTTACACTGATACCGTGCTTTATGATTCTCCTAATACCCATCAACTGCCAGATGAATCTGGAATGGTTGCAACTTCTTTTGCACCCGATGTCCCTGAAGGATATTCTTTAGCACGAAGAATTGATGGTCTGGATACAAATAACTGTGAATTTGATTTCCTTTCCGAAAGTCAACCCACTCCAGGTCTTCCTAATCATCGTTATATTGATTATGCACTTAGCTCACCTGAAGTCTATTATTCAGATTCTTTCTGGCACTATCAAGTAGCCGTTAAAAACCTTTCTTCCATTACCACTAATATCAGTGCTGACCTAAATATATTTCTGGATGAGAGTTCTATCGCTGAATATATTGTTCCTATCATTGCACCTGGTGATTCATTATTATATGAAGGAATGATACCTGTGGAAGATGATCTTAACCATCTGATAAAGTTTATGTTAACTCTCGTTGATGACATTGACTTAACTAATAATCAATACACTATCTGGCTAGGGGAAAGTGAATCTCAACCTCCAGTTATTAATGAAATTATGTATAATCCGCTAACAGGTTTACCAGAATGGGTTGAAATTTATGCTTTGGATTCTGCTAAGAGTGATTACATTCTGAAAGACAAAGCGGATAATCAATGTTCCTTCTCCCTTCCTGCCTCTTCCGGTTATTTTATCCTCAGTTCCAATCCTGATAGTTTTATAAATCAGTACCCAGGTTGTTCTCCCTCCTTAGTTTTACCATCTACAGGCTGGACTTCACTCAATAATGAAGGCGATTCCTTATATCTTTTTGACCAGGAACAAAATCTTATAGACCAGATGTCCTATACTGGAGATAATTTTCATAAAGGGATATCATTGGAACGCTATCTAACTGATTCTCAGGAAGTTCAATGGCGTTATTGTTTAAATGAATTGGGCTCCACTCCTGGTCAACCCAATAGTCAAACACCTTCACTTCCTCAATTCAACGGTACTTTTCATATAACAGGAAGCCCCTGCAATCCTCAAAAGGGTGAAAATATAAATATCTACTACAAATTAAAATCAGCCAATAGCTATGTTGATTGTTATATTTATGACCGTCAGGGAAGAAAAGTATTTGTTTTGGCTAATAATTCAATGATTTCTTCAGAGGGAAATTTAAGTTGGGATGGGAAAGATTCTTCGGGAAAATATCTACCTCGTGGCTTATATATTATCTCCTGGAAATCTAAAGCTCAGGATGGCGGAAAGATTTTAAATCGTCAATTCTCAGTCGTATTATATCATTAAGAGGTGATTTATGGTTGGAATAGTGAGAACTTACACAACACTTGGTATTGATGGATTACAGCTCACAGTAGAATGTGATGCTTCAGGACAAAGCTTTGGTGTAAATATTGTAGGAATGGCTTCCAATGCCGTAAAGGAAAGCAAAGACCGTATTTTTGCTGCTTTAAATAATTCTGGATTCAAAACTCCTATCAAACGTTTCACTATCAATCTTGCTCCTGCTGATATAAAAAAAGATAGCGCTGCTATTGATTTGCCCATTGCAATATCTGTCCTGCAATGCATAAAACAGGTTCCTGAAGAATATTTAACTAAAACTGCATTCATAGGAGAACTTTCTCTGGATGGTAACCTAAGACCAGTTAATGGTGTCCTTCCCATAGCTTTAGCCGCAAAAAGAGATGGAATGGATACCCTGGTTCTCCCTTATGAAAATGCTGATGAAGCCGCTATTATTGAAGGTTTAATCGTTATCCCTGTCACTTCTTTACGAGAAACAATTCAATATCTGCGTGGAGAAATAGATATTGCTCCTGCTTCTGTGGATAGAGATAGAATTTTCTCTGTCTTAAATGATTTCAAGATAGATATGAGCGATGTCAAGGGTCAATATCAAGTGAAAAGAGCTCTGGAAGTTGCTGCTGCTGGAGGTCATAACCTTTTAATGATTGGACCTCCCGGTAGTGGAAAAACTATGCTGGCTCGTCGTGTTCCTACTATTCTTCCTGAACTTTCTCTAAATGAAGCTCTGGAAGCTACTAAAATCCATTCTGTTGCCGGCTATTCTAAATACTTCCGCAATGGTATACTGACCACTCGTCCCTTTCGTGCTCCACATCATACTATCAGTGATATAGCATTAATTGGAGGAGGTGCTTATCCTCGACCTGGTGAAGTTTCTCTTGCTCATAGAGGTGTTCTTTTTCTGGATGAATTACCAGAATTCAAACGAGGTGTTCTGGAAGTGCTTCGTCAACCCCTGGAAGATGGAATTGTCACCATCTCAAGAGCAGCTTTTAGTCTCACTTTCCCAGCTGAATTTATGCTCATAGCTTCTATGAATCCCTGTCCCTGTGGATATTTTGGCTCTAATATTCCCAATCACATCTGCAATTGTGATTTTGGCGCTATTCAAAGGTATCGTAGTAAAATATCAGGTCCTCTACTTGATAGAATAGACATCCATGTGGAAGTCCCAACAGTTAGTTATTCTGACCTTACCTCTCTTCCTTCCGGTGACACTTCTGCTGAAATCCGTAATCGGGTTAATAAAGCACGCACTATTCAACATCAACGATATGCTCAGGAAGGTATCTATTGTAATGCTCAGATGAGTTCTAAATTACTCCGTAAATACTGTAAAATTGACCTTCAGAGCCAGGCTCTTATGCAAAATGCTATTGACCACCTCGGTTACTCCGCTCGTGTCTTTGACCGTATCTTGAAAGTCGCTCGTACTATAGCTGACCTGGAAGAACAAGAAAATATCACCAGTGACCATATCTCTGAAGCTATCCAATATCGCACTCTGGATAGAAAATACTGGAGCTAAGTATATACTTAGTAGAAAAATTAGACAATTTTAT
>MWCN01000052.1 GCA_002070045.1 Candidatus Cloacimonetes bacterium ADurb.Bin211
AAAGTGTTTTTATACATAGTTCCATTAAAACAAGGATTGAATTGAGCTCTCACAGATAACACAGATTTCACAGATAATGAATTTAAGAATTAAAATGGTGGCACGCAGATTACGCTGATTACGCAGATTTTATTATTGAGCTCTCACAGATAACACAGATTTCACAGATGATGAATTTAAGAATTAAAATGGTGGCACGCAGATTACGCTGATTGAGCAGATTTTTTATTATTGAGCTCTCACAGATTACACAGATAGCACAGATAATGGATTTAGAATTGAAATTGTGGCACGCAGATTACGCGGATTGCGCAGATTTTTTATTATTGAGCTCTCACAGATAACACAGATAGCACAGATAATGGATTTAGAATTGAAATTGTAGCATGCAGATTACGCTGATTACGCAGATTTTTTATTATTGAGCTCTCATAGATTACACAGATAGCACAGATAATGATTTAGAATTGAAATGGTGGCACGCAGATTACGCTGATTACGCAGATTTCTTTATTTATGTTTAGAATATTAAGCATAATCTACATTACTGAATTTATCTTACTATATTATTATTAAAACCAATTAGTAGGCTTAGACATTTTTTTTTGCGATTTCAAGAGGGTTATAATTATAAAATATTATCAATCATCCATCTGCGTTATCTGCGATATCTGCGTGAAATATAAATAATAATGTTACAGATATCCTAGATAAGGCATTTAGAATTGAAATGTAATTGAGCTGATGTCCAGTGTTATGTAAACTAAAAAAGCTGATGAGCTAAGATAAATTCTCTATGTAAAAATTTATAATTCATTATTATAGAATTCATAACCCGGAACTTCTGGTAATAATCCCGCTTCAATAGCTTGTTTGACGGTTCTGCAGGGTAGGTTATTTTCTAAGATATCATCACGAGTCAGGGTAGTAAGATCTATAGGTGTGCTATTTTCAGTGAGAGGAGATCCGTTCAAGGAGTAGGTTTTTGCCATATTCCACATCAATTTAGTGAAGGCATTATACCAGTTATTGAAAGGATGTTCCCGGTATTCTCTCATAGAGTTGTAAGCATTCACATAGTTAGTTAAGTCCTGTCGGTATCCTGAAGAGAGAGATAATCTCTTCATATTTTTAGCGATATCGGTATAAAGCTGGTTTTGTGGTGTCTGACGACGAGGTGTATAACGCCGAGCATAATAGCATTTCAAGCGGGGATTGTAGCAATAAATCAGGTCATCAAATTCACCACTATATGCTTTTATTAGATTTTTATAATATACTTTCATTGTGCCCTCCTATGGTTTATTAATGTAGTAATTATATAAAGATTATGAGGAACTTATGTCCACTTTCGGACATAAGTTGGACATAAGCTGGACATAAGCTGGACATCAGCTCTTCTTTTAAAGAAAAAATATATCTCCATATATATAGGGATGATGTTAGGAGATGGTGTAAAGATGCACTGGTATGTAAATGTATGGATATGTATAAGAAAGGATGTGCAGATGTCCTCATCTGCACAAGCCTCTTAGAGGCTTTCTAGAATATATTATTAATTGTAAAAAGTTATAACGCTTTAATAATACTGATTATAGATAAAAACTGGTACCTCGTTATGCAAAGGGGGACCTTTACATACCCTTAAGGTATATAGAAGAAAAGGTGTGCAGATGTCCTCATCTGCACAAGCCTCTTAGAGGCTTTCAAGAATATATTATTAATTGTAAAAAGTTATAACGCTTTAATAATACTGATTATAGATAAAAACTGGTACCTCGTTATGCAAAGGGGGACCTTTACATACAAGGAGCCTTACATACCAGGACCTTTATATACCCTTTCATAAGTTTCGTAGAAGCTTTATAATTCAAAGGGGGGCATTTATCTACCGAAAAAAATATCTTTCCTATTTATGTGTATCCTGATGGTTGATAGAAACTTATTGACAGGCTGGCAAAAAGAAATTTTAAGGAATTAATAGAGTAATATCTTAATAAAGGGGTAGTTATGAAATTCGCAGTTGAAAAAAGTGAATTAGTTCAGCACATTCAGCATTTAGCAGGTATCATATCAACAAAGGCTGCTTCTCCAATTTTGACTAATTATTTAATAGAGGCAGATGAGAAGAAGGGTGAGGTTAAAATTACTGCTACGGACTTAAAACTCACCGCAGTAGTTGTATTAAATGCAGCTGTCAGTGAGAGTGGAATTATTGCTGCATCAGCAAGTTATTTTAATAGCATAATATCTCAGATGCCGGATTCGGTAATCAATATCTGGCAGAATGAAGACCTCTTGATGATTCAATGTAATAAGATTGAATTCAATATTCTTTGTGCGGATTACACTCTATTTCCTCAGCTTGTAATGCCCAGTTTTGACAATGCCACTCTAGTTAATGCGGAGACCTTTAATAGAATGATTAGCAAGACCGTTTTTGCCGTCTCTACTGATGTCAATAGACCTGTCCTTACTGGAGTTTGCTGGAAAATTATGGAAAAAGTTAATTTGATGGCAGCAACGGATGGAAGAAAAGTGGCAGAAATAATTGTTCCGAACACAGCTGCATCAGTCACGGGAAGTAATGAAGAAAATATTGATGAATCTATCTTTGATGACCCCTATTCGGGACAGTTATTAGAGAAGATTATTCCTGTAAAGACATTGAATTTCTTACAGAAGATACACGACCCTGCGGTCAAAGAAATGAAGGTTATTTTTGAGAGAAATAATATCATCTTCGGCTATGCTGATTACCTGGTAGTTTCCAATATCATTGACCACAACTATCCTGAATATGAAAAAGCATTTTTAGCAGAACTTCCCAATCATCTTATACTGGATAAGGAAATTTTAATGCAATCCA
Organism: Candidatus Cloacimonetes bacterium ADurb.Bin211; assembly: GCA_002070045.1. Classification (GTDB taxonomy): domain Bacteria; phylum Cloacimonadota; class Cloacimonadia; order Cloacimonadales; family Cloacimonadaceae; genus Syntrophosphaera. Next base: position 2,870 of record MWCN01000052.1, read on the forward strand.
TTCGCAGGATAGCATTACTCGCGCCAGATGATAGTGGCAGAATCAAATTTGATGTGGATAAGGATCATTTTGAGATAAGCACTGTCAATAAAGAAACAGGTGAAGCGCAAGAATTTATTGAAAAATATGAATACAGTGGTGTTCCGACCTCTATTTCCTTTAATAATAAATACTTGCTTTCCATTCTGGATGCAATAGATACAGAGCAGGTCTTGATAAAATTAGGTGATTCCAAAGACCCGATAATGGTGTTTAATGAGCCGCCACTCAAGAATCAGAAAATAACCTTTTTATTGATGCCTTTGCGGACCTGATTTATTGATTTTAAGACAGCTATTTCTGGTGCATTTTCGCAATTATGAAGATGCCAGATTTGATTTTCACCCTGCGGGTAATCTAATTATTGCTCCTAATGGCTATGGTAAGACCAATCTCCTGGAAGCTATAGCCTATTGTGGGATAGGAAAATCGGTTCATTTTCATAGAGATGAATTTCTCTGTGAGCTGGGTAATGATTTTTTTTTGTTAAGAGGATTTTTCCAAACCGATAATGAACTCGGTTTAGAGATACAGATATCCTGGCAAAAAGGGAAAAAACTATTAAAGATTAATGGCAATCCGGTTCGGCAACTTAGTAGCATATATGAGTGTGTAAAGGTTATCTATTCTGCACCAGAAGATATGAATTTGATTGATGGTTCACCTCGTTTTCGGCGTCAATATTTTGACCTTGCTATCTCTCAAATTTTTCCTGAATATATAAGTATCCTGAGGGAATATTTACATATCGTAGAGCAACGCAACAACCTGCTCAAAAAAGAATATAGCTATGCCGAAAAATATAGCTGGGACTTGCATTTTTGTGAACTGTTATTTCCTGTCCTGCAATATAGGAAAAAATATCTGAATCTGATTAATCAGGCTTTAAGGGAACGATATCCCCATATCTCTGAACAGGTTAAAGATATATCAATACAGTATAGAGTGAATGGAATGGAAGATTATCCGGATAACATAAATAATCTATTAGCACTATTAGCAGAACTGGAAAGGAGAGAAAAAAACTATCAACGAACCCTGGTTGGACCACATCTGGACGATTATGAATTTCTGCTCCATAAAAACAATCTCAAGAGCTATGGTTCTCAAGGTCAAAAAAGAATAACTGTCATTATTCTAAAACTGATTCAAGCCTCCTTGATAGAAAGATTAACCTCTATAAAACCTATTATGCTCTTTGATGATGTCTTTGCTGAGTTAGACCAGCTACATACGCATCGCATTAAAGAGTTCCTGGATTTTCACTATCAGATTTTTATAGCCAGTCCCAATGAACAAATAACCAGTGAATGGGATGAGCTTTCCCGATTGAGTTTACCTGCCATTAAGCTATGAAACTAAGAAAAGAAGCTATCGGCTGGATGTTCTATGACTTTGCCAATTCGGCATTTACTACGGTCATTGTAACCGTCGTCTTTAGTGTGTATTTTGTGCAGACCATAGCTTCGGGAAGACCAGAAGGTGGTGAATGGTTATGGTCTAAAGCTATAGCAATTTCTATGACAATGGCTGCTATCTTTGCTCCTATTCTTGGTGCAATGGCGGATTATTCTCGTTCCAAAAAGAAATTCCTCATTTTCTTCACTATTTTAACTATTATTTCTACAGCGTTCCTCTATTTTGTAGGTCAGGGTGATTTAATTCCAGCGATGATTCTTTTCATTATAGCCAACTTTTCTTTTAATAGTGCCAATGTCTTTTACGATTCATTTTTACCGGAAGTTGGAATGAAAAAAGACCTTGGAAGGATTTCGGGTTTAGGCTGGGGTTTTGGCTATATTGGCGGTACATATTTTAATCTTTTCCTGTATAACTTTTTTAATGCTCAAAGAAAAACAATATCCCGTCCCGAAAAAGAATTATTTTAAAGTTGCAGTTGACAGGGTTTTATTTTCCCTGAAGCACATCAAAAAGATGCCTGATTTACTGAATTTTTTAATAAGCTATTTTCTCTATAATATAGGAATTTATACCGTTATTGTTTATGCTGCTATCTTTGGAGGGGCACAGTTTGGGATGTCGCAACAGAGTCTCATCATTTTCTTCATTATTGCGCAAATCACTTCCTTTATAGGAGCAGCACTTTTTGGTTTGATAGCGGATAAACTAAATGTTCGCCTGGCTTTGAGTATTTCTTTAATTATATGGATAGCAGTGGTTATCTGGGCATTTTTCTGCAATACTGCTCAGGAATATTACTATCTTGGACTTCTGGCAGGTCTGGCTATTGGAAGCAGTCAAGCTAATAGCAGGACAATGCTCTCAGTACTCACTCCATTGGATAAGCAGGCAGAATTCTTTGGTTTTTATACGCTGGTGGGAAGAATATCTGCCATTATTGGTCCTTTTGTATATGGAGAAATAACTCGTTTAGCCGGAAATCAGCGTTATGCTATTATATCTTTAATCGTGTTTTTTATCGCTGGCTGGATTATGCTTCACCAGGTTAAGCTGGAAAGAGGAATTAAATTAAGTCAAGAATATGTATTTAAATAAATTTTGAAGGTGAGTTTATGATGATAGACAATCTGAGTAATTTACACAGGACAGATTATTGTGGTGATCTGAGGTTGGAGAATATTGGGAAAGAAGTGACCTTGATGGGATGGGTAAATAGCAGAAGAGACCTGGGCGGTTTAATCTTTATTGATTTAAGAGATGTTAAAGGTATGATACAGGTGGTGATTAATCCAGAACAGAAGGAAGCTTTTACTAAAGCAGAACGGTTGCGACTTGAATATGTAGTCGCAGCAAAAGGAAAAATAGTAGCTCGCACTCCGGAAAATGTAAATATAAATATTCCCACGGGAAATATAGAAGTAAAGGCAGAGGAAATCTATCTTCTCAATGATTGTGAACCCCTACCTATACAGCTAAATGAAGCTGCTCTGCCAGAAGAAGACCTCAGATTAAAATATCGCTATCTGGATTTACGCCGACCATCTCTGCAAAAAAATATCCTGATGCGTCATCAGATTATGCAGACTATGCGAAGCTTTCTTTCCCGCGAAGGTTTTTATGAGATTGAAACTCCTATTCTGATGAAAAGTACACCTGAAGGCGCAAGAGATTATCTGGTCCCGAGCAGGATTTATCCAGGAAAATTTTATGCTCTACCTCAATCTCCGCAGATGTTTAAACAACTTTTAATGATTGCTGGATTTGATCGTTATTTTCAGCTTGCCCGATGTTTCCGCGATGAGGATTTGAGAGCTGATAGACAACCTGAATTTACACAACTGGACATTGAAATGAGCTTTGTGACGCAAGAGCAAATCTTTGATCTGGTGGAAAGATTGATGCACACCCTTTTCTCTGAGGTGCTGAACATAGAACTTCCCATTCCCTTTTCGCGTTTGACCTATAAAGATGCAATGGACCGTTTTGGCTGTGATAAACCGGACTTACGATTTGGTCTGGAATTAAGTGACCTCACTTCCGTTATGCAAAACACTCAATTTGAGGTGTTTCGTTCTGCTCTTCAGCAAGAAGCTGTAATTAAAGCTCTTTGCATTCCTGAAGGTGCAAACTACAGTCGTACCAAACAGGATGAATTAATCAGACTGGCAAAACACCAGGGTGGACAAGGAATTGCTTTTGCTAAAGTTACAGAAAAAGGTCTGGAATCTGGAATAAGTAAGTATCTAAATGAAGTAGAAAAAAACGCAATAATAGAACTCACTCACGCCAAACCAGGGGATTTAATTGCTATTGTGGCAGATAATTATGAGATGACTTGTAAGGTTCTTGCTGCCCTCAGAAATACCATAGCAGAATGGCAAAATCTTATACCCGATAATACCTTCTGCTTTGTCTGGATAACAGATTTTCCCCTATTTCAATACAATGCAGAAGAAAAGCGATGGGAACCCGCTCATCATATGTTTAGCTTGCCCAAAGAAGAACATATTCCCTGGCTTTATGATACGGATAAATATGGTCAGATTATAGGTCAGCTCTATGATTTGGTCTGCAATGGAGTTGAACTTTCCTCAGGAAGTATTCGTTGTCACCGTTATGACCTCCAGAAAAAGATTTTTGATATTCTCGGATTAAGCGAACAAGAACTCAATGAAAGATTTGGATTTTTCCTGGAAGCTTTAAAATATGGAACTCCACCTCACGGAGGAATTGCGCCTGGTCTGGACCGTTTAGTGATGATTATGACCCAGGCAGAATCAATTAGAGATGTTATTGCTTTTCCAAAGACCTTGAAAGCTACAGATTTGATGTGCGGAGCACCCTCTGAAGTTTCGGAAGAACAATGGAAAGAACTTCACTTAAAACCTGGCGAATAGCGGTTCTAACCAGTGGTGCCGGAAGAGGTTCCAATCTTCAAGCACTCTATGATTATTTTAAAAAACATTCTCTTCCAGTTGAGATTGCTTTTGCTACTGCTTCCAATAAAAATGCACCAGTGGTTCAATTATGCGATAAACTGAATATTCCTTGCTATATCCTGGCTCCCAGAAAAGATAAAGATTTTGAAAATCGTCTTTTAGAACTCTGCCAGCAAGAAAAAATTGACCTTATTGCTCTGGCTGGTTTTATGAATTTGCTTTCTTCCTCTTTTCTGGAGAAAGTGGGAATTCCTGTGCTCAATATTCATCCTGCACTATTACCAAAATATGGGGGAAAGATGATGTATGGGATGAATGTTCATAAAGCTGTTTTTGAATCTGGAGATAAGGTATCCGGAGTGACTGTTCATCTGGTTGATAATCAATATGATAATGGACCAATTATAGCTCAGATAAAAGTAGATATATCCGATTGTAAAAGTCCTGAAGAAATAGCGGCAAAAGTTCTGGAAATGGAGCATCAAATCTATGCTCCAGCTATATATAAGTTTTTAAATGAGCGTTAACAATAGTTGCACGATATCTTCATCGTTCCCCTATTTACTACGAAGGAGTATTAATACTGAGTGGAACGATGTCTTCCTAGTTCCCTAATTGGCAGATAAATGAGCTTCATAAATGATTAAAATTGCAATCGCTACACTGGGTTGTAAAACCAATACTGCTGAATCTGCTATCATATTAAACCAGTTTAATCCTGAGAATTATACTCTTGTTCCCTTTGCTAGCACAGCTGATATTTACATCATCAATACCTGCACGGTTACACAAAGAACTGATTATAAAAGTCGTAATCTTATTCGTAAAGCACTAATTGTGGATAACCAAAACAAGCTGGACCTGGCAGAACTTTTAAATAATGAGGACTATCATTTTCAGGATATAATGACAGCAGCGGAATTTAATTTTAAACCAGTTCAAAAGATGATAGAGCATACTCGTGCTTTTCAGAAAATACAGGATGGATGTGATTATCGCTGTCATTACTGTGCAGTTCCTTATGCTCGGGGTCCTGCTCGTTCTGCTAAATTTTCTGAAGTTCTTACTCAGGCAAGAATATTTGTGGAAAATGGATATAAAGAGATAGTACTAGGCGGGATAAATCTTGGATTATATGAAGATGAAGGTAAAAATCTGGCTGATGTAGTGGAAGCTATGGAGAAACTTGAAGGTTTAGAACTGATAAGAATAAGTTCTCTTGAGCCGCATCTTTTTTCTCTGGAGCTCTTAAAAAGATTAAAACAATGCACAAAAATCTGTCCTCACTTTCATATTCCTCTTCAATCAGGAAGTGACCGCACTTTAAAAGGTATGGGGAGACCTTATAACAGTAGCGATTTTGAAGTTTTACTAAATCATATATTTAGTTTTTTCCCTGATGCAGCCATCGGACTTGATGTTATTACAGGTTTCCCAGGTGAAAGCAGTTCAGATTTTCAAGCTACGCTAAATTTTATCGCAAAACTTCCGATAGCCTATCTTCATATCTTTCCCTTTTCTTGTAGACCTGGAACAGCTGCCTATTCTCTTCCCGAGCAAGTTTCCAAGCAAGAAAAAAACCGTCGTGCACAAAGATTATTACAGCTAGGGAAAGAAAAAAAAGAGTATTATAAACAGAAAATGATAAACGAAAAGATTCTGCTTAGAGGCATTCTTGAGAGTAAGGAAAATGAGATAGGCACAATTTTATCTGACCATTATATCCGTGCTTATACTTCCACAAATAAAAAAGCTGGAGAATTATTAAAGATAATTCCCCAGCAGTTATATAAAGATGGTGTATTCGGAGCTAAAGCTGAATGATTTTATCCGTTGAGGTCAGGTCATAGAAATCTCTTCTATTGTCTATAATATTAACCTTTTTGCGTTCTTCCAGATACCATTTATTCAGATGTTCCTGTCCTGCTTTTTCTTTAGCCTCTTTCATTAAAGATACTTTATTTTTTTCCCATATAGCAGGATCTGGTAATTGATGATTTGTGATTTTAGCCAGAAACCAGCGTGACTGGTCATCAATTAAAGGTGTAAAGCTATCTACAGGAGTTTCAAATAGTGCATTATCCAGAGCTGGAATTTTACCCAGCGAACTTATAGGATCTCCTTTTTTGTGTTTGGTGATTTCTATCACCATAAGACTATCCTTAGCAGCTTGTTCTAGATACTGGTCCGGAGTGAAATTTTGGATGAAATTATGGGCATACTCACTCATATAAGCGATTCTTTTATTTTTTGTAGCGATGTTCATAATTCTGCTTCTTTCATCTTCATAGGGTGTGTAATACACAGAAATGCTATCAGACACTTCGCAAATATAGGCATCTCCATTGGGTGCATAATAGATATTAGCAAGGGAACCAATTGGATTTTGAAAGGCAAAACTTACCAGATTAGCATCTCTTCCTATCCCTTTTATAAATGTGTCTTTTTCCTGGAAAACTCCACTTTCTTCAACCTTATATCCCATCTCTTGAGCAGCCCTTGATAAACCTTTTTCTTGCGCTTTTTGGTATAAGGTGAGAACGGTAGTTTTCATTTGTTGCAAGGTGTTTTCACTTGGTTCAATACGACGTAGAATATGCCTGGCTAATACTTCTTCACCGTTTTCACCTTGACGGCGGTCTAAAGTTTGAATTATATGCCAGCCATAATTGGATAGGATAGGTTCGGCAATTTGTCCCGGAGGTGTTTTGAAGGCGGTTTCTTCAAAAACTGGAATCATTTGTCCTCTTCCGAACCAACCTAAATCACCACCTTTCTCTGCAGAACCGGGGTCCTGAGATTTAGCTTTTGCTATTTCCGCAAAATCTGCACCGGCAAGTAAATCCTGATATATCTTCATTACCTCTTCCTTGATGGTTAAGGAATCCGCTGCTGAAGGTGCCCTGGTAATCTTTACATAACGATAACGACGACAATTATCCTTACGATATTGTTCTTTATTCGCTTCGTAATATTCTCTACCTTCATCTTCCGTAGCAGTTATAGAGGTTAATTTATTGGGGTCAAAATAGATTATCTGTGCATCTATCAAGTCATTATTATGTAACCATTCTTGATACACACTATCCTCACTGACGGTGACTTCATTTCTTATAGTATTCAATAACTTTTGATATTGATAGGTGGCTTTCACTTCTTCTAAAACCGCATTTTTGAATTCAGGAATCTTAGTTAGTGCATCTTCGTATTTTTTACGGTCAAACTTGCCGTTAGTCTTAAGTTCAGGAATTTGTTTTACAGCTTCTGGGGGGTTCTTTTTGGCTTCTCTCAGAAGTTCTGCTTGAGTGATGGTTATCTTACCTGCTTTAATTGCTTTGTCATATATATAACGACCCACCAGTTCTTCCCAGCATTGATTATTTAATTTTGCCTTTTCTTCTTCAGAAAGTGGATGACCCCATTTTTTCTGATAATAGGCATAATAGTTGGAAAGAACTTTATTGTATTCTGCATAGGTGTAAGTAATATTATCTATTTTTCCGATCACAGCTTTAGGGTCTGGACTCTTTGCTCCCAGAACAGTTAGAGCAAAAATTATCAATAATAGAATTATAAGTTTAGGTTTCATTTATCTCTCCTTAAACTTCTGTTTTCTATATATACCATTTCTCTTCTTTTTTTCTTTATACTTCTTTGAACATCTATCTGTCAAGGCAAAACTGATTCAGACAGTAGTTAAAGCAAACAACCTTAAAACTTTAATTGAGTTAAGAAAAGTTTACGAATTGCCAGTTCTGCTGCTTTTTCTACTATCTCTATATAATCAAGTGCTTCATCCAGGTCTTTTCCGGTGCAAAGCAAACCATGAGATTGCCAGATTAGAGCCTTGCTATCACCGATAGCTTCCAGAGTGTTCAAAGCTAAAGCTTCGGAACCAGGAGGTGCATAAAAAGCAGTTCCAACTCCAGAAGGAAGATAAATGGGTAATTCAGGAAGAGCTTCTGCCAGCATCTTATTAATCCTGATTTTATTGGGATAAAAAGGTAATTGACTGAGCAGAATAGTATGGGAAGGATGACAATGGATAATCACTCTATCCTTTCTTCCCACTTCCAGAAAATATTGCTGAAGCCTGCGATGAGAAGACCATTCAGATGTAGGTTTAGCCTCGGCAGGATAATATCTTTCCTGATTAGCTTGTAATTGAACTAATATCAAAGAAGATATAGGGTCCTGTGCCATTTCCCTGTAACGGCTTCTGGTACGAGTTACCAGATACCATTCTGAGTTTGTTTCTTCCAGTTCATTTATTTCCTGGCGAATATTAAGAGAAATATTGCCTGCATTAGCTTCAGCCCAGTTATGTCTTATTATTTCTTGTGAGACCACACGAATCCTATCAATCAATTCTTTAATAGCAGGTGAGAGAGAGACAAGTTCATTCAAATCCATAATATTATATAATTATCCTTTAGTTTAATTTTTATAAAAAAAGTGAAATAGGTTCTCCTATAACACTTTGTCATCTGATTATATGTAACCAATCTCGCAGAAGAAAATCAAGCCTGCCTATTAGAAGTGAGATACGTGCCATAACTGTATAACCGAAAGAAGCACCGAAACTAACCATTAGAAACCAGATTCCTATCTTGGAGGGAATTTTATAAAATCCTTCCTGTTTTTTACTGAAATAGAAGAAATAAATGCCACAAATGGTCCCTATAATAAGAAGGATTGTGCCTACAATATCTACAGGAGATGAGAATTTGAAAGGATTGACCATTGTAGCCGCTATCTGACTGAGAAAATCTGATTGAAAAGCCAGAAGCATAGCAATAGCAGCTGTAGTCCCTATCATAATTGCCATTGGATAGTGACTAACCCATTCCAGTTTGGGAAACATTCGCATCAACATCATAATGCCCAAAGCCATAGGTATGAGCAAAATCCAGTTATGTGCAAAATCAGTGAAAAGCTTATTAAAAAGATTCGGAATTAAGATATTGTATATGGTGTAAACCAGCCAGTAAGCAGCAGAAAGACCAACGAAAATTTGTTCTGCCAGCTTATAGAATGGGTTATCTTTGTAAAGAAAACTGAAGATGCTGAGAGTGAAATAAGCACTTAGCCAGATACCGATAGTCTTCATCAATTCAGCCATTTTTCACCTCCTTAGCCATTTTTTCTTTCCTTCTATTTCTCCAGACACGGATATTACCTGCAACAATTAAAGCCAGAATCAAAAGATGAGCTACGGATTGAGGATTCATTCCTCTACTGGCAGTTCCTTCATAACCCAGAAGTAATTCATATTCTGCTGCTGCCTTCAATCCGCCTAATAACCCGGAAAGTTGATTCTGGTCATTAACATAAGGTAAAAATCCGGGTGCACTGACAGCAGTAGTGCCACCTGCAACTGGAATGCCAAATTTACCATTAGCAGTCATCACCCAATCTCGTAATCCTGGGTCTCCTGCAGATAAAGAGACCACATATTTGATGTCTTTTATGGTCTTAATATTTTTCAAGAGGGGTATGCTATCGTAATCATTCATAGCGGTGTCCTTGGGGAAAACCGTCTTCAAATTTCTTCCCATAGCCTGAATAATGACCATACCACCTGGTTTATAGCCTAAATTAACATAATCCACACCATATACCTTTTCTTCATTAAATTTCTTCTGCACTTCTGCGAAAGCCATATCTGCCATCTGAGATCCCTGAGGCCACATAGCCATAGCAATAATCCGATGGTTTTTCCGCCAGGCATGCTCAATGATAGCAATAGCCATCGGCTGCAGTTCGGTGATCGTTGAGGGATCATAATCAAAGGAAATGATGA
>MWCN01000053.1 GCA_002070045.1 Candidatus Cloacimonetes bacterium ADurb.Bin211
AGAGGTGCGATTGTGCATAATCTTTTGCAAAGCATCCTGAATTAGCAATTCTGTCTCGGTATCAATATTGGAAGTTGCTTCATCAAGGATAAATATAGCAGGATCATAAGCCAGCACACGAGCAAAAGCTATTAATTGTCTTTGACCGGTGGAAAGTGTTGCTCCTCGTTCCATTACTGGCTCATCATAACCCAGAGGAAGCCTACTAATAAATTTATCTGCATTCACATACTTAGCTACTTGAATAATTTGTTCATTGCTTAATTGCTTATTGTTCAAGGCGATATTATCTCTGATATTACCGCTAAAGATGAACACATCCTGCTGAACTATACCAACATTCCTGCGTATATCCTCTAAGGCATAGCTTTCAAGTGGCTGTCCATCCAATAAAATCTGTCCTTTTTGATAGGGATACATACCCAGAATCAAATTAACTATGGAAGTTTTACCACTTCCTGTATGTCCCACCAGAGCAATTTTTTCTCCGGGCTCAATTTTAAAGCTAATGTTTTTCAAAACCCATTCATCCGGATTATAAGCCAGCCAAACATTTTTAAATTCAATTGCTCCTTGCAGTCTAATCCCTTTTTTCAGAGGCTCACGATAGTCTTCGGGCTCTAATTCCATCAAGTCAAATATTCTTTCTGCTCCTGCCAGTGCTCCCTGCAATACATTAAACTTTTCGGAAAAGTCATCTATAGGTTGGAAAAGTTTTGAAATATATTGAGTGAAAGCCATCAGTAACCCGATAGTAATAGCATTACGAAGGATTTGACCTCCTCCATACCAGATGAGAAGTGCTACTGCAATCTGAGAACTAACATGGATTATAGGTCGGAAAAATGCGAACAGCTTCATTTGCTTCATTGAAGCTATATAATACCTTTGATTAATCTTAGCGAACTCTTCTCTCTTTCTTTTGTATTGATTGAATAGCTTAATTATCTTCTGACCACTGATATGCTCATCCAGAGTAGCATTCACCGCTGCAAGATGTTTTCTGACTTCTCTATATACGGGACGAGTCTTTTTCCGGAAAATTACAATGACCCACACGACTGCAGGTAATATTGCAAAACTAACCAGAGCTAATTTCCAGTTCAAGAGTAGCATCAATACCACAATGGCAATAATCATTATTATATCCTGGATAATAGTGATAACACCAGATGATAGCATTTCATCAATAGCTCTAATATCATTGGTAACACGGGTAACCAGTCTTCCTACTGGATTTGTATCAAAGAACTTAACGGGCATTCTTTGTAGATGAGCAAAGGCATCATGCCGCAGGTCATTCATTGCTTTTTGAGAAAAAGTAGTTGTTATGACTACCTGGAAATATCCAGCTATAAACCTTATGATGCTGATAATTAAGAATGCTAAAGCTAGCCAGATAAGTTTATTAGCAGCCTCATTTCTCAGCTGAAAACGTTCCTGCTTGGGAACCTTATTTAAGTGTTCTCTGGAGATAGCAATCTGTCCATCCCCAACTCTAAACCATCCTTTAAAACCTTCTTTCCCTCCCTGGGGATTCTTCTCTTCTTGAAGATATTTATTTAGTATCTGAATATTATCAGGTTTATCTACAATGAGAAATACTTTTTCCTCACTTATGATTCCTTTGTTTTGATATTCCAGTATATCTTGACGATTAATTTTATTCAAATCGGCAGAATTTAAAATTATAAAGTATCTGCCCTCATAGGTTAACCTTTTAAGTTTTAGGAAGGAATACTTATTTAGAAAAGAATTAACTGTAGCTTCATCCTGAAAGATAGCGATATTTTTATCCGATACTATATAATCATCTATGGCTGTTTGCTGAATTAATGGCTGCACCAATTCAGCCAGGGAAACAACCATAACGATGAGAAAAGAACCGATTACACCTACCAGATAGGGTTTTAGATAATGCAGTAAACGTGCATATAAACGTTTATCAAAGATTCTGTTTTTTAACTCGTCTTCTTCAATAACTGGTTTTCCACCGCTATGACCGCCACCACCCATCATAGCTCTTCTCCTTCCAGTCTGGCTCTAATGCGTTGTTTCTCATAAAGGTCACTGTATAGACCGCCCCGGGTAATTAATTCTTGGTGAGTTCCGTGCTCTATAATTTGAGCATCGCTTAATACAATTATATGATCTGCATGCTGAATAGAAGAAATGCGATGTGCTATAATGATATTTGTTTTCCCCTTCCGGTCTTCTACCAGATTTTGCAGTATATAGCGTTCCGTCTTTGTATCCACAGCTGAAAGAGCGTCATCCAGAATTAAAACTTCAGGATTGGTCAAAAGAGCTCTTGCAATAGCTACTCTTTGTTTTTGTCCTCCAGAAAGAGTTACACCCCGTTCACCTATAACCGTTTCAAATTTATCCTCAAATTCCATAATTTCATCATAAATTTCAGCTTTCTTTGCTGCTTCATAAACTGCTTCTATAGGTACATCGGGAGCTCCTAAACGAATATTATTGGCTATGGAATCTGAAAAAAGAAAGATATCTTGAGGGACCAGCACTATATCCCGTCTAAGGACTTGTAGAGGTATTCTGTGAACCATATGACCATCAACCAGAATGCTACCTCTCGGAGGTTCATAAATCCTTACTATAAGTTCAATCAAAGTAGTTTTCCCACAACCGGTAGGTCCTACCACAGCTAAAGTTTTCCCCTGTTCCACTGAAGTGCTAATATGGTCAAAAACCAGAGGAAGATTTTTTGCATAACGGAAAGTGAGGTCTCTTATTTCAATATTACCCTGCAATGATTTGATAGATAAATCTGCTTCCTTATCATTAATCTCGGGTTCTACTTCAAATATTTCATTTAACCTTTTGAGAGAAGCAGTTCCTCTTTGATACATATCCACTATCCAGCCAATAGCTACCATAGGCCAAACCAGCATCCCTAAATATTGAAAGAAAGCTATGAATTGACCGATAGTTATATCACCACGAATAGTAGCTCTACCTCCAAAATAAAGAGTTATAATCATAGAAAGACTGATGATTAAACCCTGAAAAGGATGGAAAAATCCTGCTATTTTTGCCATATTGATGTTTTCTTTAACAAAATCCCAGGATACTTTATCCACTTTTTCCAATTCAGATTTTTCTTGCACAAATGCTTTTACAATGCGGATTCCGGATATACTTTCCTGTATAGCTCCGGTCAATGTAGCAAAACTGGTTTGAACCCGATAGAAACTCTTGTGCATTTTTTTACCAAAAACGCTAATTGTAATTGTTAAGATAGGCATAGGAATAACTGCTAGAGCGGTTAAACGTAAGTCTATGGAACCCATAAAACTGAACGAAGCTATAGTCATTAAAACTATGTCCATAGCTGCTATCAGTCCCATACCAAACATCATTCTTACGGAATTGAGGTCATTAGTGGCATATGCCATTAGGTCTCCAACTTTCCGCGTATTGAAGAAGTTTTGCGATAGTTGCATTAAGTGGTCATAGAAATCCTGCCGAAGATTCTTTTCTATCATAAAAGAATTGCCAATAATTAATACCCTCCAGAAATATCGCAACACCATTACTGCAATAGCCAGCATAAAAATGACCAGAGCCATCAATAATAGACCCCGGGAATCTATGGTACGTTCCTGAATCCTGTCTATAGCTTGCTGCATAACCCATGGTGTTACCAGCTGTACTATATCTACCAGGATCAGCATCACCAAACCGCCAGCAATTCTTCCATAACTCTTTTTCAAGTATGGAATAACAGCATCAAAAGTCCGCATTAATTCTCCAGTTTATATGTTCTATCTGAGCAAACAACATACTATCATAAAAGGGAAATTAATATTATATAGCTTTATAATCTAAGAGGAGTAGGTTTTAATACCTTTACTATTCTGGATAATACAATATCCAATGATTATCAATTTAATAGTATTGAGAAATTTGTCAAATTAAATATGTAACTACATACTGCTCTAATATAATATGGAGTTCAATTCTTCCCTCGTCCTATATCTAATCCTTTCTTTTATAAGTGCTCTTCTATGATTACTTATAGCTAATCTATTATCCTCCCGAACAATAAAGCAATATCTATTTTAGCAGCATCATCCGACGCGTAAATACCTTATTTTTTGTCTCCAGACGATAAAAATAGACTCCTGAAGACACATACTGGTTATTACGATCCAGACCGTTCCAGACTACATTATAATTTCCTGGAGCAAAATTATCCTCTAACAGAACCTTCACCAATTGACCTTTTATATTATAAATGGACAACTTAGCCTTACCCGGTTCTGCCAGATCAAAAGATATGGTAGTGGTTGGATTAAATGGGTTGGGATAATTTGACTTTAGTTTAGTGATTAAACCAGGAATGGGTGGTTCATTTATATCTTCATAAGGGAACATAAACTCAATAGTATCTGAGGGACATCCTTCCATATTATAATATAAAGCTCTAATATAATATTTATATAGTCCATTAAGCGAAATATAATCAGTATATGAAGTAATATCGGTAGTGTGGACTAATTCAAAGGGACCCGTGTTAAATTTCTTATATACTTTATATCCACCGATAGGAAGGACTGGATCATAAGGTTCTGCCCAGCTAAGTGAGACCTCTCCTGTCTCATTATTAACAATAAAATCTGTATTTACAGGCTTGGGCAAATCTATAAGAGTGAAATCACTTTGCCTGAGAGGAGATTCAGGTGTTATCTGAATATTAAAAGCACTGGAAGACTGATGATAAGGTAAACTTGCGGTAATATCATAAGTTCCAAAAGGTAAATATAATTTATATGAACCATTGTCATCTGGATGAGTGGAAAAATGATTATTAGCCATAATCAGTGTTTTGCTTGCCGGAGTAGTAGAAGTAGGTGTTACCAGACCATATATATAGCCAGTCTTTTGATTGACACCACTGAGCTCAAAATTATCTATAAACCATCCTATCCCGGTAGTAGAACTGTCCGAAGTCATACGAAAGCGAAAACGCACGGTTTGATATTCATATTGGCTCAAATTGAATTGCACTGTTTGCCAGGAGCTTATAGAACCAGTAAAGCCCGGCTGACTATTTAAACTTACAATATTATTAGAAGGATAACCACCCAGAGGTGTAATAACGGTCCAGTTATTTCCATTATCAACAGAGATGCTTACATTACCTCCATCATAATTATTTTCCATACCATATATATGCCGAAAAGTTAGTATGCAACTACTTTCCAGGGTATATTCAGGAGTAACTAAAACATAATCAATAAGATTAGGATAGTTCCCATTTAAATTAGTTGCCCAGACTTTTACTCCGGAATAGGGACCAACTTGAGCAGGAATACCCCATTCCCATCCTGTTTCCGAGATGAAATCACCATCATTAGATTCAAAATCATTGAAGACATTTGCAATATTGTAAGGCACTAAAATATTATTAGATATGGGCAATCCATTAGAAATAGATATATTAAATTGCATAGAAATATATTGTGAGAGTGAACTTACACCAGTAAATTGAACTTCAAATACAAATTGCATTATAGTATTTGGTTCAATCAGTGGCAAATTAATTATCGGATTCACTATCATAACATCTGAACTGGAAGTAGATAGTGTAGCCATAACTTCACGAGATTGAACATCGGAATGATTGTAAACATTAACAATAATCTTAACGGTTTCCAGTGGTTCTATAATCCCATTGAAATTGGCATCAGCATCGTTTATCAGATATGAGAAGAATTCAAGGACAGAGGCTTCTATTCTTACAGTAAAATTCCGTTGCCAGCTAAATTCTCCAGAACTGATTAGTAGATGAAAGTTTACTACCGTTCCATTAGGACATTCAGGAGCTACGGTGAACACAAAAGGCTGCTGATTCACTCCAAAGCTATCAGTAGTCAAAGAGTAATATGTTCCTGTAGCAGTAAGAATATTGATATAAGGATTGTTAGTACTCAGCGTAGCAGTTATATTTTCCGCTGTCTGATTACCGATATTCTGTATTTTAATACCTAATCTTATTGTTTCACCTGGTTCACAGACACCATTACCATTATTGTCATCTATATAAGTTTCATTAAGGATGATATGTGGGTCATAATAATAAAGAGGAACATTGGTTATATAAAGTGCCCTTTGATTTCCCAGAGGTGAAGCAGCTATGGGATAGACATTATTGAAAGTATATTCCAATCCCATCGTTCCAGTATGGTCTTCAATACCTATAGTAGCATAGCAGCCATGACGATTGCCCGAGGTCATATCTACATTATTAAAGGTTTGATATTGAAACTTAATAGGACCATCTCCCAGAGAAGTAGGATACATACTCTGATCATAAAGGATAACTTCAAAGGTTTCCAAGGAGGAACCATTACTGCCATTCTTGAGGTTATACCATTCTATCACAAAACTATGATTATTGCGGTCATACCAGGTGTAGATTCCACCTCCTGCATGGGTGGCTAAATCATCCCAGAAGGGTGCAATCATCGGACTAGGTCCCATAGGTCCAGGTAGACGATAATTACGAAATTCGCCGTTTTCGGTTGCTCCCATAGCTATAAAGCCATTAGAGCAAACCGTTATCTGATCATATACCTGACCATAAAATTGGAAAGGAAAAGGTAATTCCACTATAGCCAGAGCATTTGCTCCCACCTGATCTCCTTCATCTCCACCCGTATAGGCATCGGTGATAGGCAAAGCTGTTCCTAATCCACCTTCAGCAGGAGCAATTTCAATCCAGTTATATAGGGGACATTCTTCATAATCTGTATCCTGGTCATCATAGATGACATAACCATAACTATCGGGTCCGAGAGGATCATCAACTGTAACCTCACCTATAGTTAGAGAAAAATCCAGCCATTGCTCAAAACCAGAACTATTATAAAGCTTTAATCGCATAGGAATAATCATTCCTGGGAGCAACATCGGTCTACCATAAAGCTGAAAGTTATCGGTGGTTGGCGTTACTTCAATATTGAAAAATAAGTCACCATAAAAAGCTGTATTATCAGTGACATTTATCAGGTCATTTAAAGTATATAGACGGCCATAGATATCAGTTATGGGAGTAGCAGTTTGATTAATAACGGTAATGGTAAATTCAACATTTTCTCCAGGGTCTAAAACCTGATTTTCTTCATCTATCACCTGGTAACTATTAAAAATCATTTCCGCATTATTCACAGTTACGAACTCGGAAACATCGTAGCTAACATTATTGCTATCGGTGAGCATAAGATGAAAACGAATCATTGCCTCATTAGGTGTATTAGCTGCTATATTCACTACCACTGGATTATTATTAAAACCCAGAGCAGAAGGAGCTATCGCTTCATAAGTGAGCAGAGAATCCACTATAGAGACATAAGGGCTTCTGGAAGATAGATAACCAGAAATACCGGAAATAGAAGTAGCACTGGTATTACGGAGTCCTAAAAGAAGCTCAATAGTCTCTCCTGCATCTACCAAGCCATCACTATTACCCTGTGACAAACCTTCATTATCATCATCCACAATAATAGTGCCTGGAACCAGAGTTCCGAAATTGTCTACTGCTATATTTTGCTGTAAAGGTTTAAAATTATGCTTGGAAACAGTAAGGACACAGGGGCTAACTGTCATATCGGAGGATAAGATAAGGACAACATTACCATCTTCATCTGTATAACCACGACCGATAATGGAATTGTTTTGAGTTAAAGTAACGCAGGCATCTTTCACTGGAACACCGGTTGCATCAGTTACAAATACATCCATATAATTCTGTCCCAGGGGAATACTGGTTATACTAGTAATATTAAAATGGTTCGGAATACCGCAGTAAATCTCCACGGTGGGGTCTCCCATAAGATTTAGCCAGTGTGTATGTTCGTTATTATAGCTAGAAGACAGACCATAAACCTGGAATGCAAATAACTTTCCATTAAGCATAGCTTCGCCTGGAGTACGCATATTATACTGCAATATTCCACCAAATATACCCCCATGCAAAACATTATTAAACACTGTTTTAGTGCTTGAAGTAGCCATACCCATAGCAGTTATTGCACCTTTTGGTTGGGCAGCGCTCCCTAATCGTATATAAGTTTCCGTACTTGCGGTAGAATTGAAGTTCCCCGTACCACAGGTAAGAAGAACCGCATGAGGCATTCTATAGGCATTATTTAAAGACTCCGAAGGAGACCATCCACTCATACTAATATAACCACGGTAACTGTGAAATCCGACTCCAGTATTAATAGCGCTGTTTACCTCGCTTGAAGGGGGATTATCACCATATAATTCGGTAAAGGTATAATCAGGGTTAATAGCAAGAGCACTTTCTTTGATAAATTTGCTAATATAGGTTGTACTGATGCCTGAAGGTGAATAATCACCTATTAAAAGCATTCTATTCAACCATTGGGCGTTATTTAGATTGATGTCTCTTTCATAAAGATAAATTTTAGCGAAAAGAGTCTGAAGCTGAGAAAGATTCTCTGCACTGATTCTACCGATAAAAACATCACCTAATATATCACTACCAGCTAAATGCGTATAAGGATAATCGGTTGATCCACCAGAATAAGTAAAACAAGGTATGGTATAGGAGCCACTGGTGTCACCTATAAGAATTACATAGTCAGGTCTTGTATCAGGATTATTATAGGCATTTTGAATATAGGTCTTAATAGATGTAGTGCTGCTTCCCGCTTCATTATTAGCTGTACTGGCAATGGATACATCTGCTCCCTTCTGTTTTTTCCAGAGGACAAAGGAATTTAAGGCAGCAATATAATTAGTATCAGTGTTATTGCCATAAATAATCAAATAACGAGGAGGAATATGACTATCTATCAGATTACGATAATCATCAAAATTGAATATGATAGATTCATAGATATTGGCAAAAGCAGGGGAAATGGATTGTAATTCTCCTTCCAGTTCATTGATTCCGGGCTCATTTAAATAATTAACCCGAAAAGAGATAGATTGATTTATAGTAAGAGTATGACTCTGCGGATTATAACTAAAAGGATTTACCTGTATTCCTACTAGACGAAAATCTCTCAAGATCACTGGATTGCTAATCTGAATAAGATTGGCAGGATAGGAAACACCGTTTTCATAAAAAGCATTATCTATTACAAAAGATTTAGGAGATGCGGAATTCTGGTCTTCCTGTACAGGATAAGGTAAAAATTGAGCTAGCACTTCTGTCTGACTATTTAAAGTTTCAATCTGAACGCTACCTTGACGAGGTATAGCCAGCATTATGCTCAAAGTAGGAAGCTCAGGCAACCCACTTTCCAGTGTTGTTCCTGATTCTGGCATCATTATTCTCTGGTAAGTATTACCGTT
Source organism: Candidatus Cloacimonetes bacterium ADurb.Bin211 (assembly GCA_002070045.1). Lineage (GTDB taxonomy): Bacteria > Cloacimonadota > Cloacimonadia > Cloacimonadales > Cloacimonadaceae > Syntrophosphaera. The sequence goes on from MWCN01000053.1 coordinate 9,355, forward strand.
AGCCTCTTCTTCTGTTATATCATACGAAGGAAGTGTGAATTGAATATCCAGATAATTCGTAGATTTCGTAGTAATCTGGAAAGCATGATTAGATTGAGGAAGGATATTATCGTTAAAAGCTAAGATTGCGCTGAGACTTAATCCCAACATTAAAACAAGGGATACTTTTTTAATCATCAAATATACCTCTAATGGGTAGAATATTTATATTTATATGGAGCAATAATTATTCCATTTTTTATAAATTATAATATAGGATAAATTCATAAGGATGCACATAATTACAGACTGCATCGTGCTCTTTTAATTTAAGATTTATATAGGCTTCAATCAATTCTTCATTAAAGACATTGCCTTCAAGCAGATATTGATGATCTTCTTCCAGACTTTGCATAGCTTCTTTTAAATTTGCAGGAATAGCGAGGAGTTTTGCTTTTTTCTCTTCACTCCATTCAAAAACATTATCATCATAAGGACCTAAATTATATTTTGCAGGGTCGATTTGATTTTTAATTCCATCCAATCCTGCCATTAACATAGCACTCATAGCAAGATAGGGATTGCAAGTGGCATCTCCAGTGCGGAATTCAAAGCGTTTAGTCTCAGGAGTATTGGCATATTTAGGAATACGGATAGCAGCACTGCGATTGGCAAGTCCATAGAATAGTTTTACAGGAGCTTCAAATCCTGGAAGCAAACGCTTATAGCTATTAGTGCTGGGATTAGTAAAAGCAACCAGAGACCTGCCGTGGAATAATATTCCTCCGATAAACCAGATAGCGAGCTCAGAAAGGTCAGCATAACCACCCTTTTGGTAGAAGATATTTTCTCCCTCTTTATGCAGCATAATATGAAAATGCATTCCGCTTCCTGCTTGATTATAGATGGGTTTAGGCATAAAGGTAGCGGTTAATCCATAGCTCAAGGCAGTGCGACGAATGATATCTTTCATAACCATCACATCATCGCAAATCTTGGGAAACTCCAGCAGTTCCGTTTCAATTTCTTGCTGAGAAGCTAAACCTACTTCGTGGTGATGATATCGTACTTTAATACCATAATTTTCCATACGGTCTACCATCTCCTGACGAATTTCATAGTACTGATCAAAGGGAGTGTCCATATGATAACCCTTACGGTCCTGTTGAGCTAATCCATCACTATCTTCATTTTCTTCTGGTAAGGCTTCTTTATGTTCAGAAGATTCTACTAAAAACCCGCAATTGTATTCACTACTCTGATATTTCACTGAGTCAAAAAGATAAAATTCCAGTTCAGGTATCCAGGTGCTTTTATCAGCAATTCCTGTGGAAAGAAGGTATTCTTGTGCTCTTAAAGCTACACTACGAGAATCTTTTTTTACTCCCTGACGGGTTTCTGCATCACAAATGGAACAAATCAAACGCATAGTGTAGTTATCATAAAATGGGTCTATTTGAGCTGTTTCCAGGTCAGGCATCAAAATCATATCACCAGATTCCACACCTTTCATCCCGGGTATAGAGGAACCATCAAAGGGGACTCCCAGGTCTATCACTTCTTTCAAACCTCTAACCGGGATAGTGATATGATACCATTTCCCATCCATTCCGCAGTATTTCAAGTCTACAGCCTGAACTTCCTTTTCTCTTATTATATCTTTAATCTTTTCTTTAGTCATTTTTAACCTCTTTATTATTATATTAAATAATCCCTAAAAGATGCATCATAAAGTTTATAGGAGGAATAATTAGTCTTCCAACAATATTAAATCCCAAAAGACCAGAAATCATCAAAATAAAGATGATTGCTATCATACCGATTCGTTCATATGCCATAAATTTATAGAAAGCATAATCAGGTAAAAGCATACCTAAGACCTTTGAACCATCAAGTGGTGGTATGGGAATTAAATTGAAAAAGGCTAGCAATAGATTGAAAAATACTACCATTTGACAGATATAGGGTATTAACTGCTGACCCTGGGTTAGATGAAATATAATTGCAAATACTATAGCTATCAAGAAATTAGCAACTGGACCGGCTAAGGCAGATAGACCTGTTCCTATTTTTATGTTTTTGTAATTATAAGGATTTAAAGGTACCGGTTTAGCATAACCAAGTATTATCCCCATAGTAAAATAAGTCAGCAGCGGAAGAATTATGGTGCCAAATATATCTATGTGTTTAAATGGGTTAAGACTCAATCTACCCATCACTTTAGCCGTATCATCACCCTGCCAATAAGAGACCAGCGCATGGCTAATTTCATGAAGAATAATGGAGTAGAATATTATTAATATAATAATAAAAGTTAATGTGTTTTCAATCATATTCATTGATATTGCTGCAAAATTCATTGTTTCCTCAATCTTAAAAACTTTCTTTTACCAACACGCAAAACCATTCCGTCTTCAATTTCAATATCCATATCAGAAGAAGTTATTTTCTCGCCATTTATACTAACTCCACCAGCTTGTATCAATCTTTTGGCTTCACTTCCAGATTCGCACATACCGCTTTCAGTCAATAGTTTAGTAATACGCATAACGGGATAATTAACTTTGTATTCAGGAATATTATCAGGCAATTCTCTCTGAGAAAAGACCCTTTCAAAAGTTCTTTGAGCTTCATCGGCAGCTTGTTCACCGTGATAAAATGCAACTATCCTGTGTGCCAGCTGTTTTTTTAATATCATTGGATTAATGCCATTATCCAATGCTTTCTGAATGGCATCCAGTTCCTCTGCATCAGCCCAGGCTGCATATTTATAATAATTTAGTATCAAGTTATCGGGTATGGACATAATCTTGCCAAATTTCTCTTCTGGCGAGTCAAAAACCGCTATATAATTATTCAAAGATTTACCCATTTTATTGACACCATCCAGACCGATTAAAAGAGGAGTGAGAATGGCAACCTGCTCTTCCTGCCCAAAATAGCGTTGCATATCCCTTCCACAGAGAATATTAAACTTCTGTTCCGTTGCTCCAAGTTCCACATCACTTTGTACTGCTACAGAATCATAAGCCTGTAGAAGAGGATACATTAATTCATGAAGACCGAGCGGAAGTCCTTGTTCATATCGGGTTCGGAAGGTGTCATGAGCCATAAATTGAGCCAGAGTAAAATTTCCCATCAACTTTATTACATCTTCAACCGTCATTTTACCGAACCATTCACTTTGCCATCTAACTTCCGTTTGTTCCTGTTTTAAAACAGTATAGAGCTGTTCCATAAACCTATCTGCATTAGATAGAACCTGCTGATGAGTGAGTGGTGGGCGGGTTTCATCACGACCTGTAGGGTCACCAATCTGAGCCGTAAAATCACCAATAATTATTACACCCGTATGCCCTAAATCCTGAAAATCCCGCATTTTACGAATAGGAACTAAGTGGCCTAAATGAACATCTGTGCCAGTGGGGTCTATACCAAATTTTATTCTTAATGGTTTACCCGTCTCTTTGCTGCGGATGAGTTTTCTTACTAAATCTTCTTCTGGAATGATTTCATCTACTGCTTTTCTTATAATTTTCAGTTCTTGTTCTAAATTCATATTGTCCTTACAATTATATGCTTTATCTAATTGATTTCACAAAATAGAAACCTGCTTATTTGTCAAGCCCTACAGATTTGAATTAGATTAATACTTTATATAATATGGTCTAACAATTTCCAGCCTTCTACCCGAGTTATTAATCTGTCTTTTTGCTGCTTTTATGGAATTTCAATGTAATTTTATGGCTACGAAACAGATAGATTTTCTTAGCGTGTTAATATAGAGTAGGTGGATATAGTGGGTGCGCAGATGTGTAAATGCAGAAGTGTGTAAATGTCCCCATCTGCAAAAGCTTCGCAAAAGCTTTTTAGACTGGTAGCTTATCTAAGCTGAATAATAAAGCTAAAACTTGTACCGCATTAATAATACTGTGAATAGATGAAAACTAGTACCGCATGATGCAAAGGAGGACCTTTGCATACCTAGTAATAAATTCGCAAAGCAGGGTAATAATTTCGCAAAAAAATGGATTATTTCGCAGGTGAAAAATGGGGTAAAATAGGGTTAACTTATTCTTATATAAACAAGTTAGGCATATTTTGAAATTTCCCTATAGTCCCCTGGAGAAATTGATAAATTATTATATATATTTAAATCTTTGTAAGTATAAGTTATTATATATATTTAAATCTATGTATATCTAAATAGCTTTAGGTTTAAATAACTAGTATATAATTAGTTAATATATATCTTGGCTCTCTCTTGACTCTTTCCTGACTAAAAAGAGAAGGGGGAGGTAGGGGTTGGTAAAGAGACAAAAAAAGAGGTATAATTTATTGATAAAGAATGAGATAGGTGAGAGACAAGGGTAAAATAGGGGTGCGAAATAATCCATTTTTTTGCGAAATTATCCCAATTTCTGCGAATTTATTGTTCGCTGCTATTTTATTAAAAGGGGAGTGACTTTACAAAATTCACTTGTTTTACTCTATATGCATCAGGTTCTTATGCGAATTTATTTTCCCGAATTTAACTCCTAAAGAATATAGCCAGTCACCAAGGACTGGCTATATTGAATTATTTATTATCAAGAACAATTCTGTGTATTAATTATCAGGTTTGATTATCTGTTTGCAGAGGAAACTATTCTTCTTTTTCCTGACATAATTCTATAAGGACACCGAGAGTTGATTTAGGGTGCAGAAAGGCAATATCAGAATGATGAGCACCTGGCCTTGGCTGAGAATCTATGAGGCGAAAGCCATTTTCTTGAGCTTTGGTAAGTTCTTCGGCTATATTATCTACTTTGAGAGCGATGTGTTGTATACCTTCTCCCCTATTCTCAATGAATTTAGCGATAGGACTTTCGGGAGAGGTGGGCATCAACAATTCCAGACGAGTTTCTCCACAAGGGAAGAAGGCTACTTTTACCATTTGAGATGGAACTTCTTCAATACCTTCAAGTTTTAAGCCGAGTTTTTCATAAACAGCAATAGCTTCATCCAGATTTTTCACAGCTATACCAATATGAGAGATATGCTTAATCATCAGCTCCTCTATTTTTCATAATTTTTTGCTAAATCAACACCCAATCTCATTGCCCGGAGATTAAGGTCTATAAAGGCAGGTTTTACACTTTCTTCAATTGCCTGTTGCAAGGAAGCAAGTTTCACGATACCAGTAACTTGCACAAGAAAAGCCAGAGCCATAATATTTGTTGGAATAGGGCTACCAAGTTTTTCAATAGCAATCTCAGTGAAGGGTACCTCATAAGTATTTTCAACTACTAGAGCGATATTTTTCACAAAGGTAGTATCTACAATAAGAATTCCATTTTCTCGTAAGTCAAAGAGGTATTTATCGCAAGATTCCTGATTGAGAGCAAGGAGGCAATCAAAGGACACTGCTTCGGGAAAATATATATCTTCATTGCTGATAATGACATCGGCGTAAGAATAGCCTCCACGAGATTCAGGTCCATAGCTCTGAGTTTGCGTAACATGATGGTTTTCCAGAACTGCGGCTCGGGCGAGAATTATTCCTGCTAGAATCAATCCCTGACCACCACTTCCAGAAAGGCGTATTTCATAGGGATACTTCATTTTGAACCTCCCTGTGCCTGGGCTTTTTTCATCAATTCTGCATATTGAGCACAGTATTCCGGACGAATATCTTTATGCAATACACCCCGTATAATCTTTCCCTGCACCTTTTCTGGAGGTAGTTTATCCACAGCAGAAAGAGGAATAGAGTTATCTCTCATCTCCTTCATCATTTCTGGAGCTCCACCTTTCTTGTTTAACCTACCATAGATTACCGGGCAAGCGCAGATAACTTCAATTAGGGCAAAGCCAGGATGTTCTATCGCTTCTTTGACCATATTCTGAGTTTCCTGCGTATGAAATGCCGTAGTTCTTGCCACATATGTAGCACCTGCACCTATTGCAAGTTTGCACACATCAAAATCAGGTTCTATATTTCCATAAGGTGCTGTGGTGGCATAAGCTTCATAAGGAGTAGTGGGTGACACCTGACCACCGGTCATTCCATAGATATTATTATTAAGCATAATCACCGATAGGTCAATATTTCTTCTGGCAGCATGGATGAGGTGATTTCCACCGATGGCAGCACAATCTCCATCACCAGTGACTACAATGACCTTCAGATGGGGTTTATGAAGTTTAATTCCGGTGGCAAAAGCAATGGCTCTTCCATGTAAAGTATGAAGAGTATTAAAATCAACATATACTGGCATTCGGGAAGAACAACCGATTCCAGAAACCATAACGATATCATTTCGGCTCAGATTCATCCCAGCAATGGCACGAATGATAGAACCCAGCACAATCCCATTAGAACAACCGGCACACCACACATGAGGGAATTTTTTATCGTGACGCAGATATTCATGGATAATTTTTTGAGGTATAGCGGGCATATTACATTCCCTCCTTAATTTTTTGCAGGATATCCTGAGGTGGAATAAGTTTGCTATCCACTCTTTGAATCTTTATCAGTTTACTATCGCTACGGTCTTTAACCAGACGTTCAATTTCTCTCACGAGTTGTCCCTGGTTCAATTCAGGGACGATAACTATATCCACATTCCGCAACATCTTACGTACGGCATCATCCGGGAAGGGCCAGATAGTCAAGGGACGAAGCAATCCTGCGGGAATACCTTCTTTTCTTGCCATCACCACTGCTGCTTTAGCCGAACGAGCTGTAATACCAGCAGCAAAGACAGCAATTTTTGCATCATCCATCTGAAAGCTTTCAATCTGAACCAGGTCACGAATATTATAGGTTATCTTTTTCTTCAGTCTTGCCATCATTTCCGCTGCTTCATTAGGTTTATTCGTAGGAAAACCGAGGGCATCATGCGTGAGTCCAGTTACATGAAAACGATATCCTTCCCCAAAACTGGCTAAGGGAAAAGGATATTTCTCGTTATCCTCGTAGTGTTTATACCAATGAGGTGGGACGGTAGGTTTAATTCTGGAGATTACACGTACATTTGAAATATCAGGAAGTCTAACTGCTTCACGCATATGACCCAGCACTTCATCCAGTAACAAAATCACACAGGTACGGTATTTTTCAGAGAGATTTATAGCACGGATAGTGAGTTCATAGCTTTCTTTAACGCTATCCGGATAAAGGACAATGGCTGGACTATCGCCATGAGTGCCCCAGCGAGATTGTTGAATATCACCTTGAGCACAGCTGGTTGGCATACCTGTAGAAGGACCGACGCGTTGCACATCAACTACCACACAGGGCGTTTCTGTGCTTCTGGCAAAACCTATACCTTCCTGCATAAGAGAAAAACCTGGACCAGAGGTAGCAGTTAAAGCTTTTGCACCAGCTAATGAGGCTCCAATGATGGCACAAATGCTTCCCAATTCATCTTCCATTTGAACGAAGACTCCACCTCTTTTGGGAAGCTCAGCAGCCAGGATTTCTGCTATTTCAGTGGAAGGAGTAATGGGATAACCGGCAAAGAAATTGCAACCTGCATCCAGAGCACCATAAGCCACAGCTTCATTACCCTGCATCAGGACGGTCTTTCTTCCCTTCTGGTTTTGCAATTCTTCCACTTTGCTGGTAGAATTAGTTTTATTTTCTTTAATCGTAGTAGTATTTGAATTTTTTGATTCAGAATTAGACATTTGAACTCCTTAATGTTCTTTAGCACCAGAGATAGCAAAATCAGGGCAAAGAAGGTCACACATTTCACAGTGAGTGCATTTTTCTGGTGCTAAAACATAGGGTGAGCCATCGGCTTTTCTTCCTAAACAGCCTGTAGGACAGAATGCGACACAGATGCCACACTTCTTACACCAGTTGTAATATATAATTACAGGGGAGGATTTATCACCAGTTTCTTTAATTTCTGGAAGTTCAACTTCCATTTTTTCTGGAGCATCTTCCTCTCGGATAATCATGCCTATACGGTCTTTTTCGACTTTTTTAGGCATTCTACCTCCCAATATATAATTTAGATTTTTTATTTGTTAATTTCAGGATTTTTCTGCTATGACCTTTTTAAAGAAGGCACCTAAACGGCGACATCCTTCCCGGTTATTTTCTTCGGATTCATAGGAAAAGTTCAGGCGCATTGTATTCTGTCCCTTACCGTTACAGAAGAAAGAGGTTCCTGCCACATAAGCAACATTTTGTTCTCTAATGCAATCAATAAGCAGAGCATCAGTATCAATCCATTCTGGACCAGTAGCCATTAAGAAAAGTCCCCCTTCTGGTTTAGTCCAGGTAAATTCTTTGGGCATAAACTCTTCCAGGGATTCCAGCATAACCTTTTGTTTGGATTTATACATATTACAGATTTCGGCAATCTTGGGATCCAGATAACCCTTTTCCATATAGCGAGCTGCAATACGCTGAGTAAAAGGAGGAGTGCAAAGGTCAGTAGCTTGCTTTCCAATTACCACTTTATCCAGCACATCAGGATGACCCATCACCCATCCAATACGGAAACCGGGACAGAAAATCTTGGAAAAAGTTCCTAAAAGCACTACCTGTTGAGTTCCATCCAATTCATAAAGAGTGCGTTGAGTTTCACCTTCGTAACGTAATTCACGATAAGGGCTATCCTCAATTATAAGAATATCATAGCGATGAGCAATCTCAATGATTTCTTTACGACGCTTTTCACTCATAGTCATTCCAGCAGGATTCTGGAAATCAGGAATGACATAGATAAATTTAGGTTTTTTGCCACGGGCTATGGCTTTTTTAATTTCATCTTCCATAACCTCTGGAATTTCCCCTTCATCATCCATAGGAATACCAATCATATCAGCACCATAAGAATTGAAAGCACTGAGAGCACCCAGATAAGTAGGAAGTCCCACAATAATAGTATCTCCCCGGTCAATAAAGCTTTTAGCAATCAGGTCTAAAGCTTGTTGAGAAGCAGTAGTAATAATGATATTATCCATAGACACATCAATACCAAGCTTCTTATAGCGTTCAGCTAACTGAGACCGTAGAAGGTTATCTCCTTCGGTGGTGCCATACTGAAGAGCGTAATATGGCTCATTATCCATCACTTCAGCAATAATGCTTTTCAATTCTTCTACAGGGAAAGATTGAGGAGCAGGAAAGCCTCCAGAGAAGGAAATCAAGCCAGGCTGATTGAGATACTTTAATAATTCGCGGATAGCAGAACGCTTCATTCCGCGAATATTTACTGACAGGACGTCTTTTAGATCGTTAATCATTTCGATCCTCCATCTATTTTATTTTGTTCATAAACTAAAACTTTCTTATTGGTTTTACGCCATTCTTTATAAGCATTTTTAATTTCCAGCTCCCAGATTAGGCGCTTATCGTTATCTTCAAAAGTGATAATATCTATATAATGCGTACGATGATTCTTTCCTACGAAGCTCTTTTTGGGGAATTCTACTACAATATCACCATCAATATTGAGTATGGTAATTTCATTGAGGAAAACGCCATCTGCAATTTCCATAATAGCACGAGCTTCCACACTACCAGTCTGGACATCCCGAAAATGTATATTCATTACTGCTCCTAAATTTGATTAATAAACTATTAAAAAAAGATAGATTTATGGTCAAGGAGTTTTTTACTTGCCCTTCTAAAATGCAATCAGATTAAACCAGACAGAATATCTTCTGTTGTCACTTCGCCAAAAAATTCATTCAGGGGAAGCGATTCCAGTGTCTTGCGCAGCTCTTCTGGGCGATGCGGTAATCCTATTAAAGCTGATTCCAATTCTGAGGGTTCTCTTTCTCCAAAGAAGTCTCCATAAATCCGTACACCAGTAATTATACCCTTATGCACATCCGTATGAAACTCTATTGTTCCTGCGGAACATCTTATGCTCTGTTTATGATTGTAAGCTGGAGAATGTCCAAAATTCCATTCCCAGGTCTCATATTTACTTTTCATCAAAGAGTTAATTCCTTTTTCATCTTCCTCGGTGAAATGATAATCTTTAGCATCAGGATAAAGTTTAAGCACCTCATTCTGGATGAGCTGAATAAATTCCTCAAGGGTTATCGGTTTTGTAAGATGTTCTGAAATATTAGTTACCCTGGCTGATACAGAATGCACAGCTTTATCTTTGAATTTTAAGGGATTAGCTTTTAAAGCAGCACTTAGGTCAGTAATTTTTGATGAAAAGAGAATAGTGCCATGCTGATGAATCTTATCAGGATATACTGCTCTGGCATTCCCGGAAAATTTCATACCTTTAATAGTAAGGTCATTTCTCCCTTCCAGCTTTGCCTCAATTCCCAAATCTTTCAAAGCTGCAAGAATAGGAGCAGTATACCTGGCAAAACCACGATCTTCATCCTCTGTGCGATTCATCAAAAAACAATAATTAAGATTACCCAAATCATGAAAGACCGTGCCTCCACCCGTTAACCTACGCACAACTGGAATATTATGTTCCTTCACATAATCCAGATTTATTTCCGCTAAAGTGTTTTGGTGTCTTCCTACAATAATGGAGGAATCATTACGATAAAGAAGAAATACATCTTCAGGACAATTATTCAAGATATACTCTTCACAGGCTATGTTATAAGGAGCATAATGACTTGAACTATTAATAAATAGCATAAAATTTTCCTTTAGATATAAGATAAATATTAATCATTTTAAACTCAACTTATTGAATTTCAGGTAAATATGATAAATGACCTGCTTTTTCAAACCCAAATTTGTAAATTAATGATGAATGTCAATCCTGATGTGTTTGAATAAATATAATGATTGACTGATATAGAAAGATTAATGGAGCATTTTAATATCTTATCAATTTATAAAGATAGGTATTCTCTTTATTTATATATATTTTTAATATATAGATTCCAGTAGGTAGCATTTTATTATAGTAATCTTCCCCATTCCAGATGATAGGATTAGAGCTATTTTTATCTATCTTTTTCTCCCAGATTTTTTGCCCTCTAAGGTTATATATTGATACTTTAGCTTCATCAGAATATGGAGTTTTGAGCTCTATATTAAGTTCTTGATGAAAAGGATTAGGATAGACAGAAATCTCTGGAATAATTTCTGAGTCAGATACACCCACTGTATAACTTCTTATTTTAATCCAGCCAGTGATAATTCCAGTATGAGAAGGGGAAAGCCGAAGCTCCTGTCCTTCTTCAAGTGGATAAATCCTTCCTTCAAAGTATAGTTCTGCCGAATAATCTTCGGGCATAGAAAAAGTATTGAGATTGAAACATAAAGGTGTTAAAGCATAGAGCTCTAATTGGTAATTCCATATCTTTTCAGTAGGATTATAATCCGGATACAGTCCTTTATATTCACTTTGCAGAGGAAGCACAAAACGATTATCAGGATTGATTAAAGAAACTCTATAGATAATTTCAGGAAATGCTGGAGTTTTTAATAAATCGTAGAGGAAATCAAAATCTGTTGTGCTATCATCAGCACATCCTATCTGAATGCTATCCTTAGTATGGATTCCATCAGAAACGCTGATAATAGCACTCCATCGTTCCTGCCAGGTGATAGGAGGTCCATCGTAATAAGTGGGATTAAGAGTTAGCTGTAAAGGTTGTTCTCCTGCATAATAAAAGAAGAAAGCCTGGGCAGGAGGAATAATCTTAGCTAAACTGAAGCCCTCAGAATCATATAAATAGATAAAAGGAAAGATAAGTTCATCTTCTACCAATTCTTTATAGCTTTTAAAATTACCTAAGTGCTGAAAATAAAGATTCTTCAACTCAAAAGAATGATAATATGGATTAGGCAGAATATTCCATCCCGGAGAAATGTTAAAATTAATAGGAGTTGAAGGTAATTCCGCAGGAAGCATAAACTCATAAGGTTCAGGCAGATATACCAAAAAACCTTGATGATTATTTAACTGTATAGTAGGTGTCCATCGCTGGTAAGTATCCCAGAACCAGGTTAAAGCTGATTCACCGAAAACTTCATAGGAGAGGTGGTTAAAATTGCTCACCGGAAAACTAATCAAGGAATATCCCGCAGGTAGTTGATATAAAATAGTCTGAGGAAGCACATTAAATCTCATAGTAGAATAATAGTTTAAAGTGGAATCATCTAATAAATGTAGACGAACCAGTAATTGTGCTTCATTCAGTAAAGGAGGATATAGGATTTGCCAATCAGTTATCTCAGGAGGTAAACCAGATTGAATTAAGATGGTGTCCTGAAGTGAAACAAAATATAAATCCACAGATTGCACTCTAAAACGATTGATTACTTTATACTGTAGATTAAGGGACTCATTCTGAAAAATGAAGAAGTCAGTTGATTCTTGAAAATCAACTAGAGGAAGTCTTTTCCCCCAATAAAGTTCCAGATTATGCCATTGAGTGTCATTATTTATCCAGCTATAGGGTTCCTCTCTTAAATCAATCCATTTATCTTTATCAATATCATAAAGTAAAAGGTCATTCCCCAGATTTATCATCTCAGTAGATGGAATAAGGAATAAGCTTTGTCCTGGAGTTGAGCAACGATAGTAAAGAAGCCAGCATTTATAAGTGTTATCTACATTATAATCGGTTCTTATATCTCGGTTGAAATAATTTAAACTATCTGGTGATACTGAGGCAAAAACGAGAGAACCATCCAGATGAGTTCTTACTTCATCATAATTATCTGCATTATCCTTAGCCAGAGGATTTATTCCTATAGATAGAACATCTTGCATACCACTATCTTGATTGTACAAACAAAAACCATAAGTTCTATAAGGACTGGTAATCAGAGTTTTCCAGTGAAATTGCTCAAAACCATTATCATAAACGACAGATACTTGATAACGATAAATAGTGTTGTTGATAAGACCGGTATCCGAATAAAAGTAACTATGAGTAGAATTTGGTAGTAACGAAGAATTATTCGTCCAGGAAGCAATCTGAAGATAGGGTTCATCACCTGCTTTACGATAAATGTTAAAACCCTGAATGGAACTCAAAGGAGAAGAAAAGGTTAGATTAACCGCAGAATCCAGAGGACTGGCATTAAAATTAGAGAAAACGGAGGTATAATTCCAGATTTCAATTTCTTCCGTAAAAAGGCTATAATTCATATTCTTGTCCCTGGCTTGAAGCTTCAAATAATAGACCTTATTAGAGTATGGAAGCTCTAAAGCAAAGGAACTTAGATTCTGCCAGGCTAATTTTGAACTAGTATCTCTATCATAAAAGTAACAAACATAATCACCATTATTTTCATAGCCTAATTCAATTATATAGCTATCAAAATCATAACTATAGCTTCGGTCCCAGCTAATATATAGATAATCATTGGAAAGATTAGTTACTCGCAGATTAGAAGGATTAGTTGGTGCAATTCCATCATTTAAAATCAACATACTATCAACTACTTCTGAGAGTGCATTCAGCCAGGGGCGATAATACTGAATAAAGCGAGTATAGCGTTGTTCTACATCCCAGGTCTCAGAGTTGGAATCATATCCATAAAACCATTTCCAGTAATTAGTATATTGCGGATATTGTGCGGGTAATTCATCCATCTCCACATGTAGAAATGAGGTATAGACATCATACATATTAGGATTTTCACTATAGAGCATCTGCTGATTTGAAGCTGCTCCAGGAAGGTCTTCATTATATGGTATAGTAATACTTTGATTCCCATAATGATAGACCACAGGATCGCTTAAGTTATAGTATACAGAATAATAATTTTGGATATATACAACAGAATTATCACCTATAGAGTTTGCTGGATGCACCAGATAAGGTGTTTTATGAATAAAATCATTACGAAGCAAAGAATTGTCTCTGGTAGGAAGGGCAGGATATAAACGGTATTGTCCTGCAGAGAATATCATATTGGATCTAGAGGGATATTTATTCCAATCATAGGTATGAAGTTGAAGGGAAAATTCTCTTTTCCCCGTAAGATTGCGAATCTGATCTGCACAATGTTGATAAAATACATTGAAAGGGTGATTAGGATTGCGAGAAGGGTCACTGAGTGAACTATTACTATCACTGGGATTAGTCATCAAAACTTCACGACCTGCACCACTTATAAGAAGAAATCTCGCATCAAGTTGGTAAAATGCTTCCAGAGCAAAAATGGGTGCAGGATAATCATCACCAGGATGTGGAACCGTAATTACTATGGAACGAGAGGCATAGGGATTAAATATATATAAACCCCAGCCATAATCAAAACTACCTATTTCATCATCTGAAGTGTCAGAAGTATTATTAGTATCAAGGTCATCATTAAGAGTCTCTCTCAAAAAAAATAGATTCCGACCGGTATCCAGATCTTGAAATTGTACCACTTGATAAGGAAAGCCATATTGTTCAATTTTTGTTTGAGCACTAGCCAGATTTAAATTAAGAAAATCTACTACCACTTCTTCCCAGTTTTCTAATATTACAGAACTAGGCTGAAGATAATCTCCAAAATTATTATTTTGGATTTCCCAGGGTGCATATACATTAGCAGAAGATAATCTTCCTTCAGATATATGACTGATCCAATTATCATATTCACATGCTGGTTCAGAACCGTACAAAAAACCACGAAAGGAGGCTACTTCTGTAACAACGGCGTTTAATACACAAATTAAAGAAAATAATAAAATTACAACAAAAAACCGTTTCATCTTATCCTCCTTCTCATAAAGATGAAGCATTAATTATTCCTTAACTGTCAAGAAAAAACCTGCGTTAACTATCTAAAGTAGAAACTATTAAGAAAATTCTAAGCACTTTTCTTTTGCCAATCTATCTCTTTGCCTTAATATGTAATTGTAGCCTGAATTTTTTATCGGATGCATAATGGAAAGGAGAAAAAATGGAATCTTTTAGCTTTTATAATCCAACCCGTATACTGTTCGGGAAAGGTAAGATAGAAAAGATAGGAAAAGAACTTAAAAAAGCAGACCTAAAAAAATGTCTGATGATTGCAGGAGGAGGCTCTATTCGTAAAAATGGAGTATATGACCAGGTTTGTGAAAGCTTAAGAGAAAACCATATTGAATGGATAGAAGCCTGGGGAGTGCAACCTAATCCAACCGTAGAGAAGGTTCGTGAAATGATAACCTTAGCAAAAGAATCCAGTGTGGATGCCATCCTGGCGGTAGGTGGTGGAAGTGTGATAGATAGTGGTAAAGCCACAGCCGTTGGAGTTTTTCTAAATGATATCTGGAATGCCTATACCGAAAAAGAAAAAATCACCCGTGCTTTACCTATTTTTACGGTTCTTACTATATCTGGAACTGGAAGTGAGATGAATGGAAATTCGGTTTTAACCTTAAGTGCAGAAAAGAAAAAATGGAGTATTTCATCATCACTTCTATATCCCAGGGTATCTATTATTGACCCATCGGTTCAGAACTCTCTTTCCTTTCAACAGACAGTAAATGGGGCTATTGATGCTATATCTCATATCTTAGAATATATATTTATGAATGAAACTGCTATTGCCACCAGGGCTATTGATGCAGGTTTGATAAAAACCATCGTAAAGATGACTAATAGATTACAGGAAGATGCCAAAGATTATGTGGCTCGGGCAAATCTTGCCTGGTCTGCCACTTTAGCTTTAAATGGGATAAGTGGAGTAGGATTACAAGGAGGAGACTGGGCTTGTCATTCCATAGAGCATGCCATATCCGCTATTGATCCTAAGATTGCACACGGAGAAGGATTGGGTGTTATTTTCCCTGCCTGGATAGAATATGTAAGTGAAAGAGAACCAGACCGCTTTTCCTGGTGGGTCAAAGAAGTATGTGGAGAGGATAGTGTGGCTCGTGCACTTCGTAAATGCAGGGAAACCTTAAAACGCTGGGGTTCTGCCACAAACCTTAGAGAATTAGGTATCAGAGAATCACAACTCCCTGAAATAAGAGATTTACTTCTAACTTATGGTCCTATAGGAGAAATTATACGGTTTAGAGCAGAGGAAATTGAAGCTCTTTTAATGCTTGCTTATTAAAATTGAGTTAGTGCTAAGCTTACTAACTTTAGCGAATGAGGACATCCACTTACCAAAATAAAGCTCTTTTAATGCTCATTGCAATTGAGCTAATTTACTGCTTGACAAAAGAACTGGAAGAAAAAAGTAAGAAAGTTAAATTTTGAAACTGAAGGTTTAAATGAAGGAACAAGATAGAGTAAAAAGTAAATTAAAAAAACAACCATATAAAGAGTCAACTTACACCATTACTCCCATTCCGCCTGGCAAGAAATTCCGTTGTCGTAAACCCTGGTTACAGGATTGGATTGAAGCTATCCTTTTCGCTTTTGTAGTGGCAATGATAATCCGTAATTACACTTTTCAGAACTTTATGATTCCTTCTTCTTCTATGGAAAAAACTTTGCTAACTGGTGATTACATTGTAGCTAATAAAATAAAGTACTATGTTACAGACCCCAAAAGGGAGGACATTGTAACTTTTCGTTATCCCAAAATTGAAGAATGGACTCCAGAACATCCAGATTATAAAGATGACTTTATCAAGCTCTTCCCTCCTATCTATATAAATAAAAAAGCTGCCTTCAGTAAAAATCCCAGGACCTTTATGCATATCACTTATTATGCCCGAAAGAATATAGTTAAAAGAGTTATCGGTATGCCCGGAGATATCATTGAAATCAAGAATAAAAAGGTCTATATTAACGGTGAACTCTTTGAAAGAGGGTATGAATGTTACGGTATAGCAATACCTCCTCCACCTCAACCTCCTTATCAGATCATAGAACAGACCTTTGCCGAAAATGAAGAAGATGGCTATATCTCTAATAGCGATTGGTATAAACCCTATATTGTCCCTCCAGATAGCACTAAAGGAATTTCAGCCCGAAAAGTCTTTAATCGTGATTGGTTTGGTCCTATTAAGGTACCTGAAGGACACTATTTTGTTATGGGCGATAATCGTGATGTGAGTGAGGATAGTCGTTATTGGGGATTTCTTAAGAGATCAGATATCACTGGTACACCCTGGTTAATCTTCTTTTCCCGCGGAATAGAATATAATAAACTTTATGATACTCCTCATATCCGATGGAACAGGATATTTCGTCTCGCCAGATAGCAATCTATATCCATATCCCCTTTTGTCTAACTCCTTGCGGATATTGCACCTTTTTCCGTATCCCCTACTCAAAATCTTCACTGGAAATATATCTGCAATATCTCCATAAAGAAATAGACCTTTTTTTACAATATCATCCCGATTTAACTTATGCAAAATCTATTTATTTTGGAGGAGGAACTCCATCTCTCTTAAAAGCAGAGGAAATTGAGGATATCTGTTCTTATTTTATATTTGATAAAGAGACGGAGATTACGCTGGAAATTAATCCTTTACAGATAACTGAGAACTATCTATCAGCTTTAAAAAACACACCCATAAATCGCCTCTCCATTGGCGTTCAAAGTATGAATAATGAAGAGCTAAATCTTCTGGATAGAAAACATAAAGCTGAACAGATAAAAGATAAAATTGAACTATGTCGTCAATTGGGATTCAATAATATCTCTCTGGACCTCATTTATGGTTTACCTGGTTCATCTATTAACAAATTAAAAGATAATCTTATACAATTTCTCAATTTGAGACCTGAACACATTTCCTGCTATCTTTTAACTCTGGATTCGGACACTCCTTTAGCAGATAAAATAAAGGAACGGATAGTTTCTCCTTTACCAGATGATAACCTCCTGGCAGAAGAATATGAACTAATCTGCTCCGAATTAGAAAAGGCTAGATATGAACATTATGAAATCTCCAATTTTTGTCTTCCAGGTAAGCAATCCAAACATAATTTAAGCTACTGGAATAGCTTACCATATCTTGGATTAGGAGCTTCTGCTTCTGGATTTTTACCTCCCTACCGCTATACCAATCCCTTTAATCTGAATGATTACTATTCCAATCTGGATAAAGGATTAATTATGCCTGAGGCTGAACACTGCTCCTCAAAGCAGTTGATTGCAGATTTTATTATGATGGGATTAAGATTGACCCAGGGAATAGACCTCAATGAACTTAAAGAACGCTTTAACTATAATCTGGAAAAGGATAAACACTTACAACTGGATAACTTATATCAGCTGGGTATGATAGAAAAAAATGGCTCTTATCTCTCTCTTAGCTCTAAGGCTCTTTTTGTCTCTAATACCGTAATTGGAGAGCTAATATGACGCTAACAGAACTCAGAGAATTACTTGCCAGTGCCATCAAAGGCACAGAATTTGAATCTCATACCTACTTTGCTGGTGGTTGCGTGCGGGACTTCTTATTAAATCCAGATGCTGCTTTTGTTGAAGCAGATATAGCCGTGGAACTCCCAGAAGGCGGAATCAAACTTGCTTATTTTTTCCAGGAAAAATTCAATACTACGGCTCCAGTAATCCATAAAAGCTTTGGAACCGCTAAAATGACTATAAATAACATCAAAATAGAATTGGTAATGACCAGAAGTGAAAAATATCCTCCCGGTAAAAGACATCCTTATGTTGAGTTTGCTGATTTATATACCGATTGCTTACGCCGTGATTTTACTATCAACGCCCTATATCAAGAAATAATGACTGGTAAGATTTTAGACCCCAGTCAAAAAGGATACCAAGATTTACAAGCAAGGGTTATCCGCTGTGTTCAAGACCCCCTTCATTCTTTTTCTGAAGACCCTCTTAGAATCTTACGTGCCCTTCGTTTTGCAGTCACCTTAAATTTTGAAATATCACCCGAAACACTTTCTGCCATCAAAACCAATGCTCATTTAGTTTCATCTTTAAGCACCAATCGCTGTTCCGATGAATATTCTCGCATAAAAAAGCTATCTCCAGAACAAATAGCTCACTGGAAGAAACTACTTGAAGAGACAGGTGTTCTAACCTATTTAAAAACCAGGATTCCAGAATTAACCAAATTATAACCTCTTATCCTATCGTTAGTTGGAGATAAAAACTTAAATTTTGGGAATAGAATCCAATTTTATTATAATATTTTTGGATTTGATTCCAATTTTATTATAATTTCTTGGGATTTGATTCCAATTTTATTATATTATCTTTAGATTCTAATCTCTATAATTAAAAGGGGAAGAAACGATGATACCAAGAATATTGGAAAATAATATTAAACAACATTTCTTTGAAGGAAAAGCAATAGTAATATTAGGTCCCCGTCAAAGTGGCAAAACTACTTTGGTAAATTATCTTTTAAAAGATTATTCAGATCAATTTATCGTCTTTAATGGAGATGAACCAGATATAAGAGAAATACTTACAAATGCCAATTCAACTCAATTGAAAACCTATATCGGCAATAAAAAGATAGTTTTTATAGATGAAGCGCAAAGAATAAAAGACATAGGAATCACAATTAAATTAATAGTGGATAATTTCCCCCATATTCAGGTAATTGTGACTGGTTCTGCATCTCTAGAATTAGCGAGTGAAATTAGAGAACCTCTAACGGGAAGAAGATATGAATATTATCTTTATCCTATTGCTTATGAAGAAATGGTAAAGTATAATGGAAGGCTGGAAGAAGACCGTATGATTCCTCATCGCTTGATTTACGGTTATTATCCAGAGATAGTTACTAATTCCGAGAAAGCAGAGGAACTTTTAAGATTATTGAGTGATAGTTATTTATTCAAAGATCTATTTTTATTAGACCAAATTAAAAAACCTCCTTTATTGATAAAACTTATTCGTTCCCTGGCTTATCAAGTTGGTTCGGAGGTTTCCTATAATGAACTTGCACAAACTGTTGGCTCGGACTTAAAAACAGTAGAAAAATATATTGATCTAATGGAAAAAGCATTTATTATTTTTCGTTTACCTTCTCTTCAAAAGAATCTAAGGAATGAAATCAAGAAAAAGATAAAAATTTATTTCTGGGATAATGGTATTCTTAACGCTGTTATTGGTAATTTCAATAATATTCATATTCGGAAAGATACAGGTAAATTATGGGAAAATTTTGTTATTGCTGAAAGAAAGAAGTATTTATCTAATCATTCTTTGTATCATAAATCTTATTTTTGGAGAACTACACAAAAACAGGAAATAGATTACCTAGAAGAGTATGATAATCAATATACAGCCTGCGAGGTTAAATGGAATCCTCGCAGAAAGCCTAAATTCCCTAAAACTTTTTGTGATAATTATCCGTTATCCGAGACAAAAGTTATTCATCCCAAAAATCTGGGAGATTGGATTAGTTGAATAGAGCCCTATCTGCCAAAAATTGCCAATTAATATATCTTGTTTCCTGATTCCATATAAAAAACCCCGGGATTTTACTCCCGGGCTTAGACATTGTTTTATACTTTCTATTGAATTGCTATCACTCTATAGAATTTTTTCGGAAAAGCAGGATAGGAAACATTGAGATCAGTAGTTGTTTCCACCAGAGTGAAAGTTCCATAAGGGTCATCAGCTGCTTCAATGCGATAACTGGTAGCACCTGTTACTGGTTCCCAGGAAAGGGTAATGATATTATTTTGCACTGAAATATTAACTACAGGTGAAGGCAAAACTATTCCCGCACTGGAAAAATCAGCCCAGCACCGTGCCGTAAATAAATTCCCTTCTATTACTCTGGAATTAGGTATTCCTATAATATTCCATAAACCTGTAGGAACAGTCATTCCAATGTAATCTACATCATAGAAAGTGGTACGGAAGTTCATTAAGCCATTATTCATTGGATATAAAGTGCCATTAGTAAAAGTTAAGCCACTTTCAGCATTGTCAAAATAGACTCCCATAACTCTTACCAGCTCAGATTCATATTGTTCAAAGTTCGTTACCAGTTCATTTAGGCTTATTTCTTGGGGAATAATCACATTTCCTGTAGAAACTGCTGGTCCAGGATCTGCAATAGGAGTCAATTGCATCATACCACCATATTCTGCTACTGTTCCGATAATATTGCTTATCCCATCATAGAGATTATAAGTTGTAGTAATTGTTCCACTATTATCATCTATCAAAATTCCAGCGGTGGCATCCTGGATGAATTTCTGATGACGGAAGGCTTGCTGGAAGGTTATTACCGCGGTTCCGGTATATCTGTAATAAACACCAGGTGTACCTGCTCTTAATTCTGCCATTGTTGTTACATTAATTGGGAATATATAGAGAGCTTGAGCTATGGGACTTACGCTATATCCATTACCATAAGCCACTGCTTTAAGAGTTGTAGTCATACTTATTGTAATTGGAGCAGTATAAATATTGCCCACCACATTTGTGGGAATACTTCCATCTGTAGTGTAGCGAATGGTTACACCAGGAGTAGAACAACTTATAGTTACAGTTATGGGAGTTGAATAAAGACCACCATCAGGATTAAAAGTTGGAGCTGCTGCAGCTGGTAGACCGGGACTAAAGGTATGCCAGCCAAGGTAAGTGAAGGTATCAATTGGATAGGAATCCCATTCTGTGGCTAAAGTGGGAAAACCACTTTCTGGATTGACGGTCACTCCTTGAATGACATTAGCCTTACGCACTAAAGTTTTATCTAATGTTGTTAGGGGTTCTGTGCCCCAAGCAGCGCCAGGATCTTCTCCTATTCTTCCAAATATATCAATATAAGTGGGATTAGAGATTTCTCCTGTAATCAAAGCAATGGCATCATCACCATTAAAATAACATACAGTGCTATTAGTATCACTAACTGCTTGAATGGCAGCATTGGCACTAGCATGAGAAATCACATAGACCTCATTATGGGCTAAGGTTCCACTCAATTGTAAGGTATTAATTGGAGAAGTATTTCCATTGCTATACAACAAAACCTTATATTGACTGAGATCAACCGTAGCTCCAGTTCCATTAAATATCTCTAATGCTTTATTATTACTGGTTCCTTCTACACATTCGGAAAAGAAGAGGTCAGTAGCAAAAGTACCTACCAGGGTAGCTGTCCCAGTTACAGTTATCACATAATTTGTAGCATTAGTAGTACTGTGTGTTATGGTCCCAGCAAAATCTCCAGCCGCATCAGCATTCATTCTTACATAAATGAGACCGTTGAACGATGAAGGTAAAGTTAAAGAAGAGCTCCAGGGTCCGGAATTAGAAGTACTCAATTCAAAAGGACTGGTAGCAGTAACGATGATTTCCGTAACAGCATTAGTGGCACTCAAACTATAAGATTGAGCAGCTGAAGGTGTGCCAATTTCCTGAGTAAATTCCGTTAAATTAGCAGTTATATTCCAGGTAACATCTGCTGGAAAGGTCTCTCCATCAACTCTAACTCTAACTTCGGTAGCTCCAGGACTATTATGAGTAATGTAACCACCATAAGTGCCAACTTCCATTCCATAAAGTCTTACATAGATATTCCCATTATAATCCAGAGGTACTTGAAGCGTGTTAGACCAGCCATAGGTTCCTGTAGTAGAAATCTGGAAAGGATCTGGTGCAATAATGGTAATAGGACCTGCTAATTGTTGTCCCTCTAAATGATAATTAGAGATTTCATCAGATGGATTGCCCACTATATTATAAAGGGGATCTGGTTCTCCAATAACCACTATTTGCGGATTTGCCTGTAATCCCCAGAGATTGAACCAGGAATTAGCAACTCTTATACCATCAAGTAGTAAGGTCGGAGCACTGGAAGCAGAACCTTGACGGAGAGCAATAGAACCAATGTTAGCAGTATCTGTATTTGCATCTGTAGCGGTAAGAGTATAAGCAGGTTCATTGATTATTATAGGAGGATTTATATATAAATGAGCCACATCATTTGCATCACCTTCAAAGATATCATAACGTAACACGAGCAAGTAAGTGGTATTTAAGCTATAGTTAAAATCTGTCCAAACCGCTCCAGCAGCATTTGCTGCATTAGATAAACCAAAGCTCAAAGCATCAGCATCATTCTTTTTTACAAAAACCCTTCCTCTATAAAGAGTTCCTATCGTTTGGGGACCAAAGTGAATAAAGTAATCGCCAGTTGTAGTGGCAGAGGTTACATTAACCAGAAAAGAGGCATAAACTGAATTTGCTGTTTGAGCAGTAAAAGTGCGATTAATATCTTCTCCTGAATTAGCAAGAGATACATAATTTCCTGCAATGGAAGGATAACTTTCATATGTCAAATTGCCACTTTGAACGGTTATCGGATTTGATCCTGTACTATGTGCAGTCCAGCGGGTAGATGTTAAAGCTAACCCTGTATCATAGTAAAAGTTATCCAGAAGCAAAAGATTAGCAGGAGTTGATTCAAATACTATACCATTAACAGCAAGATTTGCCTCAGCAGTGCCACTGGTATGAACAATATTACCATTATAACTGGTAATATTTGTCCCATTTAAACGAACATAGATAGTACCGTTAAAAGATGGCATAAGAGATAAATTATCTGACCAGGTATTATTATCTGTGGAAAGTTGATAACCTGCAGGAGGAGTTATGGAAATATTCTGAGTAAGATTTTCTCCATATAAAGTATAACTCTGACTTTCAGAAGGAGTTCCCTGTTCCATAGTAAATTTATTCAAAGTGCCGGTTATATGAAGTACTGGTGGTAAAGTTTCTAAAACAGTGCCATTAACCGGTAAATCTACCTGAGCTGCACCTGTGCTGTTATGAGTTATATTTCCACTAAATGTTCCTAATGTAGTTCCAGTCAATCTTACATAAATTGAACTATTATAGGTAGGAGATAAAGAAAGATTAGATGAATAAGAACTACCAT
>MWCN01000054.1 GCA_002070045.1 Candidatus Cloacimonetes bacterium ADurb.Bin211
CCAATTGAGATAGCAGAAATTGTGGCGGATGAATTTAATCCTATTTCTGATGTGCGAGGTTCAAAAGAATATCGTAAGATCTTAATCAGAAATCAGGTGCTAAACTATCTTCAGGAATATGTTCAGGGAGGTTCTAATGCATAAATCTTATCCCCATATCAGTGGAAAATTGCATTTAACTGGTTCATCCCGATTCATAGCTGATGAAATACCTCTCCCGGAAATGTTATATGCTAAATTCTTCTTTTCTCCTGTAGCTCACGCAAGAATTACTAAACTGGATGCAAGTGATGCCAATGCCATTCCTGGAGTAGAGAAAGTTGTTACTGCCTTAGACATTCCTGGAATGAATCAAATTGGACTGGTAATTCAAGATGAACCTCTTTTCCCTGAAAAGGAGATTATGTATATAGGTCAGCCTCTGGCAATGGTTTTAGCTCAAGATGAGAAAATAGCAGAAGCTGCCGTGAAACTCATTCATCTGGAATATGAAGAATTACCACCAATTCTTGAAATTGAGGAGGCAGATAAAAAAGGCGAATGGTATATCCCAGAACGCAAGATTGAATCTGGAGATGTGCAAAAAGCTTTAGCGGAAGCAGAATTTACTCTTCAGGGTATAACCGAAACTCCAACTCAAGAACATTTTTATCTGGAAACTCAGCGATGTCGTGCTATTCCTGGAGAAGACGGGCAGATTTTCCTTCATACTGCCACTCAAAGCACGATGGAAGTTCAGGAAGTGGTCTCCAGATTGTTAAATCTTCCGGCAAATCATATAATCGTAGAAGTTCCTCGTTTAGGAGGCGCTTTTGGTGGAAAAGAACGCGGTGCAACTATCTGGGCTTCTATGGCAGCTTTAGGTTGTTTTCTCACTCATAAACCTGTTCAGGTACTATTAGAAAGAGAAGAAGATATGCGTTCTACGGGAAAGCGACATCCTTTTCAGGGACGTTGGAAAGTAGGGTTTAATGCTCACGGAAAGATTGAAGCTCTGGATATTGAACTTTTAAGCAATGGCGGAGCTTATGCAGATCTTTCCATTGCTATTCTGGAACGAGCTATGTTTCACGCTGAAAATGCTTACTTTATCCCTAATGTCCGTATCAGAGGTCGTGCCTGCCGAACAAATCTACCACCTAACACTGCTTTTCGTGGGTTTGGTGCTCCTCAAGCCATTTATATCATTGAATCCATTCTGGAACAGATGGCTAAAAAACTTCAACTGGATCCACTTGAATTGCGCGAATTAAATGCTTATCGCACTGGAGATATCACGCCTTATAGTCAAATAATTATAGAGAGCAATTTTCCTGCTATCTTTGAGAAATTAGCCATCAATTCCAATTATAGGCAGCTAAAAGAAGAAGTTGAACATTATAATATCCGACATAATGAAAGTAAACAGGGATTGGGTATCGTTCCAGTTAAATTTGGTATTTCTTTTACTACTACTCATATGAATCAAGCCTCGGCTTTACTCTGGATTTATATTGATGGAACTGTATCATTAACTACCAGCGCAGTTGAAATGGGACAGGAAGTTAGCACTAAATGTGCCATTGTTGTTTCAGAAATACTGGGTATTCCATTAGACAATATCCGCATAGAAAGCAGTAATTCACAAAGAGTGGGAAATTCATCTCCTACTGCTGCATCTACGGGAACAGATTTAAATGGAAATGCTTCTCGGATAGCAGCTGAAAAGATTAAATCCCGGCTTTCCCCTATAGCTCAACAAATGTTAAATAATCAAGGAATTGATTGTACCCTGGAGAAAATTTGCTTTAAAGATGGAACTGTGTTTGCTTCAGATTATCCAGAGAAAAAGATTGAATTTAAAGACCTAATCCGTCAGGCTTATCTTTCTCGTATTCCCTTAGGTGTTTATGGATACTATAGTACCCCAGATCTTTCTTTTGACCGTGAGATGGGAAAAGGTTCACCTTTTCATTATTTTGTTTTCGGTGCCGCTTTAGCTCAGGTTCAGATTAATTTATTAACCGGAGAACATCAGGTATTGAAAGTCTTTATAGTTCATGAGACAGGTAATAGTCTTAATAAAGACATAGACCTTGGTCAAATTGAAGGGGCTTTTATTCAATCTGTTGGCTGGTGTACCTGTGAAGAACTTCCCAGAGATACAACCGGACATTACCTTGCTATCGCTCCTTCTACCTATAAGATTCCTACAATCAGAGATTTACATTGTGATATGCATATAGAGATGATTCCTTCAGGAAGTAAATATGCCAGCATCTTTGGTAGCAAAGCAATCGGTGAACCTCCTTTTATCTATGGTCTAACAGTCTGGTTTGCCATCCAGAATGTTGTTCATAGTGTTAAACCTGATGCCATCTTAAGGTTTCCTGCTACTCCTGAAGCTATACTTCTTGCATTGAATTGAGAAATAAGACTTGGTTAAAGCTGTAATAGACCTAGGCACAAACTCTATTAAATGTATTATTGCAGAGGTGGATGGCAATAATATCCGTATCTTAAAACAGTTAACCTGCATCACTAAATTAGGTCGTAATCTACAACCTAATAATGAATTAGGATTTGAAGCTCAAGATAATATAATTGAAGACTTAAAATCTATTCAGCAACTATGTGAATTTTTAAAAGTTGAACAAGTTATCTGTGTTGGAACTGAAGCATTAAGAAGAGCTAAAGATTCTGTTCCCTTTCGGGAAAAGATAAGACAACAAGTCGGTTGGAAAGTTTATGTTCTTTCTCCAGAAATGGAGGCTAAGTTTATCTTTCTTGCATCTTCTAATCTTATACCTGCCAATCAAAAAGGAATGATTGTGGAAAGCGGTGGAGGTAGCACAGAATTTATTTTTGGATATCGTGAAAGGTTCATTTCTTACCAGTTTTTCCCTTTTGGAGCGTTAACTTTAACAAATAAATTTATACATAACGACCCTGTTGCACCAGAAGAGTTTAATACTCTTAAAACCTTTTTAAAGCAAAAGTTAAAAGATGCTTTTCCCGAACCTGAAAGTATTTTCTCTGTTGCCAGCGGTGGAGGTGCCACTACTTTAGCTTCAGTAAGTAGGCAATTGGAACATTTTGAGGAAGAGACCATCCATAACTTTTTTCTTAGCTCCGATGAAATTGATAGACAGGTGGAACTCTATAAATCATTGAATAACGAACAACGCAGAAAAATTAAAGGAATGCAAGCGGGACGAGAAGATATCATTCTTGCCAGTGCTGTCATTTATCAGCAGATAGCATATCACTTTAATCTTCCAGGTTTTATTATCTCTTCGCGTGGAATTCGTTATGCACTGCTTCAATTTGATCTAAAAGTTTAAATTGAGATTATAAATAAAAAATGGTGGGCCCAGAGGGAGTTGAACCCCCAACCATCCGGTTATGAGCCGGAAGCTCTACCAGCTGAGCTATAGGCCCCCACCTTGAATTTTTACTTTCATTTATATCTTTACATTTATGTCAAGAAAAATCACTAAGTGTGTTATTTACTAAGATATTTTAACTCTATCTTAGCTCTCCCTTAACTCTCACTTATCTCTTTCGTCAAGAAAGAGACAGGAGAGAGATAAGATAAAGCACCCCAAATAGCATCTTCTAATTTCAATCCTTACTTATGGGAAAATTAAGAAATTAACCATTAAACTCACTCAATTTGATGTTCCCTTACTATCCAGAAGAATATGAGTTTTTCATAAAATATGAGGGGGACAATAAAGGGTTAGATTCGGCTAACTCCTGGGGGATGAGTAACTTAATCCCCCTCAAAAGTCAATAATCAGAAACTCATCTGTATCCCAGAGAATAAGTTTGTTTCAACCCCCTCAAACGGGTCAACTGCATTTTTTAAATACTTCTATATATCCTTTTATTAAATCCATATAATTTCAATTTCACACTCCTGTCAAGCATATATTTTCCCGGGATTTTTTATATTACTATCGCATATAAAATTCACTGAAAATTGAAGGGCACGAATCTCTAGAACTCGTGCCCATTATTTCATTTATTAATGTCTGACTAACCTTTTATAAACAAGCTAATCAGATATAATTCTGTCTTTTGATACTATTTCATAAGCACCATTTTTTGATTGCTATGATACGTACCTGCATCCATATGGCAGAAATAGATTCCACTGCTCATTGGATAACCATTTTTATCCTTTCCATCCCAAATGATAGAATAATTTCCTGGAGTTCTAATTTCATTATTAACCAGAGTTCTAACCAATTGCCCTTTAGCATTGTATATGGTTATATTAACTGGAGCGGTTTCTTTAACACTAAAACGAATAGTGGTCTCAGGATTGAAAGGATTGGGAAAGTTACCATATAGACCAGTATTTAGAACAGGAATGGTGGGATCATCATTGCTGACTATATAGCCACCGTTGCTATAGATTGATACATCATCAACATAGAATACAAATGCATCATCAGAAACACAGTGTATCCCTATCCAGATTTCCTGATTATCATAAGCTGAAAGATCATAGCTATATTCAGTCCATTGAGTTGGAGCTTCCACATAGTTACCAGGAGTAATAATCTGGAAAGTGGATAAATCTAGGTTTGCAGAAGTGGAGATTCCAACCTGGAAACGTTCCAGACCATAAGCATCAGTTTGAGATTTAGCAAAGAATTTGATTGAACTTTGAGTTCCCATATGAACTTTAGGTGCTATCATCCAATCGTTATTAGGAGGATTAACCGCAGCAAAAGAAGCAGCCATTTTAGAACCTGTATGAGGAGTAACACTGGTCATTGGAGGTGTTGTGGCACTGGGATTAAAGATAATGAAAGCCATTGGACTTTCCGCACCCGGGAAAGTTATATTAGTTATTCCATAAGTGGCTGATTGATCTACATCATACAGAGACCAGGGTGAAAAAACTAACGCAAAATTATCGTAGTTTTCAAAACCATCTTCAAAGACAACTTGAGGTTCTTCATAATCTACGGTAACAGTTACTGTTGCTGGAGTCGATTCATCACTGGGATAAACAGCTGTTACACCATAAGTATAGGTGCCATTAGGAACATCCAGATCAGTATAGGTAGTAGTTAAGGGATTAGTTATGGTGCCAATGAGAGCGCTATTACGGTATACTTTAAATCCTGTAAGTGCCCGATCAGATAAAACTCCTTTTGTCCAATTGAATGTTTCTGTAGGAAGCTGGGGACTAATCCAGTTCAATGTTACATCATTCTCATTCACGGAGGCTGTTAGATTAGTAGGAGGTGGCGGAACTATAGTTACACTGACGGGACCAGCAGGAGAGGATTCACCATAGGTGTATACGGCAGTTACCGTATAGGAATAAGTGCCAGAGGTTAGATTTTGATCAGTATAGGTAGTAGTTGCTGGATTAGTTATTGTAGTAATAACAGTGCCATTACGATAAACTTTATATCCGGTTAAATTCCGATCCCTATAGTTGCTATCCACTTTATTACTTCCTACAAGAGTTGTGGCTGGACTTTGCCAGTTAAGGATAACATTAAAGCCCTGCACGGTTGCGGTTAAATTCGTAGGAGGATAAACAGGAGGAGTAATAGTAGCAGTCACTGGACCAGCTGGAACTGATTCTCCTGCTGTATAAAGAGCAGTAACCGTATAACTGTAGGTTCCAACTGTTACGGTTAAATCATTATAAAAAGTGATAGCCGGATCGTTTATAGTTTGCAACAATACTCCATCCCGATACACTTTGTATCCTAATAAGTCCCTATTTACTGTATTACTAGGGGCATTCCAGCTCAGATAAACATAAGTATTATTTATGACTTCTGCTGTCAAATTAGTAGGTGGATTCATTGAATCCACATTGATTACTATGGAAAAAGTATCCAGGTAAAGATAGAATGTATTAGCTGGACTATGACCATAAAATCCTATATAATAATTACCTGTAGTAGGTGGTGAGAAAACAATCTCTCCTTGCTCATACACTATATTGGTAATGTTATTATTTTCAAAAAGGAGATTGGTGAAAGCTGAAACATCCGGTGCTGTGCCAGAATAAACTGATAAAGCTTCTGCAAAAGATGTACTATTAGCACGATATTGGAATCTTATTATGTAGATTTGGCCACCTGTAAGATTCAAAGGAGGAGTAATTAACCAATCGTCCATAGGAATGTTTGAATTATAACGCATTCTTACTGCATTAGGAGCAGTATGAGCATTCCCGGCATAAGTTTCCCAGGTATATGCATCATTATTAGCATTGATGGTTGACCATCCTATGGGCAGAGCTGGTGGAGTCACATCATCAAAATGTTGATTATAAGGAAAGTTATAAATCGTAGGATCTGCTAAAGTGGTAAATTGCCACACTGGACAGTTTAGCGCATCTCCTGCAAGATTATTAAAAGGAACTATTTTCCAGTAATAGACTGTGCTGTATTGTAAATCCGCAGGATGGTCATAGACGGTAGTAGTCTGAATTAAACCATTTACTAAATTAGTCGGAGGATTATCTGTTCCGAAATAGATTTTATAGCCATCTACAATACCTCCACCAGAAACCCAGCTAAGATTTGTATTAATGGGAACATTAGTGGCATTATCAGGTGGATTTGGATTTTGAGCTGGTTCTGGAGGATTCCCTTGTTGTGGAGGTGAAAAGGTGAAAATTAATCCATTAGGAGGATATACAACATCCGTTAAGAAACAAGTAGCATTATTAGCTGTGCCGGGTGTAGTGGCTGTCCAATCTGTAGTAGTAGTACGATTGTTGAAATCCTGTTCAGAATTTCCCCTTAAACCTACCTGAACTGTTCTGGCAGTAGTTACATTAATAACATTAAATGCTCCATAAGCAAATACTACTTTATTACCGTTTTCCCATAGTTGAATTTGAAAATTTAAATCATCATTGGCACAATTAGTGGGAACACGACGATAGTGTTTCCATTGAATAATAAATACACGATTGGGTTCTGTCCCAGTCAATAAATAGCTTAATTCTCCATTGTCCTTGCTTTTAATATCCCGAGCAAGAGCTGCAACAACATTATTAGTACCTGTAGTTGAGCTGATGGGAAGATTAGTAGATAATACTTCGGAGCCAAAAGCAATAAAAGCGTTGGTCTGAATACTTACTTGAGTATGGTCAACTCCATTATAGTTAAAAGTGAAGCCCAGGGGAATAGCATTAAAGCTATCATTATCATTAGCATTAGTGCCTAAAACAGTTCCTCCCGTTATTTCAGTATAGGTCCCTAAAACAGAAGAAAAAGAATACTCACTGACCTGAGCATTCAGCGAAATTGCTAGAATGCTAAACATCAATAAAAGTACAACCTTATAATATTTGGTTTTCATCATCACTCCTTTACATAGTATGATAATCTTACATTATTATTAAAGGCATTTAAATCCTTCTTTCATATTATTATTTATTATAATAAGATTGATATTTTGTCAAGGAAAATCTGATTACTTATTTAAAACCTTTAAATTAAATCTTAGGTCTCACTGATAGTTAAAAGTAGTGGTATCTTTATAGGCTTCATTATACACATCGCCCAGTGCATTTACTTTGAACCTCTGATAATTATGCTTGGAGTTATTCTCCTAATAGTGGAATTTGATACATCAACACTAACTGTATAGTCAGAAAAATTCAATATATAACAAAGGTAGAATTCCTGTCCAACATCATTGTCGCCAAGAGAATAAGCTATCCTATGGTTGCATAGTATGACATCGGCTCCATTATATTTCGCCGTGGTTACTACGAAACTTATGTATACTGAAAAATGAAACTGCAAGGGTGTTTACAACTTTCTACAAGAAAATGAAAAAACAATTTTGTGTTTGATAAGATATTCTTATTATGAATAGTATTATCAGTAGCTGAAGAAACTATTTGTTAAAGAGTGTAATGTGCGATGAAAGAAATTTTTAACTTTTCAAAAACAAGTCCCTGCAGTTTATTTGATATGCGCCTTAGCGATGGTTATGACAACATCGCCATAGTCGCTTCCCATAAATACAATCCCTGGCTAAGCGGTAACTTCAACGGATATATATGGGTATTTGGAGGTAATGCCCAGCTTGAGGACACGACCGTAGCTAACGACGATCCTACAAAACCCGGCATATCGGGTAATTTGCTGCTGAAATGCTAAAGCCTGAACTATTAGACAAATGGATATCGGTAAGCTCTCCGCCATATTCTGCTGGTTAGTTGAACAATTCGCAATCCTCTGTGAATGGAATATAGGGGAAATCCATCCTATGTTATTGCACAAAGCATTAGTAGTATTAATTGTTATGTATAATCGCATAGACATAATAAAATAGCTACTCCAGTTGGAACTGATGCCATTTCTTTCTGAATTTATTTAGAAGCTTAGGAGTAATATTATAATCCCATTCCGCCCTAGCAAAGTAGTAAATTGATTTAATATTCGCTTTGGTTAAACTATTATCTTTCCAATCTTTTGTTGACAAACTCAAAAGCCTCTCTTTGGGAGAGAGGCTTTTGAGATATGCGGTTCTCTAACTATATTAATACATTCCTTCCATACCGGTAGGCATTGGAGCAGCTTTTTCTGGCTCTTTAATATCGGTTACAACACATTCTGTAGTCAGTAACAACCCTGCAATTGATGAGGCATTTTGAACTGCGGAACGAACCACTTTAGCAGGATCAATGATACCAGCTTTAATTAAATCTTCAAATTTGCCATTGGCAGCATTAAATCCCATTTTCACATCATCATAACCTTTGAGTTTTTCAACTACTACTGCACCCTCTGCTCCAGCATTAGCAGCAATTTGATAAGCGGGTTTTTCCAGAGCTTTAATTAGAATTTCAGCTGCTACTTTCTCTTCGTAGGTTAAATCTTTCAATTCCCGAAGAGCCTTAGCTGCATGAATCAGAGTGACACCGCCGCCAGGAACAATTCCTTCTTCTACTGCTGCTCTGGTAGCATGAAGAGCATCATCAACGCGAGCTTTCTTCTCTTTCATCTCAGTTTCGGTGGCAGCACCAATACGAATGACTGCAACACCACTGGAAAGCTTTGCCAGACGCTCTTGAAGTTTTTCTTTGTCATAATCTGAAGTGGTCTCTTCAATTTGAGCTTTAATCTGTTTTATCCGAGCTTGAACTGCTTCCGGATCTCCTGCTCCTTCACGAATAGTAGTATTTTCTTTGTCCACTATCACCTTTTTAGCTCTACCAAGATCAGCCATAGTAGCACTATCCAGGCGACGACCCATCTCTTCTGAAATTACATTCGCACCCGTGAGTATTGCTATATCCTGGAGCATTTCTTTGCGTCTATCTCCAAAACCTGGAGCTTTAACCGCAACCACATTCAGGACTCCACGAAGTTTGTTTACTACCAGGGTGGCAAGAGCTTCACCTTCAATGTCTTCAGCGATAATCAATAAAGGACGTCCCATCTGGGAAACTTCTTGCAATATGGGCAAAATATCTTTCAAAACACTTATCTTCTTATCGTGGACAAGAATTAGACAATCTTCATATTCAGCTATCATCTTATCAGGATTGGTAACAAAATAAGGAGAGATATAGCCACGATCAAACTGCATTCCTTCTACTTTTTCTAATCCAGTATCTATAGATTTAGCTTCTTCTATATTGATAATGCCTTCTTTCCCAACTGCTTCCATAGCTTCAGCGATCAATTTTCCAATTTCCGTGTCATTATTTGCTGAAATGGAAGCTATTTGTGCAATCTCTTCACTATTATTAATAGACTTGGAAAACTCATGAATCTTATCTATGATTATTTTCGTTGCTTTTTCCAAGCCTCGTTTAAGATACATCGGATTAACACCCGAAGTTACATGTTTCATTCCTTCCTCAATAATAGCCTGGGCTAAAAGAGATGCTGTCGTTGTTCCATCTCCAGCAATATCATGGGTCTTTTCTGCTACTTCTTTGCAAAGCTGAGCTCCCATATTCTCAAATTCATCTTCCAACTCAATCTCTTTTGCTATTGTTACTCCATCATTAGTGATTAGGGGGGAACCAAATTTCTTGTCCAAAACCACATTTCTACCCTTGGGACCGAGAGTTATCTTAACTGCATCAGCAAGCTGATCTACGCCCCTTTTTAAAGCAGTCCGGGCTTCATGTCCATACAACATTTGTTTTGCCATTTTCTTTATACCTCCATATTATCATATTTTATTAAATTAAGGTTTAGCAGTCTCAATGATTGAGTGCTAAAATTAAGATAAACCAAATTCTGTCAAGCACAAATTATTTTTTTCTTAATTTTGAGATTGACATCTCTGTCTATTCCTTAGAAAAGGATATTACAATAATATCTAAGGTAGTTTATGGAAAAAATTATAGAAGAATATCTGGCTAATTTTATACCTGAATTAGCTCAAAGAGGAATCAGAATTACCCGCCAAAGAGAAATTAACTATGGAATTCAACTTAATTTAAGCAAGGAAGGACAGCATTCCATATTAAATATATATTATTCTGAAAAAAGAGGCTTGAGTAAGGTGGTGGGTGGTCAAGATAATTCTTTGAAAGCAGAACTTCAAGAAATGATAAAAGATAAAGCAGAACCAGAAGGAAGATTTCATTCCTGGGAACGCTGGATCGGATCTGATGAATGTGGAAAAGGTGATTATTTTGGAGCTCTGGTAGTTGCTGCTTTTGCTCTGGATAGTGATATGCTTCCGGACCTAAAAGAATGGGGAGTGATGGATAGTAAGCGACTCACAAAAAATCAAATTACAAACATAGCTCAGAAACTTTATTCTAACTATGCTTCCCGTATTTCTTGTATAGTGCTCAAACCTATAAAATATAATGAAATCATAGCAGATATGCAGATGCAAGGAAAAAATCTTAATGACCTTCTGGCTTGGCAACATAGTACTGCCATTCTTGCTCTTTTAGAAAGAATCCCCAATATTCAGGGCATTTTAGTTGACCAGTTTAGTCGTAGCAAAAAAGTTGCACAATATCTTAAAAAAAGAGATATTAGTATTCCTGTGGAAGAAAGACCTAATGCGGAATTGGATCCAGCTGTTGCTGCTGCTTCAATAATAGCTCGGTATCAGTTTTTACAACAGAGAGAAGCAATGAATAATTATTATGGAATGAAGTTTCCTCTTGGTTCGGGAAAAAATGTTATTGAAATGGCTAAAAACTTTGCGGATAAATATGGTTGGAATCGGTTAGCCGAAGTAGCCAAACTCCATTTTATTACCAGTAGGTCAGTAAGACAACGCTCTATTTTTGATAATTCTACCAATTCAGCGCACAAATAGCTTGACAGAAATAATAGTTTGATATCCTTGTATTTATATTTAATAATCTATTTTCTCGTAGGAAAACAGGCTTACTAATATTAAGAATACCGCGGATACATCCCTCATAGGGATTATGGAGCTGAAAAATATGATAAAAAAAGTAGGACGCCTGGACCGCGATGATTTCCAATTATTGGACTCTTATGTAGAAAAGATTTTCAAAAATCTGGACAAGGGAAACATTAATCAGGCGCAAAAACTGATTTATGAAATAGCGAATACTCCTAACTACTTTGTCCGGGAAGAATTGGGAAAACGTTTAGCGGAATACCCAGGCAATGGAAACTTAGATGCAATTTGCAATGAGATGCTAAAAGATCGATTTTATCCTATCCGGGCGACTGCATTATTTTACTTTTATTACAAAAATCAGGACAAACCAGAAATCATAGTCCAGACTTTAGAAAAAACATTTGAATCGGTTCCCTGGGAAAGTGAGACCATCTGTTCTGAAATGTGGAAAAAATATCCTGAGGTAATGAAAGAATATATGCCTCACTGGGCAGATTCGGATAATCCTAAAAAACGTGCTATGTCTATGCATGGTATGGAATATATAGCCGCAAAAAATCCTCAATATGTGTTAACCTTTGTAGGCAGATTGCTGGATGATGAAGATGAAGAAGTTCAAAAAAAAGTTAGCCATATTCTTATTCAAGTTGGAAGGCAGCGTCCTCTACCAACCTTTGCCAGTATCAGACGCTGGCTTCTGGATGGAGAGGAAAAACGTGCTAATTTCCTCTGGCAGATTTTAAGAAGATTATCCAGTATCTTTTCTCAAAAAAATATGCGTGATAAATCACAGGATTTCTTTTCTATAGCGCTTAGAACAGCACAAGAATGGAAATCTGATTCCAATCCTACTGTAGTTCAGATGGGAAATAAATTAGCCAAAATGATAAAAAACCAATGATTCACATAATCTTAGTTGAGCCTATCTATGAAGGAAATGTAGGTGCTATAGCGCGAATTATGCACAATCTGGGCTTCTCCAGTTTACGTATCGTCGGTGCATTGCCGAAAAAAAATGATTTCTATCTGGCGATGCACTCTGAAAACCTTCTTCAGGACGCTCAAATATATCCTACTCTGAAGGATGCTATCTTAGATTTAGACCGGGTAATAGCTTATTCTCGTCGTACCGGAAAACTCAAACCGGTGGACTTCACACCCATTACTGCTGCTCAATATTGTGCTAACATCTCTCAGCTGGAAATAGGTTTGGTCTTCGGTAGAGAAACTTTTGGACTCACTGATAAAGAAGCAGCCCTCTGTCCTTTGCGTTGTTATATTCCAGCTAATCCAGAATTCTCTTCAATAAATCTGGCTCAAGCTGTCACCATTGCACTCTGGGAAATATATCGTTCACATCTCATTGAGGAACAGAACAAAAAAATTAATGCAGTAAGTGGAAATGAACTTGACAATATCAAAGCTTATATGCTTAGAGTAATGCATAACACAGGATTTTTCCAGCGTAAAGAAACTATTAATTGGGATAATTTTTTGAGTAAAATGCTGGCTCAGTTAAACCCTACCAAAATGATGGTATATCGACTAAGACAGATGTTTAATAGATGGAATGTACTTATCACCGGTAAGGGTATGGGTTATGAAAAAAATGAAATAACCCTGGTTCATAAAGAGCCTAATATATAAGGAAATACAAAACTAATTTTAAAATATTCTGCATTTTAAAACAGAGATTGAAATGACACTACTTTTAGCTCGAACGAAATTAACTCCACGACAGGCAGAGATTTTCAGCTATTGTGAATCATATTTCTTTGCCCATGAAAACCCTGGATTAGCCTATAAAAATTCTCGTTATTATCTTGAAGGTTATGATGCCTTCGGCTTGGAAGAATTTCAAATTAAAGAGTTACGCAATCATATCTTATCCATTTTCCAACCCTCTATTACTGAACTGGCTGAACTGGCATACCCCTTCTTTGCTACCGGAAAATATGAATTTGGGACCTTAGCTATTTTCCTGCTAAAGAAACATAGACCTCGCTTTAATCGTCGAGTATATGAAGAGATTAAACTTTGTCTGGATGAAGTAGTGGAAAATTGGACTCATTCTGATTTAATTGCCACCAAGATTACTCCGGTGCTTTTAGAACTGGAGATAGCCTCTATGGATGATTTTTCCACCTGGCTGGATTCAGAAAGCAAATGGACCAGACGTGTGGCAGTGGTCACTATGCTTTATCAAAAAGAACGCTTACCTGTTCAAGAATTACTGGATTTCATCAGCCCCCTTATGCAGGATAAAGCTCGTTGTGTTCAACAAGGATTAGGCTGGTTTTTGCGTGAACTTAGCGAGCTGTATCCTCAAGAAATTGAAGATTTTCTCACTCAGAATAAAGATTCTACTGCTCCTATGATAATTCAATATGCTACAGGAAAGAATTATAATTATAAAGAGAAGAAAAATAACTTTCATAGACCATATGTTAAGAAAGGATTTCAATCCCGACCCAATTACTACAAGAAAAAAAGATATAAGGAACATAATGATGAATAAGAGATTATTATTTTTAATTACCTTATTTATACCTTTTTTACTGACGGCAACAGAGATAACATTAAACATAAATTTTTCCGAACTGGATCTTTTTTCTCCACAAAAAAACACTGGCTGGGGAACTTTATCGGTTCCAGGAAAACCTCAACTTCCAACTAAAAACTTAAATATAATTATTCCACCTAATGCAATAAATGTATCCTATACCTATGAATTGGCTCCCTTACAGAATTTCTTTGCACCTGCACCTGCCATCAATCCTCCTTTTAGTGATGGAGAGCATTTACTTTCTGCATATGTAAATTATCCTGCTACACCTATAGTTAAATATCTGGGTATTAAACACTGGGGTGACATAACTTTTGTCTCTTTTTCTGTTTTACCTGCTGTCTATAATGGAGTTTCCTGGCAAATCTGTCCTTCTTTACAAATAAATCTTTCCTGGAGCTCAGATGCTATCTCAAAGCCAAATAGGATACCTCCTATTCTTAGCTCTTTACAAAAAAATAATGAAGTAATTGACTATTTCTTTATTAATCCTCAAGATATACAAAAGTATTATACTTATAATTACTCTAAAAATTATGATTATTTAATTGTTACTATACCAACTTTATATCCTGCTTTAGCTTCTTTGGAAGCTTTTCATCAATCTCAGGGTTTGATCACTACTTATGCCAATATTAATACTATTATAACTACCAGCCCTGGAAATAGTGAAGCGGAAAAACTGCGCAATTATCTAATCTCTCAATATTATGCTCATCCTTTCACCTATTTACTTTTGGTGGGAGATTATGATATTATTCCCGTAATGTATCTCACACCTGAACCTGATGGAAGCGAAACTGTTGCTTCTGATTTTTATTACAGCGATTTGACTAGCATCATAGATGTAGATAGCGATGGACGATTAGGAGAATATTCTATGGGAGAAGGGGATCAAGATTATCTCTGTGATTTTACTCCTGAAGTTTTCGTGGGAAGAATTTCTAATAATAATATCAATTTTATTTCTCAAATAGCTAATAGAACCATTGATTTTGAACAGAGTAATAGCCCCTGGAAAAGGAAAGCTTTACTTCCAGCAGCATTTTTGAATTACGCTGGAGAACCAGAAACAGAATTTATGGAAACTGATGGTGCAATATTTATGGAATATGCCAAAGCAACTGCTTTGAACGATTATCAATGCACAACGATGTATGAACAGGTAGGTTGTCATCCTTCTCTACCTTCTGATTTTGATTTAAATTATACTAACTTGAAAAATCAATTGAATAGCACAAGTTATGGCATCCTGAATTGGAGTGCTCACGGTTCTTCCACCAGTTCAGCTCGCAAAGTCTGGATGAGTGATGATAATGGTAATAATCTTCCTGATAGTTGGGAAATGGAATGGTATAACCTGGTTGATCTTGAAACTTTTGATAATCTTATCAATCAGGATGGGTTGATTCTTTTTGCCTCTTCCTGCAATAATGGTATGATGGATAATTATTCATCCTGTTTAGCTGAATATGCTTTACAGAATAAAGCTGTAGATGTCTGTGCCGCTACTCGTACTGGCTGGTATAAGATAGGATGGAAAAATCCTGGCTGGGGTGGATTAAGTTCCTATAATTATCATTTCCTGGAAAATCTGGCAAAAAACCATATGTCAGTTGGGGCTTCTCATGCTTTTGCCAATCTTTTACATACTCAATATTATCTTTTTGGTGACCCAGTGGATAGTGATGGAATAATCTATCCTGAACTACAAAATGTTTATACCTATATGCTTTTTGGAGATCCTGCTGTTTACCATCAGAACAATCAAAATCCCCCTATGGGAGAAATTCTGATTTATGAGCCTCTTTCTCAAGAAGGTCTTCCTCTGGTCAATGCCCTAAATGAACTTGGAAACTTCAATGTGATATATACCGATAAACTCATTCCAGATTACGACTATATAAATGGGTTTGAAGCTATCTTTTGCCTTTTTGGTTGGGCACCTAATGCTTTTATCCCCGAACCAGGAAGTCTGGAATATAATCTTCTCAATCAATATCTGGAAAACGGTGGTAAAGTTTATATAGAAGGTGATCTGCCGTGGGATATTGATTATTCTTTGTGGTCCAAGTTTGGAGCTATTTGTCCTTATAATACACTTGCCTATATAGAAGCCATAAAATTTGACAGTAATTCACTATCTATGACCTGGCAATACAATCAAAATGACCCGTGGGCAACTCCTTTAATGCCTTATTCTGAAAGTGCCAATGAACTATTTTATACTTTTAATAGTTCTCATCCCAATTTCTCTATTGGAATCTATAATAGTAATGGATATTTTCGTACTATTGCTTCTTCTTTTGCCCTTTCTTCTATTGAAGAAGGAGAATATGGAATCAAGGATATGGTAACCGTCATTCTGGATACTTTGGATGTTTTAAATTTACTGCCTACTCCCTGTTCTGATCCTTATCTTTCCCCTGTAATTTCCAGGATAATAACAATGCCCAATCCTTTTTCTTCTCAGTTAAGCTTTAGTTTTGAAACTAAAGAACCAATTACAGCTCAAATTCAGATATTTAATCTACGCGGACAAAAAATCAGAACTATTCAGTCTGAAGTTTTGAAAGCAGGAAAACAAAATGTTATCTGGGATGGATGTGACGCACAAGGAAAACCTGTTCCCACTGGTATATATCTCTGGAGAATAGATAATTCTAGGACTTCTCAATGCGGAAAGGTGATTAAACTTCATTCTTAAAAAAGTAAAAATCCCCTTATATATAAAAAGGTTCATTATGAAAAAGTTTAAGATTTTGATCATTGTATGCACTATGATATTGGGTTTTTCAAGCCTACTTGCTTCCTACCTACCTGCTAATTTTACAGCTTCTGGAAATCCTATCCTTTATGAAAAATTACATAAACTTGCCCATTCTAATCTTCACAAATTAGACTATACTCATCGGCAAGCCTATAAAAAATTATTGAAAGAACAGGATGATGTCCTGATGTCCTATCTTATTGCTTATGAAAGCGATGCAAACTTACAAATAGCAAATCCTGATGATATCTTGAGCAATTACTTACAAATCCGTTCCTATCTCAATACTTATGGGACTGACCTTTCTCCTGAGTTCTTTCTGTCTTATGTGGCTCATCAAACCGTTGCCGATGAGAGAATCACACCTTACAGAGCAGAATTATTAAGGGATGGCTTACTTGAAGTGCTGCAAAACTCTAAAAGTGAACTGGAACTTTATCGTGCGGTTTCTTTATGGTGTGTTTCCCGTTTAAAATTCCAGCCTACTTCGGGAAGAGATCAGGCACCTCTGGACATTACGCAAAAGAGCTATCTGGGAAGATGTGAAGAGATGCAAATCTTGTTTATTTCTGCAGCAAGGACTGTAGGATTGCCAGCGCGTCCAGCATATGTTCCCTGGTGGCCCCATATAGATAATAACCATGCGTGGGCAGAAGTCTGGATTGATGGTGCCTGGCATTATACGGGAGATATGGATGCTGCTTATTATCCTGATCAAACCTGGTTCAGTGGTTTGATTGATAAAACTGTTCTTATCCTTTCTAAAGGAACCCTTCCCGCTACAACAGACGAAGTTTTAATTCAGGGACGCTATGAATGTGTGATAAATTCCACTTCTATTTATGCTAAAGAGCATACTCGCATACTTAAAATTAAAACTCAGGATGAGCGGGGAAATCCTCTTCCTGAAACAAATATCGGGTTACTGGTTTATAATTCTGGCACATTACGTTCCTTGATTTACTTACAAACAGATGATGAAGGAAACTTTGAACTCAGCATTGGAAGGGGTGCTTTCTATCTAGTTGCAGACAAAGAAAATAAGCACGCTATGGGTTTAGTGCCTTCCAGCGATGATAAAGAACTTTATTATGAACTTACATTAAAAGAAGGGCCTCTATCAGATCAGGATGAAATGCTTTACTATCCTGCATCAGATTTTACCTGGCAAAATGCTCCCGAAGAGTGGAACAAAGGTGTGGAGCAAGCAAAAGCAAAATGGAATCATCGTTATCAACGCTTTCAAGATCGGATTTTCACCTATAGTGATACACTTTTAGGAATAGTCGCATTCTCTTCTCGAGGTAATTATAATTCCTTTAAGGGGTTCTGGTATCGCTATCCATATCCTGAGAAAAAATTTCTAAAGTTTCTTATATCAGAAGATTTTGACCCCAAATTCCTCTGGCAAGCAAGTTCTGAACAACTCATTGCTCTCTATAACTTTTTTCTGAGGATAGATGGTCAAAAAATGACTACTTCAGAATTAGCTCCTGTTCTCGCTCCAACTGCCTTCTATGAAGAACTTCCACAACCGGTAGCCTATAAAAAAGGAATTCCTCAACTCTATCCTGAATCCTTTTACCAAAAAGGAAATACTTATCTGGACAAAATAACTTCCGCATCCTTATGGCTTGATAGAAACTATAAAATCAACTCTTCTAAAGCATTAAATGGTTTACTACCTCTAAATATTGCCATAAAACAAAAATATCTTTCTCCCTTGCAATATAGAATTATGGCAGTAAATATTGCTCGCGCTAATAAAATCCCTGCCTATTTTTCTCGTCAACCTGAACTCATATTTATCCAGTTTGAGAATGGAGATTGGGGTTATTATGATTTAAAAAAGAATGCACCTCAAGTGAGTAGTCAAGATTCCACTGCCTATACCAAATTGATTGTCTCTCTTGAAGATGAATATGGAGTTCCAGTAAGCGGAATCTCTGCGGCAATCAATCTAACCCGTTATCAGGATGGAGTTTTTTACTGGCTGGATCAGACTTTTACGGAAAATGAGCCCGGCCTGCTTTCTATTAGTGTACCCAAAGATATTTACTATCTTCATGCAGGATACAGGGTTTCAGATGGTCAGACCGCTTTTCAAATGAAATATTTAAATTTATCTGATACCGACAGTCTGTATATAAAAATTATTTGCCGAGATTATCCTAGGCAGTGGAGTGAAAGTCTACCACCTGAAATTCAATCCATTTTATCAGAAATAGATAGCTCCGCTT
The DNA here is from genome assembly GCA_002070045.1 of Candidatus Cloacimonetes bacterium ADurb.Bin211. Taxonomy (GTDB): domain Bacteria; phylum Cloacimonadota; class Cloacimonadia; order Cloacimonadales; family Cloacimonadaceae; genus Syntrophosphaera. The sequence continues at coordinate 18,914 of MWCN01000054.1, forward strand.
ATCAAATTATCCTTATAGGTAATTATGACCAGGAAAATAGTATTCGTCTGGCAGAAAAAATTCGTTCTTCAGGCAAAAATTATCTCTGGTTGGGTTATGAGCCATCTCCTCAACCTATTGAAAACTATATCTTTAATACAAAATGGCAACAACTCGTAAACCAGGAAGCACAAAATCGCTTTAGAACTATTACCCTTGTTAAACAGGATGGTATCTGGCAATTTTTTGAAGGTCTATGGGATCGTTTACCAGAATAATAAAATTCGTTCAGGAAGATGAGATATCATATCAATGAGCACGAGATGTCCTCATATTTATCACTCATCCATAACTCACGAAATTACCGCACATTTACAATACATCCTTTATAGAATAATATATATCACATCTTAATTAAGTGTTAATATATTAAGACTTGATTGACGAGTGATTAACCCTAGATATCAGGAAAGCGTCTATTATCCCATAAAATTTAAAACAAGTAGGTCTTTAAAATAGCTAAAGTATATTTTAAGTCATTAATTTGATGAAACTACAATAGCCATTGGGAGAAAAAATTCTTGACGAACTAAGCAATTCAAATAGGATAACTTATATGAATAAACTGAAATCCTTTTTAGTTGAATATTTGCTCTGGCAATATTTGTGGGGTTGTGTTGCCTGGATGGCTTATCGTCTCTATTCTTTTTCTTTCCCTGAGATATTAATTTTTGGAATACCAATCATTCTCGGGCTGGTATTTGGATTGCAACAGAATAGTTTAGGTGCAAAAATTGCCTATCCTGATAAAGAAATGAAGGGATTATTCTGGAAAGGAGAAATCTGGGCAGTTGTAATTTTTAGTATGGTAGTAGGCTGGATTATTGTAGAAGTTAAGCCAATTGCTTTTTTCACTCAGGCTGGAAATGCGAAAAATATAGTTCAGGGTCTTTTTAATCCCAATTTTAAACAGTTAGTCCCAATGTTGGCAGCATTGATGGAAACTGTATATCTTGCACTTTTAGCCACAGTTTTTGCTGTACCATTTGCTTTTATACTCAGTTTTTTTGCCGCAAAAAATCTAATGTATTCCACCATTTTAGGAAAGATAGTCTACTACATTATCCGTACTATTACGACGATTGTTCGCTCCATAGAAGCTCTGGTCTGGGCAATTATTTTCTGTGTTTGGGTGGGTATAGGTCCTTTTGCTGGAATGTTAGCTTTATGGATACATTCCATCGCTGCTTTAGTAAAACTATATTCAGAACAGATAGAAAGTATAGATCCAGGGCCTGTAGAAGCTATTGTTGCCACAGGAGCATCCACACTTCAGGTCTGGCGTTATGCAGTAACTCCCCAGATACTATCACCCTATCTGGCTTTTACCATCTATAGATGGGATATGAATGTGCGAATGGCAACAGTGGTAGGATTTGTTGGTGGTGGTGGTATAGGATTGGCATTAAATCAACAACAGCAGATGCTTGCCTGGAGAAATGTAGGACTTATTATCTGGTTAATAGCATTAGTGGTTTGGGTAATGGATATATTTAGTGGATATCTAAGAGAAAAATTGGTAATGACTTAAGGAGATAACGATGATAAATTATAATCCCGTTGAACTCATTCTAACTAAAAGAAATGGTAATACATTGAATGATGAACAAATAAGAAATCTGGTAAAGGGATTTTTAAACGGAGAAATCCCTGATTATCAGATGAGTGCTCTTCTTATGGCTATATATTTTCAGGGTCTAAATAGAGAGGAGATTTTTTCTCTCACAAAATCATATATTGAAAGCGGAAAAACTATATCTTTCCCAGCAAAACTAAAAGTAGCCGATAAACATTCCACAGGTGGCGTAGGAGATAAAATTAGTCTAATGCTTGCCCCAATTGCTGCTTCTCTCGGATTGACCATACCTATGATATCAGGAAGAGGTTTAGGTCACACTGGTGGCACTTTAGATAAACTAGAATCTATTCCTGGATTCCGTACCCAATTCAGCATAGAAGAATTTCGCAAGCTGGTCTTAGAGCATAACTGTGCTCTTGCCGGTCAATCTAAAGACCTTGTTCCTGCTGATCAGAAGATTTATGCCTTACGGGATGTTACTGCTACCGTTGAAAGTCCTGGCTTGATAACTGCCAGTATATTGAGTAAAAAGATAGCTGAAGGGGCAAAACATTTGATTATTGACCTCAAAATAGGTAGCGGTGCTTTTATGCCCGATAAAGAAAAAGCACAACAATTAGCTGAATTACTTATCTCCATAGGAAAGCGATTTGACTTAAAAGTGAAAGTGGCTTTCACTAATATGAATTCACCTCTTGGTCTGGCTGTAGGAAATGGTCTGGAAATGATTGAAGCTATAGAATATCTAAAGGGTAATCCATTAAAAGATACTAAGATATTAACTGCCGAACTCACTGCTCAACTTCTTTTAAGCACTAGTTTTGCAGAAACTGAAGAACAAGCAATAACTATGATTGAAGAAACAGTGAGAAGTGGAAAAGCTTTAAAAAAATTGGAAGAAATCATTATTGCACAAGGCGGAACTCCCGCGGTGATAGAAGATTATAGTCTTTTGAGCACAACTAAATATAAAATCCCTATCCTTGCTCCATCTTGTGGCTATGTTTCTCATATTGATTGTCGCTCAATAGGTTATGCACTTATCCATATAAATGCTGGGAGAACCAAAGTAACAGATGCTATAGACCATAGTACTGGCGCTCTGCTTATCCCAAAGATCGGTGATTTCCTGGAAAAAGACGAACCTATCGGTGAAGTTCACTGCAATGACCAGATTAAAGGTGAAAAGGTTGTAGAACTCATACAGAAAGCTTATAACTTGAGTTCAGAACCTATCCCGGAAGAGCCTATTATCTTTGATATTATATAATAACTCAAGTTTTTGGTATAATCTTTAGTTCTATATCATACAATAAGATAAGACATTTTATCTAAATTTATTCATATCTTTTAAAGCTGAAATTTAACATCAGATGGAAATCCTTTTATTCTTAGGTAATAATCTCATATCTGGACATCAATTTCGCAATACAATGATAATTTACTTTAGTATAAGGGTCTTTTGCGGATAGTAGATGCAAATGAGTTGACAATAAGGCAATATTTTAACTTTTAGTAATAAAAAATAATAGGTAAAGAAGGATAAAATGAGAATATTAGTTCTCAATTGTGGCAGTTCTTCCATAAAGTATCAGTTCATAGATATGGAAAATTTATTAGTTCTAGCAGAAGGAATTGCAGAACGTATTGGTGAAGATTACTCACTTTTTACTTTTAAAAGTGAGAAATATACTTTGAAAAAGAAAGAGATGGTAATTGAAAATCACGAACAGGGCTTACAACTGATAATTGATTCTCTTTTAGACCCGGTTAATGGAGTGATTAAAGATAAAAGTGAAATTGATGCTGTAGGTCATAGATTAGTTCATGCTGGTGAATACTATTCTGATGCTGTAGTGATAACCGATGATGTAGTGAGAGTGATGAAAGAATGTATTCCTCTGGCACCTCTACATAATCCAGCAAATATAAAAGGTATAGAAGCAGTAAGAAAAAATATGCCAGAAGTTCCGCAATGTGGGCTTTTTGATACCGCATATCATCAGACAATGCCTTCACGAGCTTATCTTTATCCCCTTCCTTTAGAATATTATGAAAAGTATAAGATTAGAAGATATGGTTTTCATGGAACTTCGCATAAGTATGTGAGTTTACAGGCTGCCAGATATTTGCAAAAGGATATAACTCATTTAAAAATCATCACCTGTCACCTGGGAAATGGTGCTTCTATCACTGCCATAGAAAGAGGAAAATCTATTGATACTTCAATGGGTTTTACACCTCTTGAAGGTTTGATGATGGGAACTCGCTGTGGTGATATTGATCCTTCCATCCCTATATATATGCAACAACACCTGGGATTAAATGTGGATGAAGTTAATAGTATTCTAAACAAAAAAAGCGGAATGCTGGGTCTTTCTCAGATATCTAATGATATGCGTGTCATTGAGGATGAGATTCTGCTGAAGGATAATGCGAAAGCCAGACAAGCTCTGGAAGTCTATTGCTATAGAATAAAAAAATATATTGGATCTTATTACGCCATTATGAACGGTCTGGATGTTCTGGTATTCACAGGAGGAGTTGGTGAAAATATGCCTTTAGCTCGGGAAATGGTCTGTAAGAATATGGAAGCTCTGGGAATAAAACTTGATGCTAATGCTAATTCAAAATTTAGTAGTAAGATAGAAACAATAAGCATTCCTGATTCCCGGGTAACTATCCTAAAAGTCCCTACCAATGAAGAATTGATGATTGCACTGGAAACACAACGTCTTCTGACAAAATAAATGGTAAGTTAATCTAATTATGCGAATAGATATGCTACTCAACAAGCTCTGCCTAACAAAAAGTCGTAGCATTGCTAAAACTGCTTGTGATAAAGGACTGGTTACTCTAAATGGAAAACCCGCTAAAGCTTCTGCGGAAGTTAGGGAAGGAGATATAATTCAATTGAAACTCTATGGTTATGAGCATCAAATTCGCATTGATAAAATTCCTTTAGGAAATGTGGCAAAAAAAGATACCGCCAGTTATTATACTCTTTTAAGTCGTAAGGAGATATCAAGCTGAGTTCCACTTTCTGGAAATGCTTAGTTCCGATATTGTTGATCTATAGCTTTCTAAATGCTAACTATCAGATTGCCATTATTAGTGACAACTTTGTAATTCATACAACGGATGGTAAATTTCCTGTCACTCAAAGTTTTATAGAAGAACTAAATCAAAGAATTGATCAGTTACAGATGGGAACAGGTGTTTATCTGGATGCTAGAGCAGATATTTATGTGGTCCCTGATGCAAAATCATATGCATTATTAACCGGCGGTAAGGGAAGAATTGTGGAATTTTCCAGCGCTTTTTATTCCTCGCTGGATCATCGTATCTACATCCGCAGTCCTGAGCAAATATATTCAAACTATAATGGTATCATAATGCATGAATATACGCATTGGTTTTTAGATGAAATTTTAAGG
>MWCN01000055.1 GCA_002070045.1 Candidatus Cloacimonetes bacterium ADurb.Bin211
TTTTCAACTCGTCGTTTCGTTGCCTCCACTTTAGGAGTAGAGCTAAAGGATGTGGAAGTTAAACCTTTAACCTGTGGTGGCGGTTTCGGTGGAAAAGATGATACCGCTGCACTGGTTTGTGCAAGGGCAGCTCTCTGTTCCTGGATTCTTAAAAAACCTGTAAAAATAACTTATTCTCGAGAATGGAGTATGAGAGAAAGCTATAAACGCCATCCCTATAAGATGCGATATCGTATGGGATTGAATAAAGAAGGAGAAATTCTTTCAGTCAAAGCTCGCATTGTAGCAGATGGCGGTGCCTATTGTAGTGTTACACCCTGGGTTACCTGGCGTTCAACCGTTCAGAGTTGCGGTTGTTATGAAGTGCCTAATGTAGAAACCGATGTTTATGGAGTATATACTAATAATGTTTTTTGTGGTGCTATGCGTGGTTTTGGCTCCCCTCAAATTAATTTCGCAGTGGAACAGCTTGTAGAAATTGCTGCAGAAAAGCTGGGAATGGATGAAATAACTTTCCGCTGTAAAAATATGGTTAAACAGGGTTCCACTACTATCACTGGACAGGTGCTGGATAGTCATATTGTTTCTCTATCTCAGGTTTTAGATGCCGTTCTGAATGAAAGCGATTATGAGCATAAACGTAAACTCTGTTCATTTGGCAATCCCAATCAAAAGGAATGGTATGGTATCGGACTGGCGATAAGTTATCGTGGTGTCAGTCTCGGTGCAGAAGGAACGGATGTGAATTCTGCTATAATATATGTTCAACCAGATGGTTCAGTTTTATTAGAAACAGGTGTGTTTGAAAATGGGCAGGGCGCTGAATCAGCTATGATTTTAATCGCATCAGAACAACTGGGACTACCTATAGAGAGAATCCGGTATCGTATGCCTTCCACTTCAAATATTCCAGATGGTGGCTCAACCGTAGCATCTCGTGGAACTATTATGGGTGGAGGAGCTGTAGTAAATGCAACAAAAATTTTAAAGCAGATTGTCACCGAAACCGTACAGAAGATTACGGGAAAATCTGTTGTTCATTTTAAAAATTCAAAATTACTTGATGCTACAGGTGAAATGATTATGCCCTGGGAAGAAGCAATAAAGCTCTGTTATAATAATCAAGTCTATCCTTATGCTTTTGGAGTTTATCAGCCTCCACAAATATCCTGGAATGAAGAAACTGGACAGGGTAATGCTTATTTCACCTGGGTGTATGGATGTCAAGCGGTGGAACTAAAAGTTAACTCACAATCAGGAGCAGTAAATCTTCTAAATATGATTGCCGCACATGATATTGGTAAAGTGATAAATCCTTTTGCATTAAAAGGACAATATTATGGTGGTATGGCAATGGGTGCAGGTTATGCTCTAGGGGAAAATTGTCCTTGCGAAAATGGTTTAGTTGTTCCTACTAATTTTCATAATTATCATCCACCAAGAAGCATAAATTTACCGGAAATGAAAGCTATCTTTATAGAAAATCCGGACCCAATTTCTCCCTCTGGAGCTAAGGGCATTGGAGAACCAGCTAATGAAATTATGGCACCTGCTATAGCTAATGCAATATATTCCGCTACAGGTAAACGATATCATTCTTTGCCTATAAGGATAAAAATATGATCTCGGTTAATGGTATCAATTACTATGATTATGACCCAGAAAGAAAACTTTCTCTCTGGTTGAGGGAAGACCTTTCTCTTACGGGCACTAAAATAGGTTGCGATATCGGAGTTTGTGGTTCCTGTACTGTTCTGGTAAATGGTGAACCCAAACTTTCTTGCCGTCTGAAATTGAAAGATGTTGAAAACTGCAATCTTATCACCATAGAAGGTATTGCCCTACCAGATGGGACATTACATCCGGTTCAACAAGCCTTTATTGATGCCGGTGCTATTCAATGTGGTTTCTGCACTCCTGGTATGGTCTTAACTGCTTACGCTTTACTAAATAAAAATCCACATCCTACAAGACAACAAGTGCGACAAGCTATAAGAGGAAATCTTTGTCGTTGCACCGGTTATCAACAAATTATTGATGCTGTTATGCTTGCCGCAGAAAGACTTGACCTTAAGCAACCCTAATATATTTGAGGAAATAGATGAATAATAAAGATAAGATTAAATCCTGTCTTCTGGAGTTAGAGAGACTTCAGCCAGAGCTTTATGAAAAAGATTTTTTACTCACCTGGGAAAATAGTCTGGATAACTTGAAAGCTATTATGGCTACAGCGGAAATACTTCAGATGCTACATTGGGAAAAGAAACCTTTCAAAATCTTTGATTATGGATTAGCTGTTTCTATATTTCGTGATAATAGCACCCGTACTCGTTTCAGTTTTGCTTCTGCTGTCAACGCTCTCGGTTTAGCCCTGGCAGAACTGGATGAAGTAAAATCCCAGATTGCGCATGGTGAAACAGTTAGAGAAACGGCTAATATGATATCGTTTCTCACTGAAGTTATAGGTATCCGTGATGATATGTATCCTGGCGAAGGACATAGCTATATGCTGGAAGTTGCTCAAGCAGTTAATGATGGTTTCCAAAATGGAGTCCTCGCTCAACGACCTATGATTGTAAATCTTCAAAGCGATTTAGACCATCCCACTCAATGTCTGGCTGACCTGCTGAAACTAAAAAGTTATTTTGGGGACCTTAATCAATTAAGAGGTAAAAAGATTGCTATGAGCTGGGCTTATTCTCCTTCTTATGGAAAACCACTTTCTGTTCCTCAAGGTATAATCAATCTTATGTCTCGTTTCGGTATGGATGTTGTCTTAGCCTATCCAGAAGGATATGACTTGCTACCTGAAACAATAGATATTGCAAAGTCCTTCGCTGAACAAAGTGGCGGTTCCTTCCGTATCACTCATTCTATGATAGATGCCTTTACTGATGCTGATATAGTTTATCCCAAATCCTGGGCACCCTTGAATGTTATGCAAGAAAGAACCAGATTATTAAGAGAAAAAAATCAGCAAGCACTGCAAGAACTGGAAAAGCAGTGTTTAGCAGAAAATGCCAGACATCAGGACTGGGAATGTACAGAAGAAATGATGAAGCTTACTCGTAATGGAAATGCACTTTATGAACATTGTCTTCCTGCAGATATTTCTGGTGTAAGTTGCCCTAAGGGTGAGGTTGAAAAATCAGTCTTTGAACGCTATCGTATTCACACTTATCAAGAAGCAGGATATAAACCATTTGTCATTGCTGCTATGATTTTCCTTTCCAAAATCAAAAACCCACTACTAAAATTGAAATCTTTTATTTAATCGGAGCTTTTATGCCTAAACTGATTACTGAAAAAAACTATAATACAATCTTAAAAAATGCCAGACGCTGTAAAGAACGAGGAATCATCCTTCCTACGATAAAACAGCAGATAAATCCTGAAACTATTCCTGATAACATCAAGAAACAATTACCAGATATAGGTTTATGGGATATCAATCCTCTTAATCTTTTTCGAATCACCTGGAAAAATGATATACAAACCGGACTTTTTGGCAGACCTAACTTTTTTGAAATTCCTTCTTCTCTTACTGGAGTTCCAGCCCG
>MWCN01000056.1 GCA_002070045.1 Candidatus Cloacimonetes bacterium ADurb.Bin211
CCGCCATATTGTCTTGTGGCTAGATTTTCTTATACCTATTGCTATCCTTGGGGTCGGAACCTGGCTTATTCGTTACTACTTTTGGGACATCAAACTCTCAAGATTGTTCTATCTTGGCTATAATAAATGGTGGGGAATGTATAACCCTTTATGCGATTTTATGTATGACTATGGGACTATTCCCGCTCTGGCTCTTTCTATTATAGCTCTCGGGATTTTTATAGTTAGTTTCTTCTTTCATAATTTCTATAAGTGGCGTCGCAAATGTCTGTTTTTAATGCTGGTTATGTTATTAGGACCAGGATTAATTGTAAATGGAGTTATGAAAGAATACTGGGGTCGCCCTCGTCCAAGAAATATTAACTTCTTTGGAGGAAAATTCGCTTACGAAAAACCCTTAGAAATAGACCTTTCCAGCCCAGGAAAATCCTTTCCCAGTGGTCATGCTGCAATGGGGTTCTATTTCTTTACTATATATTTTCTCGTCCGTGGAAAAAGAAAAAAATGGACAGCTATTGCCTTTATTTTTGCTCTTCTCTATGGCTTTTTTATGGGTTTTGTACGTATAGCTCAAGGAGGCCATTTCTTATCAGATATATTATGGTCTGGAGGAATAGTCTATCTTTCTACCGCACTCTGTTATTATTTACTAAAAATAAATTCAGCTTTAGAGTTAACCTCTTCTCAGTAATATTGATCTCTTTTTGCGTATAATAAAAAAATTAGTTCTAATACACTGTTTAATACAATAATCTTAAATTATACTCAGGTAAAATGAGATGATTTAAACCCTATTCAGTAGATGTTAAGGTAAAATATAAAGAAGAATTAAGATAAGCATTTAAATCAAATATCTTCTCCTATCAGGTTTTGAGTGAATTTAACTATCTTTCTAAAATCCCAATCTTTATCAGGGTAAATTCTGACAATTTCTTCAAAAGAGTAATCCAGTTTATATTCTTGAGAAACTTTATAGCAAAAAAATGAGATAACTGCGATATCATCATTATTTAAATGATACTCCTTACTAGATGTAAACTATAATTTATATTTCTCCAATCTATTCCAAACTTTAGAGCCTAGTTTAAGACAAGATGACTCATTATTATCGGTATAAATTTTTACTTGACAGATTAAATCCAGATTAGAATTTGACTTTGCATACTGAAATGAATAAAAACATTTCGGGGAAGTGAGTTTTTTTGTTAAAAAAGATAGCTAAGTAAATTAGCTATTTTTTTTAGCACAATACAGAGATAAGGTGAGGAGAAAGATATAAGATGGCATATTATCGGTCACAAGTAGAGAGTATAGCTCGAAAGCTATGTGCTGAACAGCATCTTGCTCTTTATGATATAGAGGAAAAGATGTCTGCCAAGGGAAGAATTATCACTATTTATCTGACTAAAATTGGTGGTGTGACCGTAGATGATTGTGCCTACTTCAGTCGTGCTCTAAGTGATGAACTGGATGAACTGGATATCATACCAGAGCGCTATTTTCTGGAAGTGTCCTCACCAGGGTTAGAAAGGGTCCTTAAATTGAAGAGCCATTATGCAAGTGCTATCAATGAAAAGGTAGCGGTACAATGGACAGAAGGCGATGAAAAGCACTCTGCTATGGGAACCTTGATTGAAGTCAATGATGACACTATCACTTTGGATGACCGTGGAAAGGTAGTGGAAATAAACTTCAAGGATATTAATCGTGCAAAAACGGTCTTTCTTGATAAAGAAAGGAGTGAAAAGAAAAGATGAGTACAAATATACTGGACGCTGTCGTCAAACTTGCGGCAATCAAGCAGTTAGACAAGGAGCTTATCCAGAAAATAATACTGGAATCTATCTATAATATATTAAATAAAAAGCTGGAACCAGAAAATCAGCTGGAACTCATAGTAGATGAAAATACTAATGCTATAATGGCAAACTTTCTCTGTAAAGTAGTGGAAGTAGAGAAAAATCTGGGAGAGATTTCTCTGGAAGAAGCTAGAAAAATTTATGGGAAAGATATAGAATTGGGACAATATGTGCCCAAAACTATGGCAATGTATGAATTTGAACCAAAGCTGATAAAGACTGTACAAAAAGCTATTCAGGATAAGATACACCAGCTGGAAGAGGAAAAAGTCCGCAATGATTTTGATAAGCAAAAAAATACTATTGTCAGTGGTAAAATTAAATCTATTGATGATAATGGGAATTATAGAATTGATATTGGTTATTCTGATGCTATCTTACCAGTAGATGAACAGATAGAAAATGAGTATTACCGTGTGGGCGATAACATAAAAGCCTATGTGGTAAATATACAGGTGCATAAAAATAATAACGCTATCATTCTTTCTCGGACTAATCCTGAATTTGTGAAAAAGTTATTTGAAACAGAAATACCTGAGATCTACGATGGAACAATTAAAATTTTGAAAATCGTTCGGGAACCTGGAGTTAGAACTAAAGTTGAAATAGAATCTACCGATCCGAAACTAGATCCTATAGCTGCCTGCATCGGGCTTAAGGGTACTCGTATAGATAGTATTCGGAGAGAACTTCATGGAGAACAGATTGATTTGGTTGTTTATGACGAAGACCCTGAAAAAATGATAGTTAGAGCTCTCGGCTTAGAAAATGTTAAAAGAGTTATATTGGAACGCAATAAAGCCGCCAGTGTTATTGTGGATGATGCAGATAAGGTTATGGCTATCGGAAAGGGCGGAAAGAATGTTAAACTTGCAGCTAAATTGACCGGTATGAAGATTGATATTTACACAATGGAAGAATTTGAAGAAAAGATGGCAAAAGAACGCAGAACTATCAGTCACATTACCGAACTGGATGGTGTAACTCCCAAGATAGCAGAAATACTAAGACATGCAGGATACACTTCAGTACAAGACATTTATGCTGCATCTATTGATGAGCTTTGTAATCTTGAAGGTGTGGGTGAAAAAACTGCTCAAAGGCTGAAAGAGGCAGCCAGAGATTTCTAATGCCAAATAAACATAGTAAAGTTCTGCATATGCCCCAGAGAACTTGTGCTGTTTGTAAGTCTAAAAAAGACCTGGATAAACTCTATGCCTTCATTATTATTCCTGAAGGAATTATTATAGACCCCAGAAGAAGATTACAACGACGCAGACATTATGTATGTAACGATATTAATTGTCTTTCCAATTTAGAGGAATGGGAAAAGCGTTATTTTAAAAAACATTATGGTATCAATAAAAGTTGGTCAGAACTGGACCTGCAGAGTATAAATTCAGTTCAAGGAGTAAACAATGGGCAGTGAAGAAAAATATTCTCACATTATTAACTTAATGCAGTTTGCTCGCAAAGCAGGAAAGATGGTTTCTGGCACGGATGCCTGTCTTCGGGATTTACGAAATAATAACCTAAAACTTATTATTATTGCCGAAGACACATCTCTAAAAACAGTTAAAAGGATAACTGATGCAAGAAATATTCTGGAAAGTGCAGTTCCCATTATTCGCTGGGGCACACAAAAAGAACTCAGTTCTGCTTTAGGACTACCTATTTCCGGAATATTTGGAATTAAAGACGGTCAATTTGCCGCCAAAGTATTGGAATATTATTCCAATTAAATTTAGAGGAAAAAAGTGCAAATAAGAGTACATGAATTAGCTAAAGAACTTAAAATAAGCAATATGGCTTTGAGGAAACACCTCAATGATATGGGGGTTACGGTTAAAAGTCATATGAGTCTTATTGATGAAGAAATTGCCGATAAAATTCGGAAAAAATATTATGAGCAAGTAGACGCTGAAAAAAGAGCTGAAAAAGATAGAAAACGCTTACAGGAAATGAGACAGGCAGCAAAGGCTACTAAAGCTGAAAAAGAAACTCTTGAAATACATAGAGAAAGTCAAGCTGATAAAGCTACTAAATCTGCTACTAAAGAAGCTGTTAAAACGGCGAAAACTCAACCTGTCCGTGAAGAAAAAGTGAAAAAAACTGAGACTCCTGAAGCAGTTGCTACTACAACTGAAGCAACTCCATTTCCTGAACCTAAACAGACTGAACCAATAGAGCCAGCCCCTTCACAGTCAAAACCTGAGGAAGTGCTACCCAAAGGAAAGCCGCCTACTCGTATTATTGTTCCACATCAACAAGCTACACCGGTGATTAGCAAAGGGAAGAAAACACCTCCTAGGCCCAAACCTGAATCCATAGCCAAGGAGCGGAAAACCACTCCACCTACAAAATCTAAAAGGGAAGAAAGAAGAAAGGAAGAACCACGGAAAAAACCTTCCGTTACAGCCACCCATTTACCCATTGAAGCAGTTGAAACAGAAAAAAAACCAGAAATTAAAAAATTTGGTAAAAGTCGCATTGACCACGAAGAATTAGGTGAAAAAAGTAAACATAAACGAGCTATCGTTAGCTCAGTTAAGCAAAGCAAACAAAAGGAAGAGTTTCCCGTTGATGTGGATGAAGCTGAGATTTCACGCAATATAAAGAAAATACTCCAAAAAACCAGAAAAAAGAAATATCATAAAGAAGCCCAGGTAACCAGTGAAAACACCGAAAATAAGGTTATCATTAGAGAATTTACTTCTGTTAGTGAGCTGGCAAAGATTCTTAATGTCCCTCCAACTGATATAATTTCCAAATTCTTTGCTATGGGTCAGCTGGTCACAATGAATCAGAGATTAGACCGCGATTCTCTGGAAATGATTTGCGATGAATTTAATGTGGACTTCCAGTTTGAGGATGAATATGGAGTTGATATCCTGGATAAAGAAAAGGAACTCTATACTGATGCAGAATATGAACCTCGTCCTCCAGTTGTTACTATTATGGGTCATGTAGACCACGGTAAAACCTCCATTCTGGATTATATACGCAATACCAATGTAGTAGCAGGTGAAGCAGGTGGTATCACTCAACATATTGGAGCTTATCAGATTGAGATTAATAAAAATAAAATTACTTTCCTTGATACTCCGGGACATGAAGCTTTTACGGCAATGCGAGCTCGGGGTGCCAATGTTACCGATATAGCGGTCATTGTAGTTGCCGCTAATGAAGGGATGAAACCTCAGACTAAAGAAGCTATTGATCATGCTAAAGCGGCAGGCGTTCCTATTATTGTAGCTATCAATAAAGTAGATTTACCTGATGCTAATGTGAATAGAGTCATTGCTCAACTTCTGGATTATGGCGTGATGCTGGAACAATATGGTGGAGATGTGCCCTGGTGTACTACCTCTGTAGTAACTGGAGAAGGCATCCTGAATCTCATAGAGTTGATTCTTATAATGGCAGAAATGATGGAACTCAAAGCCAGAAAAAAAGTGCCCGGAACCGGTGTAGTTCTGGAAGCTGAAAAAGACCCTCGTATGGGCTCTATAGCTACTGTTCTGGTGCAAGAAGGAACAATTAAGAAAGGAGATATTGTCGTTTGTGGTGCCACTCATGGGAGAATCCGTAGAATAGAAAATGAGAGAGGTCAGGAAATTAAACAACTCTATCCTTCTGATGTGGGTCGTATCTTTGGATTGAATGAAATACCCAAAGCAGGAGACCTGGTTAATCAGGTTGATTCTGAAAAAACGGCTCGTGCTATTAGCACAGAAAGAAATCAAATCAGATTGGAACGGGAAAAATACCAAAATAAAGCCTCACTACAGAACATTTTTGAACGTATTAAGGATGAACAAAAAGCAGGAGAAGTTCACGCAATAATGGGACCAAATGGTTCTGGAAAAAGTACACTTTCGGCTGTAATTGCTGGAAACGAAACGTATGATGTTACTGATGGTTCAGTAGAAGCACTGGCAGATTCCTTTGCCAAAATTTCTCATCCTCAGGTGATCCTCAATATTATCCATAAAAGTGTTGGTGGTATCAATGAAGCTGATGTAAGTTTAGCTGCTGCTTCTGATGCTGTTATCATCGGTTTTAGAGTTAGAGCCAACCAACAAGCTAAAAAGATGGCAGAAGAAGAAAAAGTTGATATCCGGCTTTATCAAGTGATTTATGATGCTATAGAAGATGTGGAAGCCTCTTTAGAGGGAATGTTACAACCCGAGTATAAAGAACAGATTATTGGAACAGCAACGGTTCGTCAGGTGTTCAAAATTAAAAAAGTTGGTACCGTGGCAGGTTGTCAGATTGATAGCGGTTATGTCAGGAAAGGTTGTAAGGTTAGAGTCTATAGAAATGATGTGATGATTGCAGAAGATGACCTTGCTACCTTGAAACATTATGCTGAGGATGTGGAAGAAGTTAGAGCTGGAAGTGAATGTGGCATAACCTTAGAGAATTTTTCAGACATCAAAGAAGGCGATGTTCTTGAGTTTTATATCCTGGAAGAAAGTTCCAAAAAATAAACTATGAAATCTTACAGAATTCCCCGGCTTCAAGAAGAGTTGCGTAAAATTATGAATATAACTTTAACCACCAAGATTCACGACCCCCTTTTAGCCTGGGTAACTATTACTGATGTGGTGCTTTCTCGGGATTTAAAGTATGCCAAACTATACTTTTCACATTACAATAACCCCGCTTCCCATGAAAGTATCAGGGAGCGTCTAATAAAAACCTCTGGTTATTTAAAAAAACAAATTGCAGGAGCACATATAATGAGAACTATACCCGAACTATCTTTCTATTACGATGACACAGAAGACCGGGCAGCTCGTGTTGAAACCTTACTCTCATGCCTCCTTAAAGATAAGTATGATGATGAAGAGGACTATGATGAGTTGGATGAAGATTTTGACTGGGATGAGGACTATGAGGATGAAGATGACGACCTCTTTGACCTTGATGAAGATGACGATGATATTTTTGATGACATAATTGATATTGATGAAGAGGAAGAGAAAAACAAATAGGTTTAATCCATAGATTAACTCTGATTCACCTTAGTTTCCAAGTATATTAGCACTAAATTAGGCTAAAGGAGGGTTATTATATTCAATGCAAAAACTAAAAAATATTCAAGAACTAAAAGAAATACTTAATAGGTTTGTAAGTTCTTCCAAATCTGTCGCTATTATGACACATACAGAACCAGATGGTGATGGATTCTGTGCAAGTTTAGCTTTACACCGATTATTGAGGCATCAGGGAATTGATAGTGAAATTATAATTGATGCTGATAGTCAGCTGGAACGCTTTAAATTCTTAATGAATGGAACAAAACTGAGTATATTTGAAAGTGGCAATTACTATGAAACTCTCATAGTTCTGGATTGCAATAGCTACACCCTTTTAGGTGATAGAAGTGAATTGTTAATGACAGCTCGTAAAAGATTAGTAATTGACCATCATATCCCTTCTGATAAAGAATTAGATAGCGATTATACTTTTGTGGATATCTCCGAAGTTTGTACAGGCTCTATTATTTATAAAATGTTTAAATCTGAAATTGATAATCTGCCACCAACAGAACAAAGAGTTATAGCTAATAACTTGTATATCACTCTTATAAATGACACCAATAACTTTACCAATTCAAATACTGATGCGAAATCTTTAAGTCTTGCCGCCGAATTGGTTGCCTTCGGTATAGTTCCTTCCGAATTATATAAAGCCTTTTTCCTTAATAATACTACCAGTCAGATGAAATATCTGGGAGAAGTGCTTGCAGGGATGGAACTCTATAATGATGGTCAGATTTTATTTTTATATTCTTCTCTGGATATGCAAAAGCGTAATCACTTAGCTACTAATGCTATTAGCATACCCCGTTTTGTTCAGGGAATTAAGGGTGTGGATGTAATTGCCTTTCTTCGTCAGGATGATAAGGAATCCTACAATCTCAGTCTCCGTTCAGATACTGTAGATGTTAATGCCATAGCTGTTTCTTATGGAGGTGGTGGTCACAGAAAAGCTTCCGGGGCTATCCTTTATGGGGAGCTGGATGAATTAAAATTTGATCTGATATCAAAACTGAAACAAGCTCTTACCCAATCCCGCAATAATGTCTGAAAATAGAGGCTTCCTATTGATTGATAAAGCGCCAGGCAGTTCTTCTTTTGCCTTAGTGAAACAATTGAGAGCCCTAACAAAAATCTCCAGGATTGGGCACACCGGTACCTTAGACCCCTTTGCTTCTGGATTATTAATTTTTGCTCTGGGATCTTACACACGTCTTTGTCAGTTTCTGGAACTGCAGGATAAAGAATATGAAGTAGTGCTGAAGCTGGGAGAACAAACAGAAACCGGCGATACTGAAGGGAAAGTGGTTGCAGTAAGTGAGAATATACCTTTTCAAATAGATAAAGAAACACTGCGAGAACAAATATTACAAGTCAAATCTCTGGTCACTCCTGCTTATTCAGCAGTAAAAATTAAAGGGAAACCGGCTTATTCCTATGCTCGTAAGGGAATTAAAGTTGAATTGGAAAAACGTCCTGTTCATATCTCTAAATTTGAAGTGACAGATTATTCTTTCCCTTACTTGAGCTTTAGCTGTAAAGTATCTAAGGGGACCTATATTCGGAGTCTGGGAGAACTCATTGCTCAACTTTTAGGAACGGTGGGGCATTGTGTTAGCTTAAGAAGAACCGCTATAGGCTATCTTACTGTAAATCAATCATATAAAATTGAAGATATTACAAAAGAAAATTTCACTTCTCATTTCTTTCCAGTTGAAGAGTTATTCCCCGATTTTGAAAAACTCTACCTATCAGAAAAAGAGCTAATTTTCCTCAGTAATGGAAATCCCATACCCAAATCTGGCAATAATAACGAAACAATATTGATATTTGATTATGCAGGCAGCTTGCAAGGAGTGGCGAAAAGAAAAGATAGTATACTTAATCCTTATATAAATCTGAAGAGTTGATATGAAAACAGTTTTAAGTATTGGCAATTTTGATGGTGTGCATATTGGACATCAAAAACTTCTTTCTAAGGTTAAAGAGCTGGCAAAAGAAAGAAATCTAAAATCTGTCGTTATCACTTATGACAATCATCCCGCTCAAACGCTAAATAATAATTCTTGTCCCTACATATTGCTTCCACCAGAGCATAAAAGAACAAAAATTTTAGCTTTGGGAATTGATGAAGTTCAGTTGCTGCATTTTGATGAAAAACTGGCGAAAACCTCAGCGGAGGATTTTTTGAGAGAGTATATGGTGTCTAAATTCAATCCTGCTATAATTGTGTTGGGTTATGACTCTCATTTTGGTTATCAAAGAAGAGGAGATTATAACTTTCTCCTGAAGCAGAGTAAAAACTTTGGATTTGAAGTGGAATATGTAGAACCCGTCCTTTATAATAATCGCATTGTCAGCAGCTCGTTAATCAGAGAAATGTTAATTTCAGGAAATCTTTATATGGCAAATCGTTTACTCGGTTATCCTTACACACTTTATGGAACGGTGGGAAAGGGAAGTGGTATTGGTAAAGAACTCGGATATCCAACCATAAATCTTCAATTAGAAGACCTCTGTCAGCTTATTCCCTATAAAGGAGTTTATTTTAGTATTGCACGGTCCAGATCTTTAGTTTTTTATGGATTGACAAATATAGGTATCAGTCCAACTTTGAAACACAAAGATAAAGCTGAGATTGAGACTTATCTGTTAGATATACAGAGAGATTTCAATGGCTATTCTTTTGCCATATCTTTGCTTCATTATCTGCGGGAGGAAAGGATGTTTCCTGATAAAGATGCCCTGAAAAGAGCTATTGAACAAGATGTTACCTTCGCTAAAAAATTAGTGGATAATAAAATAATATGCGAGTTCCAATAACTTTCTTAATCCTCTTTTTGGGGTGCTTTTCCTTTGCCCTGGATTTTGTGCCTGGCTCAGGTTCTCAAGTGATTCCAGAGGACAATAAAGAATATAATTTTGCTTATCATCAAGGAACAGATGATTATCATTTTTATGGCTCAGATAAGTGGGCAGTCTTGTTTGATTTTGAATCTGTATATCCTGCTGTTGAAATCTCGCAATTTCTTGTCTCAAAAGCATTAATCTTTCTTCCTCAGATAGGTGATTCCATTAAAGTAGAGCTTTTTACCAATGAATATAATAATCCTGGCACCCTTTTAACCTGGAATAAGGTGCCGGTTTCTAATAACTGGGTAGAAATAACTTTCCCTCAAACTGTTCAAGAAAGTGCTTTATGGATGGTAGCAACATATGCTACCAGTTTTACTGGAACTTATGTTTCCGCCTCTTATGGTGCTGGAACTCATAGTTATTATTCCAATACTAATGTGCCACAATCTCCTTATTATCAAAGTTTTGCAAGCGCTGGGTTCAATGCTGAACTATTGTTCGGGCTGGCAGGAGAATTTGTACTGGATTCGCAAATAATTGACCTAGAACTAACTTATTTTAATCTGGAAGGGTCAGTAGAACCAGGACAAACTGTAACACCAACCTTTGCCATCTATAATCATTCCAGTGTTCCTGTTACAGACGCTACTATACATTTGAATGTTTATTCACCTGATCCAGATTTTGCTTTCTTTGACGAAATTCCTGTAACGGAAACTATTAATCCTCATTCCCTTTATGAATTTAATAACCAGAATCCAGAATTTCTGGAGCATCAGTTTATACTCCCGGAAGAGCCTTTACAGTTAAAATTGAGAGCAGCACTGGTTAGCAGTCATAACGATAATGACCCCCAGGCGAATAATATTCGTCTAATACATCGTTTTAGTTTTGCCGATTCTTATCCTATTTTCCTGATAGAGAATTTCTTACGCTGGCAAAATGCTTCTCAGATAACCTGGTCGCAAGACCAATATAATTTCCCGCAATTTCATATTTTAAACTATTTTCCTATCCTGGGCGATACTCTTTCCAATCTTGCTGCACAAGATAGATTTAATTGGTATTCTTTCAATTCGTTACCACGCACTGTCATCAATGGAGACCTTAAAATTAATGGTTTCGTTACGAATTATGGTAATCAATTTGTACAATTATGCACTCAAGCTCAAAATAATAAAACTTTCGTATCCTCCTCTGATTGTCGCATTATGAGTGATGGAAATAGCGATCAACTTTCAGCATCATTAACTCTGAATAATGCTCGTACTCAACTCTATTCTTCTGCTGTGGAATACGATATTGTCAGTTCATCACGCCTATTCGTTGGATTATTCAAAAAACAAAACTTCAATGATGAAGAACGCTGGGTGATTGATCGATGGATAATGCAAAATCAGGCTTTAAATGGGAGCTTAAATGCCGCTCAAAGTCTTACCATAGATTTTTTTATTCCTCTAAATAATATTTCCTTGAGCGAATTGGAAGAATCCTACCGTATTTACTATTGGTTACAGCTAACCGACGCAGGGAAAATCCTCTATTCTTCTTTTGCTGAGTTCAATAATCTCGTTGCAATCAATGATTTTAACAATGCAGTGCCCCGTTTATATATCACATCCAATCCCTTACATCGGGGTGAACTGATGAAGATAACTCTTAATAATGACAAGCCATTGGGACGAGTACAGGTATATAATCTGAAAGGTCAAAAGATTAAAGAATATCATACCACTAAATCTGAAATTGCTTTCACTGCCGAACAATTTCCTGCCAATGGCATCTATTTTCTCCGATTTCCTGAACTTTTTATGGCAAAATCGGGCATTCCTACCATCCAAAAAATTATTATCCTAAAGTGAGTAAATATGTTTGAACATATTAAGATATCTGACCTGAAAGAGCATCTGGGAGAAGAAATCGTCAGTTTTTATCTGGTGACTTCCAAAGAAATTCGTCAGGGGAAAAATGACCGCTATCTGTATCTTCGCTTGCAGGACCATAGCGGCAGTATTAACGCCTATGTATGGAAAGATTTCCAGAAAGCAGCAGAAGAGTTCTCGGAAGGAGATGTGATAAAAATCAAAGCTATAGTCAATAATTACAAAGACCAGGTGCAGCTGAATGTAAGTCAATTACGCTATGCAGATAAATCGGAATATAATATTGAACATTTTATCAGTACCAGTAGTAAACCTCCAGAATTTCTGGCTGAACAGTTCTTCTCTTTTATTGATAAAGTAGAAAACCTCTGGATTAATAAGCTTTTACACCTGATTTTTGACGACAAAGAATTTTTTTGCCTTTTTCTTAATGCACCTGCAGCTAAAAGTTGGCATCATAATTATCGCCATGGACTCATTGAACATACCGTCAATGTAGCTACTCTTTGTGATTCCATTTGCACCCTTTATCCAGTGCATAGAGACCTGATTATTGCCGGTGCCTTGCTTCATGATGTTGGAAAAGTATTTGAGTATAGTTCTGCTCCCAGTATTGATTTTACCGACTTAGGTAGATTAGTGGGACATCTAAGCCTGGGAGATCAGTTTGTATGTGAAAAAGCAAAGGAAATTGTAGGTTTCCCGGATGAAATTCTTTTGAATCTTCGTCATATGATACTTGCTCATCACGGTGAATACGAAAAGGGATCTGTTCGTCTTCCTCAAACTCTTGAAGCTTTAGTTCTGCATCTTTGTGATAATCTGGATGCTCAAAGTGTTGGAGTAGCACAACTTTTAGCTGCTGCGCCTGAAGATGCAGTCTGGACGGAATACGATAAATTAAATAATCGTTATTATCATCTAACTAAAATCTGATATATGTTCCAGCTCGCTGTTTTAGTTAGTAGCTCAAAAGGGAATGCCAGCTTCATCCGAACCGATGAAACAGCAATATTACTGGATGCTGGAACACCTGCTAAAACTATATTTAACGCTCTTCAAGACCTCGGAATTGATAGATATGAAATAAAAGGAGTGGTACTTAGCCATGAACATTCTGACCATATCAAAGGAGCTGGTGCAGTTTTGCGTTATCTTAAGGTGCCACTTTATATCAATGAGGAAACTTATCATCAGTGTCAGTATCATTTAGGAAATATTCCAGCTGGAATTAAATTCTTCCAGACTGGAATCCCTTTTCGTATTGATGACCTCATTATCCATCCTTTCTCTTCTTCGCATGACGCTGTAGAAAGCTGTAATTTTACCTTCCATCGCATACAAAAGCAAGAACGGAAATTGGGAATAGCGACCGATCTGGGCTTTCCTACTACCCTGGTAGTTAATAAATTAAAAGATTGCACTACTGTTGTTATGGAAAGTAACCACGATGAAAAAATGCTAATGGACGGACCTTATCCCTGGAGTCTAAAACAACGAATCAAAAGCCCTCAAGGACATCTTTCTAATCAGCAAGCTGTAGGACTACTCAGCCAAATTATACATTATGGATTGGAAAACCTTATCCTGGCTCATTTGAGTGAAACCAATAACAACCCTGAACTGGTATGGGAAACTATGAGTAACTATCTACAGTCCATACGAAGTAATATTAATCTCCTTGTTGCTGAACCCTATAAGCATACCCCATTGATAAATATATAAGCCTAACCATTCTTTTATCCGATAACCATAGATTAATTTTTTATTCCGGAATTAAATGCAAACTCATCAATTAAATTATCAAGAACCTTTCTTCTGATAAAGTCCTTATTCCTGATAAAAAATTAACCCTTAAAACAGTGATAATTAATCATATTATAAGTAGTTATCTAATCTATTCCACTTGAAGATTAAGAAGTATCAAGTCTTAGTTACTTCTTTAACACTTGTTTATAAAGCGGTTATTAAGTTTCCCTTGATCAAGTCTTGATTAACTCTTGATAGCAAACAAGCCCTTAGAGAGAATTAACCCCAAGGTAGCTATTTATTTGTATAATATAGAGATATACATATATATGAGGGGATCCTAAATTAAATTAAACAATGATGAAAAGAGAGGGGGAAAGAAAGTGGTGTTAACTCATTGTTAAGCAAGTAGATAAAGTAAATATTTGAAATTATGAGAATTTTATTTTGGTATAAGAGATAATACATTGATAGATAAGAAGATATAATTTAAAAATAATTGCGGATTATTCTTGACAAAAAAATCATATTTTATATTCTGACATATAGATATGAATATTGATTTTCTGCTTAGGATGCACCATCCTCCTGAAAAGAAATATAAGTTTAGTTAATATCTAAGGAGACAATGAATTATGAACGATAATAATTATACCTCTAAAAATATTAAAGTAATGAAGGGGTTGGAAGGTGTTCGTGCACGTCCCGCTATGTATATAGGTAGCACAGGAATACAGGGTCTGCATCATCTTGTTTATGAAGTAGTAGATAACTCTATTGATGAGGCTTTAGCTGGATTCTGTGATTATATAAAAGTTACCATAACTACCCAAGGTGAAGTAGAAGTAGAAGATGACGGACGTGGTATTCCAGTAGAGATGCATCAAGAGATGAAACTTCCTGCTTTACAGGTAGTTATGACGATGCTTCATGCTGGTGGTAAGTTTGACCAGGATTCCTATAAAGTTTCCGGAGGACTACATGGTGTAGGTGTTTCTGTGGTAGTTGCTCTTTCCGAATACCTTGAAGTTAGGGTGCATAAAGATGGTAAGATATATTATCAGCGTTATGAGAAAGGAAAAGCAGTTACGGATGTAATAGAAATAGGTGAAACTGACCGCACCGGTACTATTATAAAATTTAAACCGGATAGCACTATTTTTGAGACCACGGAATTCAGTTTTGACTATCTAACTGCTCGTCTAAGGGAATTAGCGTTTTTGAATAAAGGAGTGAGAATAATTCTTAGGGATGATAGAAATGGGCGAGAACACGATTTTCAATATGAAGGTGGTATCATAAGTTTTGTGGAATATCTCAATCAGAATAAAAAGCCTATCAGTCCAAAACCGCTTTATATAGAAGCGAAACGAGACGACCTTGAATTTGAGCTGGCTTTGCAATATAATGAAGGATTTCAAGAGAATATCTTCAGTTTTGCCAATAATATAAACACTATTGAGGGAGGCACCCATCTCAGTGGCTTTAAAAGTGGACTTACCAGAGCCGTAAATACCTATATTAAGAATGCTGATTTGCTGAAGAATGAAAAAGTAAGTCCTTCTGGTGAAGATATTAGGGAGGGATTAACTGCGGTTATAAGTGTCAAATTGAAGAACCCTCAATTTGAAGGTCAAACTAAGACTAAGCTACAAAATTCGGATTTAGAAGGGATTGTTAACTCTGTAGTATATGACAAATTACTAACCTACTTTGAAGAACATCCATCAGAAGCTAAAGTGATTACGATGAAAAGTATTATGGCTGCACGTGCACGGGAAGCTGCACGTAAAGCAAGAGAATTAACTCGCAGGAAATCTGTTCTGGAAAGCAGTTCTCTCCCTGGTAAATTGGCAGATTGCACTATTACTGATCCCAGTAAAACAGAATTATTTTTAGTGGAAGGAGATTCTGCTGGTGGTAGTGCAAAACAGGGAAGAGACCGATCTTTTCAAGCTATTTTACCGCTCTGGGGTAAGATGTTAAACACGGAAAAGGCAAGAGTAGATAAAGTTTTGAATAATGATAAGATACAGCCTATTATTTTAGCTATTGGTGCAGGGATAGGTCAGGATTTTGATATCAGTAAAATCCGCTATGGAAAGATTATCATAATGGCTGATGCGGATGTTGATGGTGCACATATAAGCACATTATTGCTCACTTTTTTCTATCGCTATATGCGTCCCTTAATAGAATATGGTCATATCTATATAGCTAAACCACCACTATTTATGGTACGGAAAAATAAACAGGTGAAGTATGTGTTTACAGAAGAAGAAAGAGATGAAGCCATAAAAGAATTTGGTGAAAAAGGTGTGTTTATTCAGAGATATAAAGGTCTGGGAGAAATGAATCCAGAACAATTATGGGAGACCACTTTAAATCCAGAAAATAGGCTTTTAGTAGCGGTAAAAATGGATGATGCCATTGAAGCAGATAGAATCTTTACTATTTTGATGGGTGATGAAGTTGAACCACGCCGAGAATTTATTCAAGCTAATGCCAGATATGTTCAGAATCTGGATATTTAATTAGGAGTAATAGATGGAAGATAAATCAAAAATTATTGAAGTGCAAATAGAAGATCAGATGCGTCAAGCATATCTGGATTATTCTATGAGTGTTATAGTGTCCAGGGCATTACCTGATATCAGAGATGGATTAAAACCTTCACAACGTCGTATTATATATGCTATGAGTGAATTAAATCTTGTTCCTGGTGGACATTTCCGTAAATGCGCTAAAATTGCAGGTGATACTTCTGGGAACTATCATCCTCACGGTGAACAAGTAGTATATCCTACTTTAGTACGACTTGCTCAGCCCTGGAATATGCGTTATCCATTGATTGACGGTCAGGGCAATTTCGGGTCCATAGATGGAGATCCTCCTGCAGCTATGCGATATACAGAAGCGAGACTACAAAAAGTTACAATGGAACTATTGGCAGAATTGGATAAAGATACGGTAAATTTCCGGAGCAACTACGATGAAACACGCAAAGAACCGGAAGTATTTCCAGCCCGGATTCCTAATTTACTGATAAATGGCTCCTCGGGTATTGCAGTAGGTATGGCTACAAATATGCCACCACATAACCTGAAGGAAATCTGTAATGCCGTTATCGCACTGATTGATAATCCAGATTTAGAGCCTTTGGAACTGCGTAAATATATTAAAGGTCCAGATTTTCCTATGGGAGGATATGTCCTTGGCACTAAAGGAATAACGGATTATTTCTTAACAGGTAGAGGCCAATTGCTCTTAAGAGGTGAAGCAGAAATAGAGACCACTAAAAATGAACAGGAACAAATTGTTATTCGTTCTATTCCTTACCAGATAACCAAGACTGCTCTAATTGATAAAATCGTAGAACTGGTAAAAGATAAAAGAATTGAAGGAATAAGCGATATCCGGGATGAATCCGGTAGAGAAGGGATGCGTTTAGTTATATTGATTAAACGCAATGCAGATGCCCAAACTGTTCTTAATCAACTATACAAATATACTCAATTACAGACCACTTTTGGAGTAATTAACCTCTGTCTTGTTAATGGTGTTCCTCAAGTGGTTAGTATGAAGGATATGCTCAATAACTTCATAGAATTTCGGCATGAAGTTATTTTGCGTCGCACCAATTTTGAACTAAGAAATGCGGAAGAAAGATTGCATATTCTGGAAGGCTTAAGAATTGCACTGGACCATCTGGATGAAGTTATTGCTACTATTCGTGCTTCACAAACTCCGCCTGAAGCCAGTGAACAATTACAGGAGAAATTTGGTCTAACAGAGATTCAAGCTAGAGCTATTCTGGATATGAGGTTGCAAAGATTAACAGGACTGGAAAGAGAAAAAATTGAAACTGAATATGAAGAGCTATTAAAAGTGATAGACCATCTGAAAGATTTATTGGAACATAAAGAAAAAAGAATGCAACTTATAAAAGAAGAGACCGCTGAAATAAGAGATAAATATGGGGATCAGCGTCGCACTCAGATCCTTGAAAGCTACACTGGTATATTAAATCAGGAAGATATGATAGCTGATGAACTGGTAGTAGTAACTATTACTCATGAAGGCTATGTAAAACGTATGCCCATAGATACTTATAGAGTTCAAGGAAGAGGTGGAAGAGGCTTAACTGCTGCTAATCTGAGAGAAGAGGACTTTATTCAGTATATCTTTGTAGCTTCTACTCATTCCTATATTCTTCTTTTTACCGATTTGGGAAGATGTTATTGGTTAAAAGTGTATGAGATACCTGAAGCTGGAAGAACGGCTCGTGGCAAAGCTATCGTAAATCTGGTTAATCTGCAGGATAAAGAAAAAGTAAAAGCTTTTGTCACACTAAAGGATTTCAACCCTGAAGAAAATATTGTGATGTGCACCAAAAATGGAATGGTTAAGAAAACTCCCCTGGCAGCTTTCAGTCGTCCACGTAGTTCTGGGATTCTGGCTATCAAACTTTTACCAGGAGATGAATTGATAGATGCACGGATAACCGAAGGCAATGATGACCTGATTTTAGCCACGCGTAATGGTTATTGCAATCGTTTTAGTGAGAGAGAGATAAGACCTACTGCCCGTTTCACTCAGGGAGTTAGAGGCATAAGATTACGTGAGGAAGATTATGTCATTTCTATGGCAGTTATATTCCAGGATTTATTGATGGAAAATGGGAATGCGATAGCTAAGACCATTTTAGCCATTAGTGAAAATGGGTATGGGAAACGTACCCGAATATCTGCCTATCGTGTAACCAGAAGAGGAAGTAAAGGTGTTATAACTCTTAAAACCAATGAGAGAAATGGACATCTTGCTGCTCTAATGCTAGTGGATGAAAACGATGATTTGGTAATAATCACACAGGAAGGAATGATAATTCGTCAGAAGGTGAGTGATATTTCAATCTTTGAAAGAAACACTCAAGGTGTGCATTTGATAAATCTTCGGGAAAATGATAAGGTAGTAGATATCACCTTAATTCCTAAGGAACCAGATGAAGAAGAACTGGATAGAGAAGTGGAAAAGGCAAAAAATGTTCCTTCTATGACAGCATCTAAAACAATAGAAAGTGATATTGAAGAAAAAGATGAAGAAGAATTCAGGGAAGAAGATTTTCCTGAGGAAGAATGATTTAATAAGCCCCCTTAATAAATATAAGGGGGTTTATTTTTTTGGGATAACGAATTTCTGGTTAATCTTCATTATATCCGTGCTATTCCTATATGGGTGTGCCATAAAACCTTATGTTCCTGTTCCTGGAGATTTTTATATAAAAGAAGCAGATTGGGCAATTATCAATACAGATAGCCTGGATATTTTCGTCCATCCTCAATCTTATTATGGTGTAGCTCAGAATACAGTCTCCAGTTACTTTACTCTCTATGTGCGAGTGAAAAATAAATCAAAAAAGAATATCTTATTAAATCGTTCCAGTTTTAGCATTCTTGCAGGAAATCAACAGTTTGATTATATACCTCTGGAAATTATCTTAGGTAGCTTGCAGAATTATAGTTTGCTTCGTCATTATCAGGACCCTTTTGCTTCACCTATACCTTCTAATTATGATAGATACTTACAAGAAGTCCAGCAACAATACATAGAATTAGTTAATTCCTACTTCAGTTTTGGTGACATTCTTCCTGGAGGCAGTAAAGAAGGTTATCTCTTTTACGATAAAAAGATAGAGCAATATGATAGCTTTGAATTGGATGTTTTGGGGATAAAGATAAAATTTGTTAGACAATAGGAATAATAATCTTTTTAACGATTTCTTATCTCTAAAGGATTAAAATACAGAAAATAAACTTGTTAAAAGAGAGGGAGGTATTCTTTACTTTGTTCTATAAATGTTCTAAATAATGATATGAAAAGAAGATTTAAAAGAAAAGGGAAAATAGCAACTAAAATATATACTATGTTTCATAACAAGAAAACACTTATTTTAAATTTTATTCACTATTCCAACACTTTTATTCTTGATGTATCTATAAAGCAAAATAGACGAAACTAAATTTTAAAAAAAATTACTTTTCTCCCCTCTATTTTATTCAGCGAGTTAATATGCTATAATAAACTAATAAGTTACTTATTTTTTAGCAAGCAATTCCTTCAGGTGAGTCACATAATTTTCAGCGCCACCTTCTCTATAGCCAGTGCGTGCTATTTCTTTTCCTTCAGCATTAATTATAACAACAGTAGGATAGCCTTCAATTTTATATTTTTCTTGAAGAGCGTTATTAGCCTTAACTTGCTCAGCAGGTAATTCTTTATACATAGGGAAATCAATCATTAAAAGAATCAAATTTTCTTTTGCATAGTTAATAAAGGCATCTTGAGAAAAGACCTCATCACGCAAACGAAAACACCAGGGACACCAATCTGAACCAGTAAAATTAATAAGAACAGGTTTACCTGATTCTTTAGCAAAATGAAGAGCAAGTGTATAGTCAGTAAGCCAGGTTCCAGGTTCATATTTGTCTTTTGCTGCTTGAACAGTTTTTAGCGAATCGGGAGATTCTGTTTTCAATGTATCCTCCTGATTAACTTGATTGGAAGAGTTTTTAGTACTGCAACTTAAGAAAGAAATAGAGCAGAGGGTTATCAGAAGAGGGATAATAATATATTTCATAATTGCACCTCCATTTCATTAATAAAGGTTGAATATATTATTTTTACAGCTTTAGACAGCATTGCATAAACCGGACAATAATCAAAAGAGAGATTGATAGCTTGAATTATTTTTTTCTGAGAGAGTTTTTCTCCCCCAAAACGAAAAGTTAATCTTATCTGATTGTAGACCGCTGGAGATCCGGATACAGTATCAGCTTCGGCATCAATTGTAAACTTATAACCTTCCACTTTCATTTTTTTTAGAATAGAAACTATCTCCATTCCTATGCAACCACTAAGAGCTGTAAGAAGCAAGGGTTTGGGACGGGGTCCCAAATCCTTGCCTCCACCCCGAGCATCAGTATCCATAATAATGATATGGCCATTAACATTAGATTCAAAAGCCATATCTCCCAACCAAGATGTGGAAATGCTATGGGTCATTAAATCTCCATTTTAGTATTTTTCAATACCTTTTCATACTTATCAATATAAATTTTTAACGCATTGAAAATATCTTCCACCTCTTTTTCGGAAAGCATACTCATTATCTTCTTCTGGTGATCAAGAACAGTTTGACGACTATTTTCAGCTAATTTTTTACCCTTATCTGTTATAATAGCATACCAGCAACGACGGTCTTCATCTGAGGGTTTACGTATTACTAAATTCTTGTTTACCAGATTGTCCATAATGCGGGTTATACGACTATGCGAAACATTAAGTTCCCTTGCCAGCTCATTCATATTGACTGGTTTTTGTACATTGTATAGATAATTTAAAAGCTGACACTCCATTTTACCTGCTTGCAGACAAGCTTTTTGCGCATAATCAATCTCACTTAAAACGATTTGTAAGCGAGTGATTAGATTGTGAAAATCTTCAGGGGTTACTTTCATTGTTGGTCTCCTTATGTTTGATATTTAGAAGTCGGTCTATTTTCTCCCGGTCAAAACCGACTACAATTTTATTATTTATCCATAGTTGTGGTACTCCACTTTGTCCAGATTTTCTTTGCATATCTTGTAAAGCTTTACTATTTGAACTAACATCAATATATTTAAACTTAAAACCTTTGTTAGTGAGATAATCTTTTGTTTTTTTACACCAGGGACAAGTTGGAGTTCCAAAAACAATTATATTATTTTTCATCTTTTATAAACCTCTTAAAACAATAATAATGCAGTCCTAAAAAAAAGCAAGAAAATTTTGAAGGGCATATACATTTTTGTCATATAAAGTATAAACTTGAGAACTATGCGTAATTTACCAGAAAAAACTTGCCATTTTTTTGCCAAAACAAAATATAGATTAAGAGGTATAAAAGATGGGAAGTCTATTTTTTTGCACTGATTGTGGATATGAAACGAATAAATGGAGTGGAAAATGTCCAGGTTGTGGCAGTTGGGGCACACTTATAGAAAGTACAAGAGTAACCGGGAAAAATCAATCAGGTAAAATTCCTGAATTACCAAAATCCAAACCGGAACGCATTAAAGATATAAAAACTACAGAAATATCTCGTTGGAAAACCGGAACTGCAGAATTTGATTTAGTTTTAGGTGGTGGGTTAGTTCCTGGAATGGTTGTTTTAATAGGTGGAGAACCAGGTGTAGGAAAATCAACTTTGATGCTCCAGCTTTCCGAATGGATGGGAAAACAAGGTAAAAAAGTACTCTATGCAACTGGAGAAGAAAGTGCAGAACAAATACAATTACGCAGTTCACGTTTAAATATTGCCAGTGATAATATCTGGTTACTTTGCACTAATGATGCAGAAAATATACTGAATGTAGTAGAAGAAAATTCTCCTGACCTTCTCATCATTGATTCCATTCAATCAGTCAGTTTAGCTAATCTGGATTCTCTTCCCGGTACCGTAACTCAACTGCGAGAGACTTGCAATCGGATTATAAGATGTGCAAAGACTATGCATATTCCAGTATGTTTAGTAGGGCATGTTACTAAAGAAGGATTTGTTGCTGGTCCAAAAATTATAGAACATATGGTAGATACGGTTTTATATTTTGAAGGTGAGCTACAAGGTCAATATAAGATTTTAAGAGCTGTGAAAAATAGGTTTGGACCAACCAATGAGATAGGTATATTTGAGATGACCAATATAGGACTAGTGGAAGTTCCAGATCCCAATCAAATTTTTCTTTCAGAATCAGGAAAGCA
This sequence comes from Candidatus Cloacimonetes bacterium ADurb.Bin211, assembly GCA_002070045.1. Classification (GTDB taxonomy): domain Bacteria; phylum Cloacimonadota; class Cloacimonadia; order Cloacimonadales; family Cloacimonadaceae; genus Syntrophosphaera. The sequence continues at coordinate 22,195 of MWCN01000056.1, forward strand.
TAATGGCACTTCTATCGGATGCGTTATTGAAGGTTCTCGTTCCTTCATTGTAGAAGTTCAAGCTCTGGCTACTAATTCAAACTATGGGACACCACAAAGAGTAGTATCTGGATTGGAACAGAAAAAGCTGGCTATATTACTGGCAATATTAGAGAAGAATTTAGCACTCTATCTTCGTGCCAGTGATATATTTATCAATCTTGCAGCAGGAATTCGTTCTACCGATCCTGGTTTAGACCTTGCTATTCTGGCTGCAATTATTTCCAGTTTAAAAGATAAACCAGTGCCTGAAAGGTCTGTTTTTATCGGAGAAGTAGCATTAAATGGTGAAATTAGACCTGTATCACAAATAGAACCTCGCATTAATGAAGCATTAAAACTTGGTTATGAAAGAGTCATTATTTCAGGACATTCCAGAGTTCGTCAAAAGACAAAAGTATTAAAGCTTTTCAATGTGCGAGAACTATATTCATTTCTGGAGAAAACTTGACATTATAATCAATTCTATAAACTGAAACTTATGGAAACAAAATATATATTAGTAACTATAATTACTGCTCTTTGTATCATAGGTTTATTTCAGCTGGCTAATGAAGGAGAAGCAGGATACCCAGAATATCATCTGAGTGTTGGTCAAATTGCAGATTTTGATTTAGTAGCTCCTTTTGATTTTCAAATTTTGAAGAGCGATGAGCAATTGCAGGAAGAATATGCTCAAGCTCTCGCCAAAGCAGAGAAACCCTATACTTTCAGTTCTGATGTTGAATTTGAAGCCTATCGTAATCTTGACCAATTATTTGACTATATCTGGGAAGCACGAGAATCTCCTAATCCTGAATCAGTGATACTAAAAGCGAGAGAGCAGGGTTTTCAATTAGATAATATCTATTCCTTACTATATGTTAAAGAAGAAAGGATAAATTCTATATATAATAGTGTAAGAACTATATTAACTGATCTTTATAAAGTGGGAATCTATCAAGGTATTGCGGGAGATAGTGTTCTGGTGGTAACTTCAGCTGGTAATAAAAAATTTCCTCGAACCAGATATTTTGAAGTGGAAGAAGCAAAACGGTTAATGAAATCCAGGATGAGTTCAATAGCTCTAACTCTACTGGAGAATAATCTTGATAAATTGGTGATGCCTAATCTGGTAGTAGATGCAGTTCAGTATGCTAAACTACAAGAAGAGATAAAAAAACAGATTAATCCTGTAGCAGGTATGGTGCTACAGAATGAAATAATAATTCGAAAAAATCAACGGATTACTGAAGAAGATATAAATAAATTGAATTCTTTAGCCAGAGAATATAAAGCGAGAGGAGAACGACGAAATTCCTTGATGCAATGGTTAGGTTTTATAGGTCTGCTTTTATATATCGTAAGCTGTCTCTTTGCTTTTAACTTGTATTACTGGCATACTTCTCATAGAGAAATATATGGCAATAATGGCATCTATATTTTAAATTTGGGATTTTTTCTTTCTGCTTTGATGACCATTATTACCTGTAAAATACTAAATTTAAATGCCAGCCTGATACCTTTGGTAATGTTTAGTGTGGCTGTTGCTATTATCATAGGTTTCGATTTTGCCATTATTTATTCAGTCTTTAGTATTTTAATTATTGCTCCCTTTGCAAATTGGGATTCATTTAATCTGGCTTTGCTATTAACTTCCATATTATTAATTTTATCTCTAATGAGAAATTTCAAGTCCCGTCACGATTTTCTTCGTATTGGAGTGTATTTCTTTTTAATAATTAATATACTTGCCTTTGCTCTGGGAATGGTTTCCTATTCCGGGAATGAGCCTGGTGAAAAATTTCAATATCTACTCCAGAATACAGGCTACTCATTGCTTTCTACAATTATTGGTATTTTAGGAGCGATGGGCTTAGTTCGTTATTTTGAGAAAAGGCTTAATCGTGCCACCAAACAGGTTCTTCTTGAATTGCAGGATTTTAATCACCCTCTTTTAAAAAGGCTTGCTACTAATGCTGCAGGAACTTATCATCATAGTTTGATAGTGGGAAATCTTGCGGAACAGGCAGCTGCTGCCATTGGAGCTAATCCTCTTTTAGCAAGAGTGGGTAGTTATTATCATGATATCGGTAAATCTGTCCATCCAGAATTATTTACCGAAAATAATGAAGATTCTTCCGAGTTCTATGATAAATATAGTCCAGAAGAAAGCGCTGATATCATTAGAGACCATGTTAAAGAAGGAGTAGCTTTAGCCCAAAAATATCACCTTCCTCAACCAGTAATTGATATTATTAACCAGCACCATGGAACCAGCTATATTCGTTATTTCTTAGATGTGGCACAACGCAAAGGTGAGGTTACAGATTTATCTGCTTTTCGTTATCCAGGACCTTTACCTCAAACTAAAGAAGCGGCTCTGGTGATGCTGGCTGATATTGTTGAATCTACCATAAAATCAAAAAAGGATGTCACTGAAGAAGAGATAGAAAAGATACTTGATGACACTATACAAAGACTCATAAGAGAAGGCCAATTCAATGAAGCTCCTATAACTCTGAAGGACCTGGCTAAGGCAAAAGAAGTTATGCTGCCTATATTAGCGGGAATCTATCGGAAAAGGATTGAATATCCAGAGGAGAGTTCTCCTTGAACTACTTAGATTTTAATCTAGTTAATAATACTGAATATGAAGTAAATGAAAACCTTCTCTTATCCTGTGCTAAGAAAATATTAAAAGAAGAATTACCCGGGAAGAGAGTTGAATTGAATCTACTTCTATGTGATGACACAGTTATGCAAAATTACAATAGAACCTTCAGAGGTGATGACTCCGTAACCGATGTGCTATGCTTTAATTATTATGATTCTATCCTGGAGACCGAAGATAAAGCATTTCCCAGCCTTTACTGTGATATTATCATTGACATAAAACAGTTAGAACGCCAAAAGGGAACTAAAAGTATGGAAAATGAACTGATTGAAATTTTTATTCATAGCTTATTACATGCTTTGGGTTATGACCATATTAAATTAGAAGACCGTTTATTGATGGAAGAAAAAGAAAAACAATACATAAATAAAATAGTAGGTGACAAGACAAGTGGATGATGGTTCAGCGTTATTAATAATACTTTTGCTATTGTTATTATCGGCGTTCTTTTCTGGTTCTGAAACAGCTTTCTTTTCCCTACCTCGTCTCTATCTAAAAAAATTAGAGAAGAGCAAGAGTTCAAGTGCCAAAAGAATTCTCAAATTATTGAGTAGACCCCGTCAACTTTTAATTACTATACTCTTAGGTAATACCTTTGTTAATATGGGGATATCTTCTCTGGGAGCTTTGCTGGCTATTGGGATTGCCCAAAAACATAAGTTTAACACCTCAACTGCACTGACCATACAAGTTATAATCACTACCATAGTGATAGTCCTTTTCGGTGAGATTATTCCTAAACTTACAGCTCTGGCTACAGCAAATAAATTTGCCCAGATAGCCAGTTTACCCCTTCAATTCTTTAGCTATCTTTTTTATGTTCCTGTTTGGTTGATTGATAAGTTCAATTTATTACTTTCACGGAAAAAACCTGTAGATAGACATATGACTGAAAAAGTCACCACAGAAGAGATTCATAATCTCATCCAATCTGAAAGTTCAAAACATACGCTGGATGAAGACGAAAAGAAGATGCTGGTTGGATTATTCCGTTTTAAGGATGCCAAAATAACTGAAATCTATGTTCCTCGTGTGAAAGTGAGAGCCATAGAGGAAAATAGCAGTCTGGAAGAATTAAAAGAACTCATTGTGTCCACAGGATATTCTCGCATTCCAGTATACCGTAAGACTATAGATGAAATTGTCGGTATTATTTATGTGAAAGACTTAATTCTCTATCCGGAGAAAAAAACTATTAGGGAATTGATGAGACCTGCTTGGTTTGTTACAGAAAATATGAAAGTTCAGACACTGCTCAATCAATTTAAACAAAAGAAAATGCAGATGGCAATAGTAGTAGATGAATATGGGGGGACTTCCGGTATTATATCTTTGGAAGATATCCTGGAAGAAATTGTAGGAGAGATTCAGGATGAATATGACCAATATGAAGTTCCCGAACTCAGTCAAATTGATGAAAACACTTATCGGATGCAGGGAATTGTCAGTATTCGCCTATTCAATGAAGAGCTGGATGCTGCCTTAGATGCAGAAGAGTATGATAATATTGCAGAGTTTCTCCTATCACAATTCAATCATGTTCCTGCACCCGGAGAGACCCTTATCTGGGAAGATACCTTGCAGTTCAAAGTTCTGGATAGCGATAATAAAAGCATTAAATTAATAGAAGTTATCAAACTACCCAAAGAATCGTAAATTAAAAGAGAATCTTTTCTGGATTGAAAAATAGTTTAATTATGATAAAGCAAAATTTAAAACGAAAATCGGAATTAAAATTATGGGCTCCAGTCGGATGGTTAGTGCTTATCTGGATTGTCTCTTCTATCCCTTCGCAAAAATTCCCTACCCAGGAACTCTTTAGTTTTGATAAGGTTGCGCATTTTGGCGAATATTTAATGCTTGCCTTATTAGTAAACTCCAGTTTTAGAGAAAGAAAACTAAGAGTTAGAAATATTTGGTGGATTTATCTTATACTATTTTTTATAGCAGGATTGGATGAATATCATCAGCGTTTTATACCAGGAAGGAATGTGTGTATTGAAGATTATCTGGCTAATGCTTCTGGTTTAGCCGTAGGTTTGATATTTTTCTGGGTGCTTTATGATAGAAGTAAGAAACCTGTTTCTTAGATTAAATGGACAGCTTATCCTGCAGGATATAAATTTTGTTCTGGAAGATGGTCATAATATGATTATCTTGGGAAGAAGTGGAGCAGGTAAGACTGTTTTAATAAAAACTTTAATGGGTTTTTTCCCTCCGGATAAAGGTTCGGTCATTGTGGATGGAGTGGATGTGTATCGGGATAAGGATTTTCATAATTCCAGATTGAAACACAGTTTTGCTATGGTTTTTCAGAATGCTGCATTACTGGATTCTTTCACTGTATTCCAGAATGTGGCTCTTTCACTCTATGAACGCGGTGAAATGGATTTATCTGAAATAAAGGAAAAGGTTAGAAAAAGCTTAGCTTTGGTGGGGTTAGAATCTGCTGAAAATAAATACCCTTCAGAACTTAGCGGAGGGATGCTAAAAAGAGTAGGTATTGCTCGTGCTCTGACATATGAACCAAGTTATATAATTTTTGATGAACCTATTTCCGGCCTAGACCCTATCACAGCTTCTGAAATTCTTTTTTATATAACCCAGATAATTCGGAAGGGCGAAGTTACCACTATCACTATAACTCACGACATTAGTAATATACATCAGTTAGGAGACCGGGTATTATTTCTGGAACAAGGAAGACAACTTTACTATGGCGATTTGGAAGGTCTGTATACCAGTAAAGATCCTATCATTCAGAAATTCCTGAACCTTAATTCCAACAAGTATAATCTCAACTCTTAAAGTGAAGAAGAGATTAGCTTTATCTTCTCCCGAAACTTTAGCTTTTCTTACGGCTACGGCTTGCACTATCCATATTTTTGAAAGTTTAATTATGCGGCTTTTACCACTGCCTTTTCTTAGACTTGGATTATCTAATATCATTGTGATGTATTTAATCTTAAAAGGAAAACCACTACAAGCGGTATTGGTTAATGTAACAAAATCCATAGTTGGTGGTGCAGTCACTTTTACTCTAATGACTCCAGCTACACTATTATCTCTGGGTGGAGGTTTATTTGCCATTTTAGCAATGTGGCTGGCTTGTATCGCTAATCTCGGTTTTACAGAGATAGGGATTAGCATTTGCGGTGCTGTTGCACATAATTTAATGCAACTTATCCTGGTGCAAACTCTGGTGCTATCAGGTACAAGAGTTTTTGTATTGACACCATTATTGTTATTTTTAGGTTTGCTAACAGGTATAATAACGGCATGGCTTTTAATTATTGCCGAAGCTAGATTTAATATAATTAAGACGGATAGTAATGAATGAAATAAATAAGCATAAGTGGAACTCCATACTCAAAGTTATAGGAATAATTTTCTGTATATGCGTGGGTATATTTTTTGGTATCCTGTGGTATTATCATGATGATTTACCCCCAACCAGCGAACTAAAGAATTACACTCTTCGCACGGGAAGTGAAGTGTATGACTGTCATGGTAAGATGGTCTATCTTTTTGCCTATGAACGACGAAAATTAGTATCTTTGAAAGAGTTGCCTCCGCATCTGATAGATGCTCTCCTGGTTACTGAAGATAAGCGTTTCTATTACCACTTTGGGGTAGACCCTATAAGAATGGTTAAAGCCTTAATTACCGATTTGAAATCAGGAGAATTCTCCCAGGGTGCTAGCACTATCACTCAACAACTTGCTAGAAATATGTTTCTGACTCTGGATAAAAAGCTTTCCCGAAAATTACAGGAGATAGTGTTAGCCTTTAAAATTGAAGCTACATTCAGTAAAGATGAAATCCTGGAGATTTATCTCAATAAAATCTTCTGGGGTTCGCAAAATCACGGTATAGAAACTGCCTCCCTATACTATTTCAACAAACATGCTCGAGATTTAAGCATACCAGAAGCAGCCCTTCTGGTAGGTATGATTCAAAGACCAAATTATTATGACCCCTTTAAGCATCCCGATAGGGCAAAAGAAAGAAGAGACCTGGTGCTGGAAAGGATGTATAAGGCTAAAAAGATTACTGAAGAAGAATATCTGGAAGCAATTTCCACTCCTATAAATCCCCAATCTGGCGGAGTTTATGCCCGTTTTGCTTCCGATTATTTTATAGAATATATCCGCATTTACTTAGAAAATAAATATGGTACTGACCGTTTATTTGATGGCGGATTAAGAATTTACACAACTCTGGATGCAAACCTATCTTCCGCCGCGGATTCCATTTTAAATGCCTATCTTAGGAATGTTGAAAATAGTGGAGGTTTTCGGTATAAATATTCTTATGTGCCTAAAGATGCTCAGGATATTGATACTAAATATATCCAGGGTGGCTTGGTTTTTATGGAAAATAAAACAGGGTATGTCCGATCTTTGATCGGAGGAAGAAACTTTGAACATAGCAAGTTCAATAGAATGACTCAAGCACGACGACAACCCGGTTCTTCTATCAAGCCTACTTATTACACTCTTGCAATTGAGAAAGGTTACACTCCAGCCACGATTTTAAATGATGCACCTATTACTATTGGAAACTGGAGCCCTGCTAATGCAGATAATAAATATCATGGACCCACCAGAATGCGAGTTGCCTTGCAATGGTCCTATAATGCCTGGGCAGTGAGATGTGCTCAAGACCTCGGATTAGGCACTCTTAATGAAGCTTTTAAACGCTTTGGATTAAATATATATGCACAGGATATGACTGCATCCTTAGGTGCATATGAAGTTGTACCTATCAACCTTATTTCTGCTTATACTGCCTTCCCTAATCAAGGAATGAGAGTTAAACCTATCTTTATAACAAAAGTTGAAGATATAAAAGGGAATGTATTGGAACGAGCCTCAATCCAAAAATATTCCGTATGTTCCCCTCAGGTTGCTTATCTGATGACCAGTATGCTGCAAACAGTAGCTTCATCTGGAACCGGTGCTTCTTCTCGTAATGGCTATTTCTGGGAAAATGCAGGTAAGACGGGAACTACTGATACCAATAATGATTCCTGGTTTATAGGGTTCAATAAGGCTTATACACTGGGAATCTGGATGGGATTTGATAACAATAAAATAAAAGCAGGTTCTGCTCAAGCAGTAAGAATTTGGGGACCTATTATGACTCAAGCAATTAAGATTGATAATAAAGGACGCACTCCTAAATCAAATGACCCAAGATATTCTTTTACTGTCCCGCCCAGAATTGTTCAACTTAATATAGATCCCTATACCGGCTTAGTAGTCAGTAGTGGTGGCATACCTGAAGTCTTTATTGAAGATAATATACCCTCCAGAGCTCCAGATTCTTTACGATACGGTAGGGCTCCATCTGGTCCGTCTTTCAAAGAAGAATTGGAACAAGAATTTTAACAACTAATAATACCGAGGAAACAATGATTATATTTGATGATAAACAGCAAAACTTATTCTTCCCGCTTACCCTCAATCGTTGTGTGGGTGATTTACGGTGTGGAATCTTAAAATTAAGACAAAGATTGGAAGAACTTTTAGCCCCAGAGGATACTGCTTTCTGGATTGCCCCAGACTTGCTAAACCTGTATAAAGCAAGACATCCCGATTGGAAACTTAATGAACCTGCTTCAGAAGGTACTCTTTTGGTAAACTCACGTCTAAAACCTACTTCTGAATCTATCCGTGCTATAAAAAATTTAAAACCAAATCAATGTCTTCTTCTAGGAGAAGATATTATTGCGTTCTATGCTCCCAAAACTCTTTCTAATTTGCCTGCACCTCTTGAATTAAAATCTTCAGGGATAGAGCTTATTTCTTCCGATTTAACTCTCTATCAAAACCTTAGTGACCTCATTCACGATAATGAAAGATTGATTCGTCTTGATTTTGAACAATTCTTCTACGACCAGGACAATTACTTTGAAACCGAACCTGGTGTAACCGTTCTTAATCCTTACTATATCTGGATAGGTGAAAATGTGGTCTTGAAGCCTGGTTGTGTCCTGGATGCGTCAGAAGGTCCCATTATTATTGATGAAGGTTCCACTGTACTTTCTAATGCAGTTATATGTGGTCCTGCTTATATCGGAAAAAAATCCTTAATTAAAGTGGGAGCAAAGATTTATGAGGGGACTTCCCTAGGACCTGTCTGTAAAGTTGGAGGTGAGGTTGAAGAAAGTATTATTCAAGCTTATTCTAACAAGCAACATGATGGGTTTCTAGGACATAGCTATATAGGTGAATGGGTAAATATCGGGGCTGGTTCATCTAATAGCGACTTAAAGAATACCTATAAAAATGTTAAATTCTATTCCTATGCTTCTGGAGAAAAGATAGATTCTAACACTATGTTTTTGGGTGCTATGATTGGAGATTATGTAAAATTAGGTATCAATACCAGCGTTAATACTGGTTGTGTTATAGGTTTTGGTTGTAATCTCTGGAGTTCAGATTTGATAGCAGATTTTATCCCCGATTTTTCCTGGGGAAGAGCTTCTCAACTTACCAAATATCGTTTTGAAGCTTTCTGCGAAACAGCTCAATTGGTAAAAAAACGTCGTGGACTTGAACTTTCTGCAGAGGAGATTGCTCTCTTTAAAAAACTGTGGGAGCAAAGCAATGGTTGAACCTTTAGATTTAAATGAAGAAATGAGCCCTGAATATCTGGAAGTAATATTTCGCACCGGACGCCTGGGGTATTATCAAAATCATTCGCATCTTCCTCTAAAACCTGATGATTTGATTATTGTTGAGGTAGATAGAGGTGAAGATATAGCACAGGTCATTCATCTTAGTGTCACTGATGAAGAGGTTCTGGCTCAGATTCCTCAAACTCCTAATCCTTTTAAAATAAAACGAATAGCCACAGAAGAAGATATTGAAAAACTGCATCATCTACCTGAAGAAGAAGAAAAAGCTGCTCAAATCTTTGGCGAAATCCTCAAAAGATATTCCTTTGATATGAAGTTAATTGATACAGTATATCAATTTGATGGAAATAAAATTACCTTCTTCTTTACTGCTGAAGGAAGAATTGATTTTCGGGTATTTGTTCGTGAACTTGCTAATGTCTTCAGAACCAGAATAGAACTACATCAGACCACAGGAAGAGATGAAGCTCGCAGAATGGGTGGATTCGGAATGTGCGGACTTCCTTATTGTTGTGGAAATTTCCTCAAGCATTTTAATCAAGTGACCATAAAGATGGCAAGAGACCAGAATCTGGTAGGAAATCTCGCAAAAATATCTGGTCCCTGCGGAAGGCTACTCTGCTGTCTAAATTTTGAAGAAGATTTCTATATGGAAGAGGGAAAACTTCTTCCCGTTCCTGGCACTTGCGTAGAATACCAGGGCATCAAAATGTTTGTCCTTAAAACGGACCCACTGAACAAAAAAATTCTACTTTCTGACGATGATGAAAATATTACTGAGGTTGATTTGGACACTTTCCTCACCCTGAAAATTCTTTCTTCTCCAGACCTGGAATTATGTTAAATAGCATTTATGGCATTATGCCTGAACAATTAAGCAGTTTTTTATCTTCAGAATTTCCTGCCTATCGTTCTCGTCAGTTGCTAAAATGGATTTATGAAAAAGGGGTTTTTGACCCTTTTCAAATGACCAATCTGCCTGTTACTATGCAAAACTATTTAGCTCAAACCTTTGATTTTTCTATGCCTCGTATAGTTCAATCTCTTAAATCTATTGATGGAAGCCAAAAATTTCGGCTAAGTCTATCTGACGAAGAGCAGATTGAAATGGTCTTGATGCCAGAAACTAAAAAACTTACTCTTTGCGTTTCTTCTCAAGTTGGTTGTGCTAGAAACTGTGCTTTTTGTGCCACAGGGAAAATGAATCTTCATCGGAATCTCTTTCCTCACGAAATAGTTCAACAATTTCTCCTGGCATCGCAAGAATCCACCAGGCGAATTACTAATCTGGTCTTTATGGGTATGGGCGAACCGCTGGATAATCTGGAAAATGTTCTCAGTGCAATTAAACTTATTCAGGATAATACAACTCTTGCTTTTAGCCCTCGTAGGACCACTATTTCCACCTGCGGAATTATTCCCGGTATCTATACTTTAGCTGATTCAGGCGTTAAAGTGAAACTTGCTGTGTCTCTTAATTCTGCCCGTAATTCAATCCGTGATGAACTTATGCCAGTAAATCGTAAATACCCTCTTACCGTGCTAAAAAAAGCCTTACTCTATTTTCAGAAAAAGAATCCTTTCCGTATTACACTTGAATATATACTTATTCCTGGGGTGAATATGGATGATGCCGATTTGAAAGCTCTGCGTCAATTTAGCGGAGACCTGTCCTGTAAGATTAATTTTATACCCTTCAATACTTTACCATTTCTCCCTTATCTCTCTCCTGACGAAAAGGAGATAGAATCCTTTCTACAAAAAGCTCGCGCTGCTTTGCCTCAAACTATAACCTTGAGACGAAGTCGCGGACAGGATATTCAAGGCGCTTGTGGACAATTGGTGGTAGAATCCCGTAAAAAATCTATGAGAGGTGCTATATGAACGAAATAGAATTTATCGCGCGTAAACTCTTTGGAGATAATCCCCCCTGTAAATGTGGAGGTGGACATAAGATTTGCTTAGGCTGTGCTATCTGTCGTGCAGATCAACCTGACCAACTTTATGATCCCTCAATGGATATTGCTTCCGTAATTGATGCCACATTACTTAAAGCCGATGCCACTCAGAATGAAGTTAATGCTCTTTGTGACCTTGCTAATGATTATAAATGTGCTGCAGTGTGTGTGAATTCCCACTTTTCTCATCCTCTTCAACTTAGGCTTTCCACTTCTGTAAAATCTTGCACAGTAATCAATTTTCCCCTTGGAGCAAGCTATATCTATGCCGTTGCTGCAGAAGCCCTTGCTGTTATAAATACCGGTATTGAAGAACTGGATATGGTGCAAAACTTGAGCGCGGTTAAGAGCGGTCATCCTCTTCATTCCTATCAAATGGTAAAAAATATTGCAGAGATGGCTCATACCAATGATGTCCTCCTCAAAGTTATTCTGGAGACCTGTTACCTTTCCAGGGAAGAAATTATCACCTGTGCTCTTTATGCTAAAAAAGCA
>MWCN01000057.1 GCA_002070045.1 Candidatus Cloacimonetes bacterium ADurb.Bin211
TTTGAGTTGTCCAGGCAATATTCACAAAATTCTCTGCTGTGAGCGTTGCCGCAAAATAACTCAATTCCACCGGCAGAGTAGGATCCTCATTACCTAAAACTACAGGTACATTTGGAACATCTTTGGATACATCTATTGTAAAGGTTATGGCTAAACCCGTATTTTGCACTGCATGCCAAATTCCACCTAAGAAATAGGCAGCCCAAGGAGCTGTAGTATTGAAGGTGATTGTCCAAGGTCCGGTACCGATCAAACTCAGGAAGTACTGTTCAATGGGTGTAAATGATGGATTTACCCAAGGAGGAAGAACTCCACTGCCATAATTGGCATTTCCACCGGTAATTGTAATTGTAACAGTTACGGTAGCACCTGTAGGGGTAGTAGGAACTCCATCAGGAATATCATAATAAGGTGTTCCCACAAAATTGCAACTCATATTTTCTGAAATATTAGTTACTACAAATTCTGTTGGGTTCCATGTATAATGATCCATTACAACAGTGTAAGTTGCACTTGCTCCCTCTTCCATAGTAAAGGTATAAGGGGTTACAAAACCGGTATCTACATTATCAACTAATATTGCTGCACCTGCTGGTTCTGAAGTGATTAACACATTGTAATATTGAACTGGTATTGGTTCCATAACAAATGTGATGGTTGCTTCATATACATAATTCGCCTTGGCTCCATTAGTTCTACTTCCCAAAACGACTTTATTCATTCCACCGGTCTTTTTAGTTGCTAACTGGAACATATCAGCTGTAACGGTAATAGGATTCATTACCCATTGATAACCTGCAGGTGGAGCTGCAACTGTATAATTACCGACCAAATCGGTAACCACAGTAGATGTTTTTGTATAAGGTATTGTTCCGGATAATTCTGCAGTAGGTCCTGTTACAGCATAGCCCTCAGGTCCGTTAATATGCAGATTGTAAGTATAAGTATCCGGTATTGGAACCAGCACAAATTGCTTTGCAGCATTATACACATAATCTGTCTTTGCAGCAGTAAAATCACCTGCAACCACTTCAATTGTTGTAGATTGCCAGGTAAAACCTGCTGGAGGTGCACTGGTTACAGTATATGTTCCCAAAAGTCCGTTTTCTTCATCACCAGGTCCATCAGTTAAAATGGCAGGAGTCGTATGAACTCCACCCAGGGGATCGGTAAACTCATAAGCTCCATTATCGGATGCTGTCATCGTTAAATTATAAGTCCAAGTATCAGTTACCGGAAATATAGGAGACCACACAGGATCCGTCTTCCAACCATAATCTGGTATTATAGGAACAGTATAAAGTTGTCCAACAGTAACATGAAAGGGAGCTGTAAATGTCATATATTTTGTGGCTGTCGCAACATCACCAGAATTGAAAATCCGTCCATATATGTAGGTTGGTATCATACCGGTATGGACAACAGCAGCACTTAAATTCAATTTACCTGAAGTACCAGGCGATAAAAGAACATTAAGTATAACCGGGGCATTACCTTGATCAGGATTTGTCAGTACAACATCATCACCTGTGGGCAAACCATTAACAAGTGGGTCTACAATATTGTCAGTACTTTTATATACTACCATTTTCCAAACGCCAGTAGTTGTTCCAGCAGGATAACTTCCACCAGGATATTCAAGATTTAGATAATCTCTGGTTGTACCAGTATCATCTTGGAATTTTACTTGAGCATTCTGGGCAAAGAGTGTAAAAGCCACTAATAAGAATAGGGCAATTACTATAATTTCTTTTGATTTTTTCATAATATGCTCCCTTATTTCTTTACTTTAGAATCCGAAATATCTTGTTTGTTAAAAGATGATCTTGAAGGTGTATATGTCCAGACAAAGCTATTAGAACCTATAGCAGATTTGTAATAATATCCATAGGTAGGAGTAATCACTTCCAAATCGCCAAACCAACCATAACCTTCATAGTATGTGGTTGATGCACCAGTATCAATTTCTACTACAAAATCATCCTCGGAAGGTAAAATCCCAAAGGGACTTTCAGCCCCAATTATATTAATGGGTCTTGCTTCATTTAATCCAAATGCAGTACAGGATCCATTACCCATAATAGTTTTAGTAAAAGGTTGAGGATCAACTTTACCTAATAAAAAATATGTATTTTGTCCATTGGAAATAGCACGATTCGCATAGTAAGCGTTTCCATATTCCAGATCAGTAAGGTCACCAAACCAGCCGTAACCACTATAATATGTAGTACTTATACCAAGATTGATATCCATAATAAAATCATCTTCAGCAAACTGATCTCCTATTATATCATTTACACTAAAGCTATTATATGCAAAAGGTAATGTAAATGTCTGAATTGAACCTGCATTTATGGTTTTCTTAAAGTATCCGACGACTTCGGAAGGTTCTGATTCGACCGCTGCGAGCATACCAACGGCAAGAATCAGCAGCAGCGGTAATAAAATTTTTTTCATAACATTCCTCCTATAAGGAAATGATATTTAGTTATAAAAATTAAGTTTTTGCGTCTTTGATTTCGCTTTATTTAACGAAACCACAGCACGACATTGTTTCTTTTCCGGTGGTTATTATTTTATTTTTCCCCGGCATTTGCTTTTGAAAAGTTAAAAAAAACATTACGCATTTTTTCTTCTGCCTATTTTGCAGAATGGTTATGCGCCTGCTTTTGAAAAGGTTAAAAATAACTTTCATCGCACATTACACTCTATATACATTTATAGCATCGCAC
>MWCN01000058.1 GCA_002070045.1 Candidatus Cloacimonetes bacterium ADurb.Bin211
CTGTGCAAGAGCGGGATCTCCCATCCACCATACGGTTCCCTGGGTTCCACCATAATTATAAATGTGCCAGTTATTGGGGGGTAAGTTCCCATCATAATGGGTCCACCCTTCGGCACCGTTCTCAAATGTTTCTTGCCAGGCAATTATTTCATAACGGTTGGAACCGTTTGCAAACATTGCCGTGACAAGCATCAAGGCTAAGATAATCAGCCATCCTTTTTTCATTGATCCTCCTCAATTTTTGAAGAATGTTAGTATAATCTCTTATTTAAGCTCTTTTAGGTTTTTGTCAATGATTATTTTCTTTGCTATCGCTTATTATATGTACATTTTTGCTTTTCAATCCTTTTTATCTTCCACATATGCATCACTTTATGACATTTTCACACTCTCTAGGCTTTTACACATCAATAAAATGTAAAAGAACAGCTGAATTTTATCAATATTAATTCCCGTCTTTACCTATAACATAATTAATAGACCCTACTTGTCAAATTCCTTTTTATATTTTTTTCATTGACGGATAGGAAATATTAGAAGAAGAGAAGTATAAGTAAATCCTATTATGAAATAAGGAGATAGAAATGTTTCTAACTGATTACCAATTGAAAAGCGAAATTCTGCGATGCGAATATTGTGCTGAGAAACCCTGTAAAACAGCCTGTCCCTGTGATTGTTCTCCCGCTGATTTTATAATGGCAGCTGCTGAAGGTAAATCTTCTGATTATAAAAGAGCTGCGGGTATTATCTTATCCAGCAATCCTTTAGGTGGAATCTGCGGAAAGATTTGCCCCGATGATTTCTGTGTTCAAGCCTGTTCCCATTATAAATTTGATTTCCCTATAAAAATTCAAGAAGTTCAGGCTACTATCATAAATAAAGCACACCTGTTAGGTCAATTACCAGAATTTGAAAAAGTCCCAAAAAATGGGAAAAAGATTGCTATAGTAGGAGGAGGACCTTCTGGTCTTGGTGCTGCAGTAACTTTAACACAATTAGGTTATGAAGTTGATATTTTTGACCCTGAGCCCTTAGGAGGTCAAATTAGACTCATTCCTCCCGAAAGACTTGAACCTGAAGTTATAGATAACGATTTAAACTATCTTAAGCACATATTCAATTTTACGCATATACGGGAAAAAGTGGATAATGTTCAGGAGCTTTTAGCAAAAGGATATACAGCAGTACTTCTTGCTTGCGGTTTGAATGAACCTATAAAACTTAATATTCCTGGTTCAGAAACTGAAGTTTTAGGACTGGAACTATTAAAAAATCCCGAAGCTTATGAACTTAAAGGTAAAAGGATTGCTCTGGTTGGAGGTGCCATCGCTGCTGACGCTGCACTTATATCATTAAAAAAAGGTGCTAAATATGTAGAGATGATAACCTTAGAAGCATATAATGAAATGCCCATTACTGAAGATGAAAAGCAACAACTAGTTGAAGCAGGAGTTTCTTTTAGTCCAAGAACTCGTATTACTACTATAATAAATGAAAATGGAAAAACCTTAGGAATAAAGACTAAAAGAGTGATACTTCCTTCAGGGCTTCCCTTTCATCCTTCTAATGTGATAGATGAAGAAGGTTCCACCGAAATGTATAGACCTTTTGATATGGTGGTAATAGCAATTGGTAATCGTTGTTCTCTAAATGAGACAGGACCTCATATTTATCAATGTGGAGATATGGTGAATGGTCCTTCCACAGTTGTAGAAGCAGTTGCTTCAGGAAAGAATATCGCTATAAAAATAGATTCCGATTTAAGAAATAAAAATTTCTCTGAACCAGAAAAGAAAACTAAAAGTGTTATTTCTATCCCTCATTGGAAGAAATATCCAGTTTCTCTGGAAACTGATTTCTTCGGCAGAAGAATAAAATCTCCTTTTCTGCTTTCTGCTTCTCCACCTACGGATGGTTATGAACAGATGAAGACAGCCTATCTTGCAGGATGGCAAGGTGGTATAATGAAAACTGCCTTTGATAATGAGAAAATCCATATTCCAGGTGAATATATGTGGGTCTTTAATGGTAAAACTTTTGGTAATTGTGACAATGTTTCAGAGCATTCTATAGACCGTGTTTGTGAAGAGGTTCAGCATTTAATCAAAGAATTTCCTGACCGTTTAACTATGGCTTCAACTGGAGGTCCTGTAACAGGTAATGATGAATCCGATAAAGCTGGCTGGCAATCCAATACTCGTAAGTTAGAAAATGCAGGTGTTATGGGCATTGAATATAGTCTTTCCTGTCCTCAGGGTGGTGATGGTACTCACGGTGATATTGTGGCTCAAAACGCTGAATTAACTGCCAAAATTATAGATTGGGTAATGCAAATAAGCAATCCTGAGATTCCTAAACTTTTTAAATTGACCAGTGCTGTAACAGCTATTGTTCCTATCATCAAAGCAGTCAAATCTATTTTTGATAGATATCCAGAGAAAAAAGCAGGAATCACTCTGGCAAACACTTTCCCTGCTATGGGTTTTAGAGAAAAAGAGGATGCACACTGGGATGAAGGTGTGATAATAGGACTTAGCGGAAAAGGTATTCTTCCTATCACTTTCTTAAGTTTAGCAAGAGCTTGCAATCTGGGGGTTATTGTTTCGGGAAATGGTGGAGCTATGAGTTATCTGGATGCTGCTAACTTCCTCGCTTTAGGCACCTCAACAGTTCAGTTCTGCACTATTGTAGAAAAATATGGCTATGGAATCATAGATGAACTTCATTCAGGTCTAAGTCATCTCCTGGAAGCAAAGAACTTGAATTCTGTCGAAGAACTCATCGGAATTGCACAACCTAATCCTATCACAGATTTTCTACAATTGCCTCCAAAATCTAAAAGTAGCACATTAAATCAAAATCTATGTCTCCAATGTGGGAATTGCACTCGCTGTCCCTATCAAGCTATCTCTTTAAATGAAGAAAAATTCCCGGTAATAGATAAGGATAAGTGTATCGGTTGTTCACTTTGCACCAAACTTTGTTTTACGGGTGCTTTATATATGAGCAAGGACAGCTGAGTTAAAATCTCAGCTATCCTTAAACCCTTAGAAAGTTTCTAAAACCTAACTCAGGTTGCTTAAGAATCAGGGAAGTTTATCTGGATGTTCTTAACTTCTGGGTATTTGCTTAAATGTTCTCTGATTTCTTCTGCTATATTATCTCTCCATTGGTCAAAACTCATCATATTAAGGTCAATTATTACTTCTCCATCATTATATCCCACATACTTAACCATTTTCAAATTTATAATATCTTCTCCCACTTTAGGATAGATAATCTTTTTCAATTCCTCAATTATCGTATCTTTCCCAAAATTAGGAACTTCTTTCAGACCGTGAGCAATTTCATAATTGGAAATAGCACTTTGCAGGGTATCAACTGCCAATACAGCACAATGAACTTTGATAGGAGGTAAACCTCCAAGCTCTTCCATAGCTTGTTGCCAGGTAATTTGCTTTGCTTCATCCAGTGTTTTACCTTTTGCCAGGTCAGTTATAATGGAAGCTGTAGCTATATTGGAAGCACAACCATAGGAAAGGAATTTGATATCTTCTATGACCTTAGTTTCAGGGTTGACTTTTAAAAACATAGTAACTTGATCTCCACAAGCAGGGCTTCCTTCAGTGGCTTCTGCATCTGCATTATCCAGCTTACCCACATTGTGCGGATGCATAAAATGGTCTAAGACTGTTTGTGAATATTGCATTTATCTCTCCTTATTATGTATTGCTTGGTAAAGGGGACTACGTTCTCTTAATGTTGATGTTATTTCAGCTAACTTTTCCACTGTATAATCTATTTCCTCTTTCGTATTGTATCTGGATAGAGTGAATTTCATTGAACCATGAGACTGGATATGATTTTTCCCCATTGCCATAAGCACATAGTTCGGTTTCAAACCTTGAGAAGCACAAGCAGAACCAGTAGCAACGGTTACTCCATTTAAATCCAGCATCATTGTTATAGATTCTCCTTCTATATAGGAAATAGATACATTGATGTTATGGCAAACTCTTTTATCTCCTCTGGGTCCATTCAATTCTATATCTGGAATAGTAGATTCCAATTTCTCCAAAAGATAGTTAGAAAGCTCCCGTAGATAGGATATGTTTGCATCCAGGTCACTGAAAGTCATTTCCACTGCCTTGGCAAAACCAGCAATTAGAGCAATACTTATTCCACCTGTCTGTAATTGGTCAACTCTGGTGACACCATGGATTAATTGACTGAGCTTAGTTCCTTTTTTAACAAAAAGAGCACCTATCCCTTGAGGACCATGAATCTTATGGGCGGAAACACTTAAAGTGTCAACTCCTAAATCTTGCACATCCAGATGCATTTTGCCAAAAGCTTGTCCTGCGTCTAAATGCCAGAAGATTTTATGGTCTGCCGTTTCTATAACTTTTTTATAATCAGCCATCGGTTGAATAGTACCTACCACATGATTAACTACGGTACTCATAAATAGTATAGTATCTGGTCTGATGGCTTCTTTTAATTTATCCGCACTAATCCAACCTTCAGAATCAGGTTCCAGATAGCTAACTTCAAAACCTTGCTTTTCAAAATAAGCGGCATTAGTGAGTAAATCAGGGTAATCCACCAGCGAAACAATTATATGTCTTCCCTTATTTGCATTGGCTCCAATTAAACCTTTTAGAGCAATATTATTGGCTAAAGTGCCACCTGAAGTGAAGTGAATCTCTTCCGGTGATGCGTTCAAGGCTTTAGCTATAATCTCTTTGAATTGTGCTATGGCTGCATTAGTCTCTTCTCCAGTACTGATAAAAGTCCCAGGAAACCAGAACTTTTCCAGAAAATAGGGCTTCATCACTTCCAGAACTTCTGGAGCTACTGGAGTGGTAACACAATTATCCATATATATTCTATGATTATTCATTAATCTTCCTCCCGCATCTTTTCTGCTATTTTAGCAAGAGAATAGCTTCTAAAAAGTTCCCTTTGTTTGTCTCCAATATCAATGAAAATTGGTCTGAGCGGACAATCTTCTCCCTGACAGAATTTCCTGCCCATATTACAATCCAGTTCTAATCTATGGTCATTCACCGCTTTCATTATATCGTAAAGCGTGATTTCATCTGGTGGTTGTGCCAGAACATAACCACCTTTCAAGCCAGCACTGCTAACAATCAATCCTGCATTCTTCAGAGCACTTAGCAAGTGCTCAATATATTTTTTAGGTAAATGCTGTTGATTACAGATTGTTTGAGCTGATATTGTGCCTTCAGGATGTTCTGCTATCTCCACTAATGCTCTTAGAGCATATTCTGTTTTAGTACTCACTGGCATTTTTTATCTCTCTCTTCTCTCTCTTTTTAAATATATAGTAATATACTATGAGATTAAAACAAGAAAAATCTTACGCTTTTAAATAAGCTCCAGTTGACAGAAATCGCTGCTTTTCAAAATATTGATTAGGATTTACAGATGATTGAGATAGAAAAACTTTGTTATGCTTATGAAGATGAGCTGGTGCTCAAAGATGTGGATTTAACCCTTCCAGAAAATGAGTTTACTGTTCTGGCAGGACCGAATGGAGCCGGGAAATCCACTTTAATTTATGCCCTGCTTGGTTTTTTAAAACCAAAAAAAGGTGAAATACGCATTTTAGGAAGACCGCTTCATTCCTATAAAAGGATAGAACTTGCTCGTCTTATAGCCTTTGTTCCTCAAGAGAGTATATTCCAATTTGATTATCCAGTGCGGGACATAGTTTTAATGGGGAGATATCCTTATTTAGGTTTAACGCAAAGCTGGATGGCAGAAGATTATGAAGCTGTAGATAAAGTCTTAGAACAGCTTTCCTTGCAGGATTATGCTCATCGTTTTTATTCTCAGCTAAGTGGTGGTGAAAAACAAAGGGTTTTAATAGCACGTGCTTTAGCTCAAAACACACGCTATATTTTTCTGGATGAGAGTCTTTCTCAGCTGGATATCAATCATCAAATTGATATTATGATTCTTCTCAGGAAGATTCTGGCTGAGAATAAAAAGGGGATTCTACTCATTTCTCATAATCTCAATTTGAGTGCTAATTTCGCAGATAGAATGGTATTACTTTCCAGAGGAAGGATTCTAGGCTCTGGCTCTCCTGAGGATATGATGAAACCTGAGCTTTTAAACGAGCTTTTTGGTATTGAACTTTATACTATGCTAAATCCCTTAAGCGGCAAACCAAATATTCTTTATCCAGGAATGAAATGAAATCCTGGATAATTGCTCTTATATTATGCATAATGGCAGCAGGGTTAGCTGCTGATATTTATCTTATTCAAGCAGTTATAACAGATCCTGAAGAACATCCTGTTTCAAAAGTGGTGGTTTCTGATGGCAGTAAAACTGTCTTCAGTAATGAAAAAGGATATTTCTCTATTAATACTTCTGCAGATTCATTAACCTTTCATAGATTGGGCTTTCAGGAGAAAAAGCTTTCGGTAAAAGATGTAGGCAAAAAAGTAATTCTGACTCCGGAACCAGTGGTCCTTCCCCGTATAACCGTTTCCGATGTAGCCTGGAACATTGTTTCACCTCCTCCTGATAGAATTTCATTACCCATAAATCCAGACCGCCATTATTATTCTGCGGGAGAAATTATCACCTCTACTCCTATGGTTCATAGCAATGATGTGCAACTTCCTGGAGAAACACAAAATATTTCTATACTGGGAAATCTTGCCCGACATAGTCTTATCATTTTAGATGGTGTCCCCTTAAATCCAGATGGAAACAGTTATGACCTTTCCTTACTGGATGCCAACAATATTGAATCTGTGGAAATTATAAAAAATAATGTCTCGGTTTATGGTGGAAGTTCTGCTATTGGTGGAATGGTGATGATAACCACTAAAAAAGGACTAAAGCAAACGGGAAAAGAGTTTTCTTTGAATACTGAACTGGGTTCTTTCGGTTATGCTCAAAATTCTTTAAGTTTTACCTTAAATCAACCCTCTAACATTTTTCGGATTAATCTTAGTAATTTGAGCACAGATAATGACTTTCGTTATAAAGTACCAGAATGGTGGTCTCCTGATAGTACTGCTATTCGTTCTAATAATGCTAAACATCAAAATTCTATTGCTGCCTCTTATACGCATCTAATTAGAAATTCAAACTTTAGCCTTCAAACCGAATATCTTTCTTTTATGCGTCAATTACCGGGAACGGTTAATTTTACAGAGGTATATAAAAACGCATATTTATCTGGTTGGGCTAACCGTAATAGATTGGACTTTAATATTCCATTATTTAATGGAAAACTGGGTACTCTAATCTGGTTAAATTTAGATGAAACCACTTATGACAACACTAAAGCACCATTACCGGTGTATCTTTCTAACTATAGACAGAGTTTACTTAATTCTGGCATTCATGGAAGCTATGGGCAAAATGCTCCTCTTACACCACTATTATCTATGAATTATAGTCTTTCTGCTGAAGCAGGATACAACGGTTATCAGAATAACAATCTCCTGAATAGTGCAAATAACCTGGATTTTTTTTCCCGATTTGCTAATTCTATTTTAAAAACCGAACTGAAGCTGGATAAAGGTGAGTTCATATGGTCTAATTCTGGAGCTTTAAGATATGATTTAACTGAACGAGAAGATGAGTTTACCTGGCGTCTGGAGAGCAGTTTTCAACATTTAGGTTATATAGAAACAATCTTGGGTGCAACATTGGGAACTTCTTTTGCTCTTCCCTCACCTTATGATTTATACTGGAAAGGCGATTCACAGGCTCTGGGCAATCCAGATTTAAAAAGTGAGCATTCCAGAGGTTGGCAAATCTGGATGTCCAATCAATGGAATAAGTTTTATATAAAAAGTGCCTTCCATAAAAACGATATTGAAAATCTCATTCAGTGGCGTCAAATTCAAATGTGGGGCAATGTTTGGAAACCTTTAAATATTGGTAAAGCAAGGATACAAAATATAGAAATTGAAGCAGAATGGAAACCCTGGGAATGGTTAAATCTTTCTACTGCTGCACTTTTTACCAAAGCTAAAGATATTAGCACTCAGAATGAAGATACTGCTCCTTTTTTAATGTATACTCCAGATAAGAACTACTCTATAAAAATGGAACTTAACTGGGCAAAATTGAAATTCTGGAGCGATTATCGTTATACGGGAAAACAATACACTACTCCCGATAATCTCAACAAACCTTTGCCTGGTTATTCATTACTGGATTTAGGTTTAACTTATAATTTGTTCGTTCAAGGATGGAAACTCTCACCTTTCTTTACAGTTAGAAATGTGCTTAATAAACAGTATGAAGTTTACGCTTATGTTCCTCAACCAGGGGTAGCTTTTTATGGTGGAATTAGTCTGCAAGTTTCCAATCCCTGATTAGCTTTATAATCAATTAATAATTACTGTATTTATTTAAGACTTTCATAAAAAACTTTCTCCAGTGCCACCATATGTTTTTTAACTATCTTCTCCTTCATTCTGGCAGAAGGGTAGACGATACTTTTACTTTTTTTATCTATGCCTCCGACTTCAATGAGAATAGCTCTGGTATTATGAATGTGGAAAAAATAGTTTCTCGCATTTCCTACGCGGGAAGAAGATACCTTGCTAACTTCATATTTTCCCCGTAGATAATCCCTTTTTAAATTCTCTGCAAGTTTTTGTGCAAAGACCAGAGTCTCTTCATAAATTCTTTTTTGATTCTCATTCTCCTCATCTAAAAAAGGTAAAAGTATCTTTTCACTGAATGAACCGGTAGATGAACTATGATAAAAGATGGCAAAGTCAAAGTGTTGCTTCTGAGCAAGGGAAATTATTACCTGGACTTCTGGTTCCGAAGCAGGAGAAGGACCTTTATAATATCTATGTGTTGGCGGCAGAGTGGAATCTTCATCCCAAAAAACAGGATAATTACGATTTAAGTCCACACCATCCCATTGTATTTCTATTTGATTATTCTGATTGGTATCACGATTATTTTTGCGTTTATATCTATATAACCCTTCAGTAAAAACTTTATAACCTTCAGGATTGATAGTAGGAATTATCCAGAATTTATATTGATGGAGAATTGCCTCAATTTTTTTTTCTGAATCAACCCCTTTTGCCAGCTTTTCTGCCCAGGAAAATACAATCTCAACTCCCAGAACTTCGTCACTATGGTGCTGCCCTATCATTAAAACATTTTTTGCAGCAGTGGGATAACCAATTTCCAGAGCATAAATGGGAAGCTCTTCCGTACCACTGAAACCGAGAATATGCAACTTAACTAATTCTGGATTTATCTCCTGTATTTCCAGCATATCAGGATATAGATTTTTCTCTAATAAATATCCTTTATCTAATGGATAGATATTTTTCGGGGCTGCTGCCACGGTAACAAATGGAATACTCATAAATATTAAACAAATTAATCTTGTTAATTTTAAGGACATAGAACCAATTTAGATTTTAAGTTTCTTTCGTCAATTCCATATTTTATCACTACCCTTGCATTCAGATTATATTTCTCTATTTCATTATATATCAATTCATTATGGTTGATTGTGTCTTTCTTCCCCTCCATCTTTCCCTTTATAACCTTTTTCTTTCTTCCTCCTTATTCAAGTCCAGCTTATGACCAGCTTATGACCAGCTTATGTCCAGCTTATGTCCGAAATTGAACATAAGCTAGCCAATAATCCAGCATCACCTTCTCAACTAAAGAATAGTATTGCGGATAATAGAGCTAAATATTTACACAGCATAATATTGAAATTGAGTATTATTATTAATTGTATCTGGAGATACTTTACTTTTCTGCTTTTGTATGATATTTCAGACTCTTATCAATGTGAAAATTCTTTACATTGTATTTGCACATAGCTAAAATTAGACTAAAATATATGGTAAAGCAGAATATAACTTGACTGGAAGTTGGAAAAAATGATAGGTGTAATTAGATAATAATAGGAAGCGAAGAATAAGAAAAATTAATTTTTCAAAGAGTAGTTTAAGAATAGGAATTTAAAAATAATTAATAATATATAGATATAGAAGGAGTAATAGAAATGAAGGGTGTAAGACAAATAGCAGTTGACCAACTGGTCAATTATTTGGCAACGGACCCTATTAAGAAAATGCCCAAGATAGTTTCTTTAGCCAAGAAGCTAGACTCCAAGCATCAGTATGAAGATTATATAGATGGAATATATAATGCACTGATGGATGAGAAAGGTAATTGGCACAAATTTACAATAGATTTATTTAAAGAGGTTAACACCAAAACCATCCGTAAAGTAGCGGAATGTTTTATGGTCAATTCCACTATGGTAGGAGGACCTCGTAGAGATAAAATTAAAGCTAAATATAATTGTAATGTTCCTTGGGCATTATTAGTGGATCCTACTAGCGCCTGCAACCTTTCGTGTACCGGTTGTTGGGCTGCAGAATATGGAAAGCAATATAATCTATCCTATGATATCTTAGATTCTTTAGTAAAACAGGGTAAGCAACTTGGTATCTATTGGTATCTTTTTTCTGGAGGTGAACCCTTAATTCGCAAAGATGATATAATTAAGCTTTGTGAAAAACATCAGGATTGCTTCTTTTTTGCCTTCACTAATGGCACACTGGTGGATGAAAAGCTTTGTAAAGATATGGAACGAGTGGGCAATTTCATCTTAGCTTTTTCTATAGAAGGTGATGAAGAAGCTACAGATATGAGACGTGGCAAGGGTTGTTATCAAAAAGTGATATCAGCTATGGAGCTAATGAAGAAACACAAATTGCTATTTGGTTATTCTACTTGTTATCATCATTATAATACGGAAAATGTAGCTTCTGATGAATTCATAGATGATATGATTGCCCGTGGATGTCGTTTCGCCTGGAATTTTACTTATATACCTATCGGAAAAGATGCTAAATTAGATTTTATTGCCACTCCAGAACAGCGTGCTTATATGTATAAAAGAATACAGGAAATTAGAGCTACCAAACCTATTTTTGCACTTGATTTCTGGAATGATGGAGAAGCTGCTCATGGTTGCATTGCAGGAGGCAGAAGCTATCTTCATATCAATGCTAATGGAGATGTGGAACCCTGTGCCTTTATTCACTATGCTAATGTGAATATCAAAGATGTAACTCTATTGGAAGCCCTGCAATCTCCCCTTTTTATGGAATACAAAAAACATCAGCCGTTTAGCGAAAATCTGCTCCGTCCCTGTCCACTTCTGGATAACCCTGAAGTCCTGATGGAAATGGTACACAATTCCAATGCCTATTCAACTCAGCTTGAAGGACCAGAAACGGTAGATGAACTTTGTGCTAAAACGATTCCTGCTGCTGAAAAATGGGCACCTGTAGCGGATAAACTCTGGGAAGAAAGACAAAAAGAATTAAATTCTAAAAATCCTTCTCCTCATAATTAAACCAAGATTAATTTAGGAAAAAGGGGATGAACAGAGCTCATCCCCTTTTTCTTTGTCTATAATAATCAGGTGTATTGTAGACGATATAAGTCATAATACAACCCTTTTTTATCCAGCAATTCAAAATGACTCCCCTGTTCAACAATCACTCCCTTATGCAAGACTATAATACGATCAGAATTTTGGATAGTAGAAAGCCGGTGTGCAATTACTATAGAGGTGCGATTGTGCATAATCTTTTGCAGAGCA
>MWCN01000059.1 GCA_002070045.1 Candidatus Cloacimonetes bacterium ADurb.Bin211
CAGGGGTATGCATATAAGGTGTTTGTAATGGAATGATTATAGTATTTTCCCCTGAAGGATAGGCAATAGTGCCATCAAAAACCAGAGTCAATTGAGTGGAGGGTATCCATCCTGCACTAAGGTCTGCCTGATTAGTTGTGCCTAACCAAATCTTAGTTGGCTTATCAGGTAGATTGGTTACAAAGTTGTTATAGAAAGCTAAGGAAGTTATGGTTCCACTGGTAAAGCCCAGTTCATCCGGATAAAATAGACATTCAAATAGTGAATTCTTGTAGAAGAAATCCATTGGGACACGAGCTAATTGATCACCTACACCAATGGTTACTGCCTGGACTCCAACAGGTTGTACGGTAATATTTAATGGTGGTGTCTGGTCATTAGTGGGATTTTCATCGCCAGTTAAGACTACCTTGCCATACAGTGTAGCTGGACCTGCCGTAGAGGGAGTCCAGGGAATAGTAAAGGTGAGAAATTCTCCAGCTTGAATAGTAGTCCCATTTACTGAACCAACTTCTTGAGTTCCTAATAATAACTTAACCTGATAAGTAGTTTGTGGATTGGAACCACGATTGCGAACAGTTATAGTATAATCATAACTCTGTTCAGCGGTAGGAGTAGTATGTCCAGTAATGGAAAGGGCAGCTAAATCATTAGAAACGGCCACCACAGGATTAAACTCATAGATCGTTCCTTCACCTGGCCAGACATCAACAGCATTATTTTCAGTGGTAGTAGAAGTAGTGGCTGGAGTTCCTGGAGTTATACTGTAAAACCATCCTGAACCTCCAGGAAGCATATTAATACCAATTGAGGCACTAGGAGAAGCAGGATCACCAGTAGATGAACCATAAAGAAAATCAATTTTACCATTCTCATAGAGTCTAGCTTGCAAATTGAAGAAAGTAGTAGCGCTGTATCTCCATTTCAGGTTAGTATATTGAATGGTAAAGATGCGGTTGGGCGCTGTGCCGGAAAGCAGATATTCACAGATACCAGCTGCCAGGCTGCAGTCATCCCAAAGAGGGGCTAGAATGGGAACCGTACTAGTAGAAGCTAAGCTGTTGGTATAGTTATAACTCGTATGAGAAGTACCCAAACCAATCCATCCATTAGATGAAATCAAAACCTCATTGTAGATATAATCCCCATAGGGGAAGGTAAAACCAATGGGAATTGGCGCCGAGAGGGCATCATCAGAAGAAATACCCGCATTGGCTCCCACGATAGGAGTGTAGGTTCCGCTGGTAGCATTGAAGGTATAATACTCATCAATACCAGCAAAAGCAAGACACACCGTGATCATCATCACCAGTAGTAATGATAGTCTTTTCATAAGTTATCTCCTTATTATATTTGTTGTATCATCTGATAACTCAAAATATTAAAGCAATATAGAAAGTTAAAATTGATCTGCTGTTCACAAAATATATATATCACCTTGATGTCAAATAAAATGTTTTAATACCCACATCTATAAAAAATATTTTATATAGAGCAAGGTATTTCCTCTTGACACAATCCATATTGTTAGATTATATTAAATAAAAATTGTTGAGGTAGAGCTTTGGAACTTAATCTTTGGTCCTGGAATGTTAATGGTCTTCGTGCTGCCATAAATAAAGGTTTTATAGAAACCATTTTACGAGAGCAACCAGATTGGTTGGGTTTGCAGGAAACAAAACTACAAGAACATCAAATTCCTTCTGAATTAGGGATATTATCTAATTACTATATGTACTGGTCGCATTCTCAAAGGAAAGGTTATTCTGGTGTAGCTGTTTTTACTAAGAAAGAACCCCAAGAAATTCTTTATGGATTTGGTATCCCCGAATTTGACGGTGAAGGAAGAATTATTCGTTGCTTTTATGATAGCTTTATAATTTATAATATATATTTCCCTAATGGTCAAATGAGTGATGAAAGACTGAATTATAAACTCCGATTTTACGATAAGTGTCTGGAAGTTATGGAAGAAGATCGTAAAAAATCACCAATGGTTATTGTAACGGGTGATTTCAATACTGCTCATAAAGAAATAGACCTTGCTAATCCTAAAGAAAATGAAAAAACTAGTGGATTCCTGCCCATAGAAAGAGCCTGGTTAGATAAAATCGTTGCAATGGGCTGGATAGATACCTTCCGTATGTTTCATCCAGAGCCACAACGCTACTCCTGGTGGAGTTATAGAACAAATGCCAGACCTAGAAATGTAGGCTGGCGTATTGATTATTTCTTCGTTAATGAAGAAGCAAAACACCGAATTATAGATGCCGATATTCGGGACGATATTATGGGTTCAGACCACTGTCCGGTAACTTTACGGATCTTTGTACCATCATAATTATTTATAAAATATAGAGAGATAATTTTGAGTTTCCTTGCATAAAATAATGATAATGTGGCAATTAATCACATATTTTATACAAAGTTAGACGAGCTAGGCAACCATAAATATCATAAATATTAAAGCTGAAAATAGTTAGGAAAAGCTTAGTAAACATTCACTTATTGCCATAACATCAGAATTTATTATTCAAACAATTAGACCTCATCTTTTTCTCATATATTTAAATTTTTTTCCCGTTCTTAGGCTTCAAGTTCCTCTTGACTCTCTCCTGTCTCTTTGCTATCTAAAGTGTTAAGAGAGAGACAAGTAAGAGACTTGGGGAAAACAACCTGTGAAATAAGTGTATTAGACGATATTTAATATAATTATTAATAGTAATGTAATTGCATCACACCATACCTATTACATTTTATTATTTAATTATTATTGGAACAATTGGTTAGCAAATAAATTAGCTTAGAATTTATATTGTAGAACGACCCCATTTTCGGAAAAGTGTAGTAGAATTTTCTCCTTTTCGCTTTTAAAATTATACAGATGAGCATCCACATAGGCATCTAAGATAGATAATCCCGCAGTGATACCGATCCACCAGAGGTCATTATTGAATTTATCGCGGTAGGTTTTACTTTGGGACTGATAAAGTTGCTGTTGAAAAGGGTCAGTAGTAGTTTCTGCTAATTTTTTATAATCTTCCTGTTTATCCTGATTGTAGATAGCGGCACTAATGAGATAACTTTGTACTCCGATAACTGCTCCTGCTTTCCACCAGGAATGATTATAAAGTTGCCCGCCTCCTGGAAAAATAACAGAGTAAAGAGCAGCTTTATTGGGATTTTTAGTTGTTTCTCCAAGGACCATCCCTGCACAAATCAGTACAATCAGAGTAGCGATAATCTTTTTCAAATTTATATCCTTTTTAATACTTTCATTTATATCTTTCTTTCCCTGTCAATGATTTTCTACTCATTTACAAGGTTAGGATTAAAATTCTATTATAACATTTATTTTTTTGAATAAGTGAAAAACTTTTTAATGGACAGAACTACTTAATCTGATTTTATGGATTATAAGTATAATTTTGGAGAAGAGTTAAACTATTTATTATGGAATCTGACAGTAATTTATCAAAAATTCGTAATATTGGTATTATAGCTCATATTGATGCTGGAAAGACTACCACTACGGAAAGAATACTCTATTATACGGGATACTTACACAAAATGGGTGAAGTTCATGATGGCAATACATTTACGGATTGGATGGAACAAGAAAGAGAACGTGGAATAACTATTAATTCTGCCACGGTCACCTGTGTTTGGAAAGATAAACAAATAAATATAATAGACACACCTGGTCATGTGGATTTCACCGCAGAAGTAGAACGCAGTCTTCGCGTCCTGGATGGAGCAGTAGGAATATTTTGTGCGGTAGCGGGAGTTCAACCTCAATCAGAAACAGTTTGGCATCAAGCTGATCGTTATAAAGTGCCTCGTCTGGCATATGTAAACAAAATGGACCGTCTTGGTGCGGATTATGAAAATGTAATAACAATGATTCATGAGCGTTTAACACCTCTTGCAAAACCAATAAATATTCCTATCGGCAAAGAAGATGAGTTTGAAGGAGTAATAGACCTTATCACGATGAAATCCTATCTTTTTGATCCTCTTACCTTAGGAGCAGAGGTACATCAAGAAGAAATTCCTGCTTATTTAAAAGAATATGCCCTAAAACAACGAGAAATTTTGCTGGAAAGCATTGCTGAATTTGATGATGAGTTGCTTTCTGCCTATTTAGAGGGAGAAGAAATAAAGGAAGATAGTATTCGTCGTGCCATCAGGAAAGGAACTATTGAATGTAAATTCTTGCCAGTTCTTTGTGGTTCTTCTTTAAAAAACAAAGGGGTTCAGCTTCTTTTAGATGCTATCTGTGATTTTCTGCCTTCTCCTGTAGATGTTCCTCCTTGCAAAGGGATCAACCCTAAAACTAAAGAAATTATAACCTTGCCTCCTGACCCTAAAGCTCCTTTTGTGGGTTTAGCTTTTAAGGTACAGATAGATAAATATCTGGGTAAATTAGTCTATGTCCGGGTTTATTCTGGTACTTTGAAGAAAGGTTCCAGTTTTCTGAATCAAACTAATGGAAAAAGAGAACGTGCTTCACGCATTTTACAGATGATGAGTAATCGCAAGCATGACCTTAATGCACTTCATTCAGGAGATATTGGTGCAATTTCTGGTTGCCGTTTTCTAAGCACTGGAGATACTATCACCGATGGAACTATTGATATTATTCTGGAAAGAATGCATTTTCCGGAAAGCGTTATTTCAGTTGCTATAGAACCAAAAACTAAAGCAGATCAGGAAGCTCTACAGAATGCATTAACTTTACTGGAAGATGAAGACCCAACTTTTAATGTTCGGGTTGATCCAGATACGGGACAGACTCTAATTTCTGGAATGGGTGAATTACATCTTGAAATAATTGTAGATCGTCTACTGCGCGAATTTAATGTAGCCGTCAATGTAGGAACACCTCAAGTGTCTTATAAAGAAACAATTACAAAAACTGTGGAATGCGAAGAAACTTTTGCGCGAGAACTGAATGGAAAAAGTAACTATGCTAAAGTTCGCTTTCGTCTGTCTCCCCTGAGTCAAGCTGAATTAGATACGGAAGTGAAAAATATCTTCATCAATAACATCTCTCCCGAAAAAATCCCTCCAGAATATTATAAACCCATTGAAGAAGCTGCTATGAATGCTTTAAATGATGGACCACTTATCAGTGGAACCGTTGAGCGAGTAAAGATAGAGTTTATTGACGGTGATTATGATCCTGAGAATTCCAATGAATTGGCTTTTCGTATTGCTACTTCTATTGCCATCGGTAAGGGCTTACGAGAAGCTGATCCCGTACTTATGGAACCTATTATGTTGCTAACGGTTACCAGTCCTGATGAGTTTGTAGGGGATATCATTGCTGATATAAATACCAGACGAGGTCATATCTTTGCTTTACGCAAGCACAATGAATTTCAACAGGAAATTTTAGCAGAAGTCCCACTTTCAGAATTATTCGGCTATGCCACCCGAATCCGTTCTCTTAGCCAGGGCAGAGCCGTCTACACACTGGAATTCCGTAAATATGAAATAGTGCCACCTCAAGTACAAAACTCCGTTTTAAAAAGGATTCGTGGTTATTCCTGACATTAAACTTGACAGCTTTAATAAAAAATATAATAAGAATAATATATAATTCGCTTAAAGGAGAAGATTATGGATATTGATTTGAAAGTCTCTGATAACCGTGCTCTTCTAAGTGTTCGTGGCAGCCTCAATAGTGATAATGCACCACAATTGCAAGAAAAACTAAATGAGGTCCTGAAGTCTAATATTAAATATTTAGATATAGACTTCTTTGAATGTGATAATATTAGCAGCACGGCAATCGGCAAGCTACTCCTTTTTTATAAAGATTTTATTAGTAAGGGCGGCGGAAGTAATTCGTTGTTCCACTCCCATTTATGAACTTTTTAATATGCTAAAACTCAATCAACTTTTCACCGTTAATTTAGGATGACCGAAGAACTCAATCGTATACTGGTTGTTGATGATAATCCGGAGATTTTAAAAGACCTCGCAACGCTACTGACGCTTCATCAATATCAAGTTGATACTACTACTTCTGGTTGTGAAGCTATCCGAAAGTTGAGAAAGATATGCTATGATTTGGTTATTTGTGACATTGAAATACCTGATATCAACGGACTTGATTTTTTAGAAAAGCTTCGCAATAATAATTGGTCTCAAGAAGTAATTATCATAACAGGTTATTTAGAACAGGATTATTTTCTTCGTGCCCTACGCTTAGGTGCAGCTGATTTTATCAGCAAACCTATTGATGGTCAACAGTTATTGAACTCCATTGAAGCGGTAAAGAAAAAATCTCTTCTCAAACAAAACCAGATGGTACCCTTAGAAGATTTTGAAGAAGCCCAGCTATCATATGTGATAGACCCCACAAAGTTTTCCCAGATAACTATCAATCAGATAATGAATCCTTTTTTATCTCAATATATTGACCTGTCACAAGATACTTTAAATGAGCTTTTTATCTGTGCAGATGAAATGCTAACTAATGCTTATTTTCATGGAATATTAGAACTTACGAAAGAAGAAAGGACTCAGGAATTTAGCCAGCTGCTAAAAATCATTAGTCATAAATTGACAGAACCTGCTATTGCCTCCCGTCGCATTCGTTTTACTATTTCCTTAAATAAAGAAAAAAATAGCATTCGCATAACGGTGGAAGATGATGGGAAGGGATTTGATTATAAAATATGGCTGCAACGACTTGCTAAACCTATTTCTATCAATCTGGATTGTTATGGTAGGGGATTGACAATGCTTTACCATCTTTCTGATTCTCTGGTCTTTTCAAAAGGGGGACGAAAAGTCGAAATAATCCGTAAACTATCCTCCAGGAATTCTGAGTGACTGTTGGCGCTTTACTAAATAAATATCAAAAAGAAGCAGAGTATCATACTGTTGCTCTGTTGCTCGGTGAGTTGTTGCATTGCCCATTTTTAACACTATCTTTAAGAAGGGATGAAGAGCTTTCAGATTCCCTTCTTCAAAATTTTTACCATAACTATGCTCGCTTAAGAAATAACGAACCCATACAATATATTACTGGTAAAGCTTGCTTTTATGGATTAGAATTCTCTGTCAGTCCTGAAGTATTAATTCCACGTCCTGAAACTGAAGGGCTGATTGAGCTGGCTTTACAATTTATACCGGAAAATGCTAAAGTTTTAGATATTGGAACAGGAAGCGGTGCAATTGCCATTACTCTAAAAACATTACGGCCAGACATAGAACTCACTGCTACTGATATTTCTGCTTCCGCCCTTAAAATTGCAAAACAAAATGCTGATTTTTATAACTGCTTAATCTCTTTTTACCAAACAGACCTTTACCCTACAACTGAAGACAGTTTTGACCTAATTATCAGCAACCCTCCTTATATTAGCCCATCTGGCTATGCAAAACTTGATATCCGAATAAAAAATTACGAACCAAAATTGGCTCTATTGGCAGAAGAGAATGGATTAATTTTTTATCGTCGCATTTTAAAAGAGGCTAAATCTAAATTAAAACCAGAAGGATTCATTTTCTTAGAACATGGAGATGAACAGAGACACAATATTATCCGGTTAGCTGAAATCTCTGGTTTGGAAACTATTTTGATAAAGGATGACTTAGCTGGATATCCTCGTTATCTTGGTTTCAAAAAATCCTGACCCCAAATTTAATCTAAGTAAATGATAAATAAGGAATGATTAATGAGTATGGAACAATTCATTATAGAGGGCAATCGCAATCTTAACGGGACAATTCCTGTTAGTGGAGCCAAAAATGCCATTCTTCCTGCTATGGCTGCTTGTTTACTTGCTCCTGGAACCTCTATTCTACATAATGTGCCTCATCTTATAGATTTAAAAACTATGTCACTACTTTTGAGAGTATTAGGTGCAAGAGTGGAACTTGAAGAAAATGTTATGACCATAGATGCATCTCATATTGATTCGTATGAAGCACCTTACGAGCTGGTCAATAAAATGCGAGCTTCTATATATGTTTTAGGCCCTCTTTTAGCAAGATTGGGCATTACCAAGGTTTCTTTCCCGGGAGGTTGTGCTATAGGTACTCGTCCAGTTGACCTACATCTTATGGCAATGGAAGCTCTCGGTGCACATATTACTGTTGAACATGGCTATATAAACGCTAAAGCTGATAAACTTGTTGGAACTGATATATACTTCCCAAAATCAAGTGTTGGCGCTACTATTAACACCTTGATGGCTGCTGTTCAGGCTAAGGGTGTAACCAGAATATTTAATGCTGCAATGGAACCAGAAATTGATGCTACTATTGATTTTTTAAATCTGATGGGAGCTCAGATTTCAGGCAAGGGCACAACTACACTGATAATTGAAGGAGTAGAAAAACTCCAGCCTGCTGAAATGGAAATGATTCCTGACCGCATTGAAGCAGGAACTTTTCTTATTGCAGGAGCATTGAGCACCAGTCCAGTTACAGTCACAAACTGCGAACCCAATCACTTAACTCTTCCTATTGAAAAACTCAAAGCTTCAGGATGTGAATTAGATGTTCAAACTTCTTCCATAACCGTATATCCTCCTGAAGTTATCAAACCTGTAGATATTATCACATTACCCTATCCAGGTTTTCCTACTGACCTTCAAGCTCAGTTCACTGTTCTGATGTGTTTAGCAGATGGCATTAGCTTTATAGAAGATACCGTTTTCCCGGATAGATTCACCCATATTGCAGAATTAAATCGTCTTCAAGCTGATATTAGAGTGGAACACAATATAGCAAAAGTAAAAGGTGTTAAAAAACTTAGTGGTGCTGAAGTTATGGCTACAGACCTCCGTGCCAGTGCGGCACTTGTTCTGGCAGGTATTGCCGCTGAAGGCACTACGGTTATTTCTCGTATTTATCATATTGACCGTGGTTATGATCATATAGAAAAAAAACTTAACGCTATAGGGGCAAAAATAACCCGTTCCTGAAACTCTACCTAAAAATTCTACTTAGACTTTAATTGTAAAAATCTAAAGTAGCTTTATAAACCTACTTCTTATCTACAATATGATTAGAAAACCCATTTATAACCAACTTTTCTGCACTATCAAATAAAACTTATCATTATAAGAATTATAATAAAAAATCTTTCTATCTTCCTCTTCAATTTTTTTCTTTACAGGATAAGCTAAATAGTGATAGTGGTTAGATGTGTTTTTGAACTTCTAATAGAGATTGTAAGTAAGAGATAAAATCGCAAGTTCTGGTTTAGGTTGGATAAGCTAATATATTGATAATTATTATAATATATAAATAAAGAGGATATATGGAGAAGGAATGGAAAATGCCTCCTGAGCTTTCTGATGAGGAAAAACAGAAAATTAAAGATATTTCTGCTTCTTTGAAATGTCCAAAAATTGTGGCAGAACTTCTTTATCGGAAAGGTTTAGGTACAACAGAAGAGATTGATGCATTTTTGAATCCGCGTTTAGACCAGCAATATGACCCTTTTCTATTTCCTGATATGGAAAAAGCTGTTCAGCGGATTATAAGAGCCATAGATAAAGGTGAAAAAATAACTGTTTATGGTGATTATGATGTTGATGGCACAACTGCTACTACCTTGCTATATTTAGGTTTGAATCGGATAGGAGCAAATATAGATTACTATATTCCTCATCGGATGATTGATGGTTATGGACTGTCTCTTTCAAGCTTAGACCAGTTAAAAGAGAATGGCACTTCACTGATTATAAGTGTTGATTGTGGAGTTAACGCTTTAGAAGAGATTGAAGCCATCAATGAACGGGGTATGGAAATAATTATTACAGACCATCATAATCCCAAGGAAGAACTTCCCGAAGCGGTAGCTATTATAAATCCAAAACTTCCAGGTTGCACCTATCCTTTCCCCTACTTAGCAGGAGTTGGAGTAGCTTATAAACTTCTAATGGCAATATACAAAGCCAAAGGATTGGAAACTTTGGCAAATACATTGAAATATATGGATTTAGTAGCTGTAGGAACTATAGCCGATATTGTCCCATTAATAGGAGAAAATAGAGTTTTTGCTCATATAGGATTGCAGCATTTAATAGAAAAGAAAAATCTTGGCTTGAATGCTTTAGTTCAGATAGCTGGTTTAAAAAGTAAAGTTTTAGACAGCTCCGATATAGTGTTTGGTTTAGCTCCTCGTATTAATGCCGCTGGAAGAATGGGTTCTGCCTCTTTAGCAGTAGAACTTCTTATATCAAGGGATATAGAACAAAGCAAAGAATTAGCTGAAAGCATTGAAAGATTGAATTCCTTGCGACAACAGGAAGACCAGAAAACCTTCCAGGAAGCTTGTGAGATTATAGAAAAAAAATACTCTGACCTGGAATCTGTCCCCTGTATTGTTATCTCTTCTGATGATTGGCACCCTGGAGTGATAGGAATCGTTGCTTCTAAACTGGCTGAAAGATATTATCGCCCTGTTTTAATGATTTCTTTCAAAGAGGGCTGGGGTTGTGGTTCAGGAAGAAGTGTAGCAGATTTTGACCTGTTCAATGCTTTAAAATTCGTAGAACATAACCTTCCCAGTTATGGAGGTCATAAATATGCCGTTGGGTTCACTATCCTACAGGAATATCTGGATCGTTTTGAAAATGAACTATCCCGCTATATTGCTGACCATCTACAATTACAACAAATAAAACCACCTCTTGAAATAGACCATCAGATAGAGCTTTATGATATCAGCGAATTTCTGCTGGATTGGATTGAACAATTTGCTCCTTTTGGACCAGAAAATAGCCGTCCTGTAATGCTTACTCGCAATGTTAGTGTTGCTGGTTATCCTTACACTGTTGGCAGAAATCATCTGAAATTGAAAGTGGTTAAAGATGGTGTTCAGCTTGACCTTATTGGCTACAATTTAGGAGATTATCTTCCTCTTCTGAAAAAGAATATGGACATTGATATTGCCTACACCCTGGAATACACTCGCTTTGGTGGTAAGATTAATATCCAGGGCAAACTAAAAGATATCCGTTGGTCAAAATAAAGGATTTGTTATGAAGAGATGTTCTGGACTTTTGATAATTCTCCTTTCTCTTTTATTCCTGGGAAATTGCGCTGATAATAGTTTCCTGGTGCGCAGAGATATAGACCATTTAGAGTTCATAAAAGCCATCCCTGTGGGAATGGAATATGATAAAGCTATCTTCAGTGCTCCTACTAATTCTGTTTTCGCTATGCACAAAGCCAGTCAAGAAATTCATATCTATAGAGATGGTAAAAGAATCAATTCCATTGGAGGTCTGGGATTTGAACGAACTAATTTCCAGAGGTTAAACGATATTGGCATTGATACTGATGGTGGATTACTTGCTCTGGATAAAGTTACGAAAGTCTTGCGAAAATTCTCTCCTGAAGGTCTTTACATTTCTGAAATCAAATTTGATGCTCTCAATCAACCTGAACTTTTTTGTATTGGAACGGATGGCACTATTTTTGTCTATGATGCAACCAGCTCAGAAATCATCTCCATCTCTCCTTTAGATTCTAAAGAACTCTACCGTTTTGGTAGATTTGAGATAGAACAACCTATAAATCTTGATTGCAATAATGATTATCTTTTTGCCTATAACTCTCCAAAAAACATCACTTATGTTTTCTATCTCTATGGGCAATATAAAGAGACTTTAAACGGACAATTTGTTTATGACTCTTTCAATCATCCCATAAATGTTGATGATGTTTATCCATTAATAGGTCGTCAAATACCCCCAAAGTTAATGACTATAAGGGATCAAGTGCTTACTTTACTTTATCCTCAAGAAATCTGTCTGGTTAAAATAGCTTACACAAGAGGTTCAGATGCGACGCCGTAATCTTCTTTTAACCTTATTAAGTGCATTAATGTTAGCACTTTCACGATTACCAATTCATCTTGGATGGATGGTGTTTTTTGCCTGGTTACCCTTACTTTATATATTTGAGACAGGAAAAGCAAAAAGTGCTGACTTACTTCGGATGGGTTTCATTATGTCTATCATCTATATGAGTATTGTATTCTACTGGATAACTTTGGTCACAATCCCTGGTCTGATAGGAATGATGGCTTTTTATGGTCTGGTTTATTATATCCTTTTTTATGCTATAAATCGCATTTTCCTCCTTTTACCACGATGGCGATATCTGGGTTTTATATCAATTATGATAACCTTTGAGTATATCCAGAACTTTGGAGAGACACGTTTCCCCTGGTTCAATTTAGCCTATTCTTTAGCTGATTATACTCATCTTATTCAATTTGCTGATGTTGGAGGCGTAGTTGGTTTATCTGCTTTAATTCTTTTAATAAATGTATTGATTCATTTAATGCTTCCCAGCAGTCAAAAATGGTTAGAACAACGCGGACGCAATCATTATGTAAACGCTTCACCTAGAAGAAGGCAGGTAATCTCTTTAGTAGCAATAATTATTATCTTTATCAGTTGGTGGGGATATGGAGAAAACTGTTTAAAAAATCTGCCTTTAGAAAAACACGATGCAAAAATATTTGTAGTGCAACCCTCCATTGAGGCAAGAGAACGCTGGAAACCAGAACAATATGATAAATCTCTGGAACTTTTCCGAAAACTAACCCTGGAAGCAGCTGCAGATTCTGCTAAACTGGTAATCTGGCCAGAAGGAGCTATGATAGGTGATTTAGCCAGTGATTATGCTGCTCAGCGTGACCTTCAGAAAATTCTGGATGAAGCTCAAGTTGATATCTTTACTGGCTTTCAGCATTACGAGCCGGATATAAATCATCCTCGTGGAGAACGAAGCTATAATGCAGCTTCCTTATTCCAGCCAGATAATTTTCATAATGAACTATATTTTAAGAACATCCTTGTCCCAGTAGCGGAAAGAATGCTCTGGATGGATATATTCCCCTTCTTATGGAAACTGGATTTGGGTCAGGCAAACTGGGAATTTGGAACTAAACTAGCTTATTATGAAAGTGGAGGCTATCGTTTTTCCCCTTCCATCTGTTATGAACTGGCATTCCCAGAAATCTTTCATCATATGGCAATTCCCAGAGATACCCTTTCGGGCGAATTCAATAAATGTGATTTCCTGATAAATATTACCAACGATGGATGGTTCGGAACTTCTTATGGTCCCTGGTTACATGCTATGATGGCAAAGTTCAGAGCCATAGAAAACCGCATCCAGATTTATCGTAGTGCTAATACTGGTATTTCTCTTATTGTTGATCCTAAAGGAAGGATTCTGTCTCGTACAAAATTAAATGAAGTATGTGTCATCTCAGCTCCACTTTATACTACGCCCAGGATACCAGTAATTAGAAGAATATATAAATATCCCTTCATCTTTGTTGGGATAGCCCTTCTTCTGGCACTCATTGCCAGAATTAAAAAAACCGGAGGGTGACATTATGAAAAAATATTATTACACTATCGGAGAAGTAAGTAACTTGCTGGGTGTAAAACCTTATGTAATACGCTACTGGGAAAGCGAATTCAGCTTTCTTAAACCGCGCAAAGAATCGGGAAGAATACGTAAATATTCTGAGGAAAATGTTGAGCTTCTGCGTAAAATCCAGGATTTGCTCTATAATCAACGCTATACCATTGAAGGAGCCAGACAAAAATTGAAACAGGAACTCCGCAATAAAAGTTCTCAGAAACCGATACTCATTCCTCCAAAAAATATAGAAATAAGCGCAGAACTCCAGGAAAATCTTTCTGATTTACGAAAAAACCTGGAGGAATTATGTAATCTGTGTCATCAATTACGGAGTAAAAAAATATGAATTTTCAAGACCTCATATTGACCCTGCAAAATTATTGGTCAAAACAGGGATGCAATCTGATGCAACCTTACGATATGGAAATGGGTGCTGGAACTTTCCATCCTTCAACTTTCTTTGGTGCTTTAGGTAAAAAACCAATTTCTATTGCTTATGCTCAACCCTGCCGTCGTCCTAAAGATGGACGCTATGGTGAAAATCCTAATAGACTGCAACATTACTTTCAATTTCAGGTTATTATAAAACCAGGACCAGATAATATTCAAGATATTTATTTAAATAGTCTGGAAGCTATAGGCATTGAATTAGCAAAGCACGATATACGTTTTGTTGAAGATGACTGGGAATCCCCAACTTTAGGTGCCTGGGGACTAGGCTGGGAAGTCTGGCTGGATGGAATGGAGATTAGTCAATTTACCTATTTTCAGCAAGTGGCAGGTTTTGAT